>WQSG01000003.1 GCA_009788055.1 Defluviitaleaceae bacterium | reverse complement strand
GCGGTTTACCGCGAACGGCACCTCCCCCACACCCCCCTCTCGCACGCTTCGCGTGCTGGCCGGGCGGCCTGCCGCTGGCGCGGCACCGGCTTACGCCGGACGTGCGCAAACCTTTTGAAAAAAGTTTGAACAAAAACTTTAAATTTTGACTAGAGATAAACTGTATCGAAAATCAAAAACCGCGCGAATGCGCGGTTTTTAGTTAAAGTTTTGATGAAACTTTTTCAAAAGTTTCCGGGGTTCGGGGTGGAACCCCGAGGTCTTTCTTTTCACTTATTCCCCGCTAAATCTCTGTAGGATTTTTGAGTCTGTAGTGCGTGGCGCACTACGTTTGCAATTTCGAGGTCAACCATGCTGTGAATTACCGTGCCGACTCCTATGAACAGGAAAACCCAGCCGAGGCCTTGGCCTTCGGGAAATCCCGTGCCGAAGAAGAACAGCACAACCACAATAACTTCCAAAAGTGCGTGAACAACGCCGACAACGAACGAAAAGGCACGTAGTTTTAGAAATGAGATGTTGAATTTGTCGATACGCGCCAGATACAGCGCACCGGGAAACGCCCAAAAAACGTGCGTCATGGCGCGTAACACAATGGCGGGCGGAAAGCCCGCAAATAAAAACCCAAGGGTAGTACCGACAGCAACGCCAACGGCAACCTTGGGCGAAATAAACATTGCAATAAAAATTGCAACGTGGCTTGCCAATGTGTAGGACGCAGGCTCAATTACGACACGCGGCGCAAACATTGGTATGACGGTGCCTATTGCAATCAGCACCGCTGTTGCGGTTAAAAAAAACACATTTGATTTGCCTGTTAGTGTATTCACAATTATCTCTCCGCAGCTAAAATTTAAAACCTGATAAATTTTACAGCGGCAGGCACGCAGTGTCAACAGAGTTATGACAATGCCGCTTCAAGTTTATTAAGGTCGTGTAGCGGAAACATTTGCAACAGCTCCTTGTATTGGTGCTGTGTAAGACCTTCGGCATCTACATAGATTGCGATTTTCCTGTCTGTATCGGATTTTCTAAACTCGTTTTTGAGTGATTCAAACGCTGAGATTTCCATTTTTTATATCCTTTCGTTAGTTCATACGCCGCCATGCAAAGCAAAAAGACGGCAAAACCTTTTCGCAGATAATTTGCGTCAATGTTTACGGCTATTAACGCACCTGCAATCGCGCCGGGTATCCCCCAAAGAATCAAAGCGGGAAGCCCTTTTTTTTCGATGTTACCGTTTTTCTTGTGAACAAAAATTGCAAAAAGCGCGGTGGGCAAAAAATATAAAAGGTTAATATTTTGCGCCTTCTGTTGCCCGATATCCAAAAAGATTGTCAATGCGGGAATCAAAATCGCGCCGCCGCCTATGCCCATGCCGCTTACAATGCCCGCCGCAAGCCCTACCAAAACATACATCATGAGAAAAGCATCCTAATCGCACCCGCCGCAAGAAACAAGCCGAACAAAATATTCAGCCACCATCCGGCAAGTTTATTTAACAACTTCGCGCCGATAACTCCGCCGCAAATTCCGCCCGCAGAAACCAGCATCACAATTTTCCAATCCAACTCCACGCCCCAAATATAAATCCCCGCACTAATCACCGACAGCGGCAAAATAACAGCGAGCGTAGTAGCGTGCGATTTCTTCGTTTCAAGCCCCATAAACTTTTGCATCGCGGGTACAAGCAAACTTCCGCCGCCCGCACCAAAAAGTCCGTTGGCAAAACCAACAACCAGTCCGATTGCCCTAATCTTTAAATTTTTCATGAACTTATTTTGCACAAATAACTTTAAAATATGTACAGGCACCACCCGGATTTGAACCGGGGAGTAAAGGTTTTGCAAACCTCTGCCTTACCACTTGGCCATGGCGCCAATTTACAACAACTCTGTAATGATATCAAAAAAACCCGCCGAGGTCAATAACCAACGGCGGGATTTTTGATACAAATTTTAATTAGGAAGCGCGCTCAAGTCTGATAGCGGTGATATTCAAATCGCCAACATTTACACCCTCTTCAGAGCGAGCGTTTACACGGATTCTCCAACCGCCGTTGTTTTGGCCGGGTGCAACTGTCATGCCCGGTGTATCTGCGGGGTTGCCTGAGAATGTCATGCTTACAGAGCCGCCTGAACCGTTTACACGGCCTGCGTCCCAAGGTGCGCCGTCAAGCGGCCATTCAAGACCAAGTTGCGCGCCGTCACCTGTACCTTCAACGGTCAATCTGTATTGACCGCCTGCGGAAATGTCAAATGCTTCAAGCATAATGTCAAGACCTTGCCAGCCGGGATGTGCGTCGTTGCCGCGGTCGTAAACGATGATTGCGCCGCCTTCATAACGTGCGCTTGCTTGGTGTCCGCCAAAACCGAATTGGAGTCCTGCTGCTTCTTCATCTGCGATAGATGCAAGGAAAGCTGCGGAAATATCAAATGTGAAAGGAAGTGCGATAAGTTCGTCTGCGTCATCTGCACCGTTTTCGTCGGTTGCTTCGTCCGCGCCGTTTTCGTCTGCCGTTTCGTCTTCTAATTCGCATTCGTCACAGCAATCTTCTTCTACAACGTCGTCAACGGGAGGTGCTACAGGAGGAGTAACGTTTGCCGCTTCGCCGCCGAATGTTACGATTACTGTTCCGGGGGGAACCCAGTCAACTTCTGCGCCCATGGAAGCGGAAACGAAACGCACGGGAACAAGGGTTCTGCCGCCTTCGATAACGGGTGTACCCATGTAAACGCCACCGTCATACAAGCGTTGACCGATTCTTACATTTGTGGTGTTTCCGTCAAGTGTAAAGGAAGCTGTTTGTGTTGGCGCATCCCAGCCAATTTGCGCACCAAGGGTTTCGCCAATGAAGCGGAAAGGAACCATTGTTCTGCCGCCAACGCTTGCGGGTGCAACTTCAAGTGCGCCGCTTGCGCCGTTTAATGTGTAAGCTGTGCTGCCAAGTGTAAGCTGGAGAACAGACTCACCTGCTGCAGGAAGCGGAGTTGTAATAGGTACGGGAACGATTGGGTCAGGAGTTTCAATTGGGTCAGGAGTTGCAGGTACTTCTGTTACAGCGGGTTCTTCTGCGGGTGCGCCGCCTTCAAGTATCAGGTATGCATTGTCAAGCAAATGCTCCATTCCGCCCATTCCGCCAATGCCTAAAAGTGCAGGGCCTTCGCTTACAAAGTTAGCCCACTCGGGTATGGTAGATAAATCTATAACAGCGGTGTAGTACCCTTCTGAATCGGCAGGGTCCCAAACGGGTCTTTGTTGCCATCCCCAGTTGTTACCATTGCTGTGCATAATTACTTCAAGTTCACTGTCGGGGTTGCCGGACAGTTCCAGCACAAGGTGTGTTGCAGCTTGCAAAGTTTCCATTTGCAAAGGATATGTGCCGTAGTCTCTACCATCGGTATTCCAGCCGGGTGCCCAGTTATGCGGGGCGTTAAAATCACCAAGGCTGAATGTTGCCTGTGCGGCAGAAACCATTACCGCAGAAAACAAGGAAGCCATCATAATGGCCACGAACAACGCAATTGCGCGTTTGGTCTTACTTTGATGCATAAAATTCTCTCCCTTTTTTTTATATTTTTTGCAACGCAATACCGCGAAACAGGTTCCGCGAACCGCCTCGTGCAAAATAATATGTTAATTCCATATTACAGCAAAAAAACAAAGATTGTCAAACTAAAGTTTCTTGAATGTTACGTTGTTAGATTGCCCTGATAGGTAAGATTCTATAATTCCAAATAAAATCGCTAACGGATTTTTTTGTAAAAAAACAGCGTCAACCCTGTTAAATGCGCACCGCGCCTATATTACATTTCCATTACACAATCTTTTGGTAGATTTTACAAACAAATTTTTTATATAACTGTAAAAATGTGATTAAAGCGGTTTTGGTATTTTGCACAAACCCCTTTTTTTTGCGTCCAAATAATGTATAATATTCTTAGGAAAAATTCTTATAAGAACGGGGTAATTTACAAATGGCGGAAAGTTTAGCGGGAATGAAACGCTCGCACTACTGCGGCGAAGTTATGGAAAATTTAATTGGGCAAACAGTTACGGTAATGGGCTGGGTGAATAAACAGCGCGATTTGCCAACCGTAATTTTTATCGTTCTGCGCGACAGAACGGGAATTGTGCAAATTGCCGTAAGCAAGGATTCTGAGCATTACGCGTTGGCGAAATCCATTCGCGGTGAATTTGTTGTTGCGGCAACAGGCAAGGTTATTGCCCGCACGCCCGAAAATGTGAACAAAGATATGCCCACGGGGGCAATTGAAATAGATGTAAACGAAATACGGGTTCTTTCGGAAGCAGAAGTTCCGCCGTTCCAAGTTGCGGATGAAGGCGTTGCAATGGACACGCGCCTTAAATATCGCTACATGGATTTGCGCCGCCCCGAAATGCAGCAAATTTTTACCCTGCGGCATAATGCGGCGCAATCTTTGCGCAAGTATCTTTCGGGCGCGGGATTTTTGGAAATTGAAACGCCTGTTCTCATTAACAGTTCACCCGAGGGTGCGAGGGACTATCTTGTGCCATCGCGTATGCACACGGGTTCTTTTTACGCGCTTCCGCAGTCGCCCCAACAGATGAAGCAAATTTTGATGGTTTCGGGTTTTGACAAGTATTTTCAGCTTGCGCGGTGCTTCCGTGACGAGGATTTACGCGCAGACCGTCAGCCCGAATTCACACAGGTAGATATCGAAATGTCTTTCGCGGAAGAGGACGATATCATGAAAATGACGGAAGAAATGATGGGCACAATGTTTAAGGAAGTGCTGGGCGTGGAACTTCCCGAGAAGTTCCCGCGCTTTTCTTGGAAGGAGTCCATGGAGCGTTTTGGCACGGATAAGCCCGACACGCGCTATGGCATGGAACTGTGCGATATTTCCGAAACGGTGCGCGGTGTAGATTTCCAAGTGTTTGCGAACGCACTGGAAAACGGCGGAAGTGTACGCGGAATTAACGCCGAAGGTTGCGCAACTTTGCCGCGCAAGCAAATTGACGCGCTGGTTGAAGTGGCAAAAACCCACAAAGCCAAAGGGCTTGCATGGATTACCTTGCCCGAAGACGGCACGATAAAGTCAACCATTTCCAAATTTTTCACGGACGAACAGTTGCGCAAAATTGCCGCAAAATTCAACGCCAAAGCGGGCGATTTGATTCTTATTTGCGCGGACGAAAACAGAATTGTTTGCGAAGCCTTGGGCGCGGTTCGTGTTGCGGTTGCAAACAAGCGCGGATTAACGCTTGAAGGATTTAATTTCCTGTGGGTGACGGAATTTCCGCTTCTGGAATGGTCGCCCGACGACGGAAGATTTTTTGCGTCAACGCACCCGTTCACGTCTCCCGTGGAGGAAGATATGCCGCTTTTGGAAACCGACCCCGCCGCCGTTCGCTCCCGTTCATACGATTTGGTGCTTAACGGATTTGAATTGGGTAGCGGTAGTGTTCGCATACACCGCCAAGATATGCAAGACAAAATGTTCAATTTCTTGGGCTTCACCAAAGACAGCGCGGCAGAAAGTTTTGGTTACTTCTTAGAAGCGTTAAAATACGGTGTGCCGCCCCACTGCGGAATCGGGCTTGGTTTCGACCGCATAATAATGATTATGACAGGCGCGGACTCCCTGCGCGAAGTAATAGCATTCCCCAAAGTAAAAGACGCGTCTTGTCCGCTTACAAACGCGCCAAACGAAGCCACTGCCGCACACCTTGCGGAACTTGGAATTGAGATTGCCAATGCTGACGGATAAAAGGGAACGACTAAAAGAAATGCGCAAGTTGCATATGCGCATTCGCGCCGAAACGCGTGATAACGAAATGTATGCTCGTGAAAGCGAAGAAATGCGAATCCAACGGACTCGCGACGCCATGACGAGTATTCTTGCCAACCCCGATTTAACTTCCGAGGAGCGCAAGGAAAAGCTAACCAGCATGAAAGCATCCATTGAGGCAATCCTTGACGAACGCGACGAACGCGAACACGCTTTCATAGAGGAAGAGCTGGAACATCACCGCCTTGAACAAGAGCTGGAGCAAGAAATTGAAGCCGAGGAACAGAAAAAAAAGGTAGCAAAATCAAACCAAAACGACAGTATGCGCCTACAGTTTCGGGCGCGACCGTTCTTGGCGGCGGGCGCGGAACAACTGCGCAAAATAATTGAGGAAAACCGCAAAGAACTTAACGAAGACGAACAGTTTTCCACAATCCTTATCAACAACAGCGAGCGCGAGGCAATCCCAAGCTTTGTTAAAGCACGCCGCAAAAAAGAAGAACCGTCCGACCAAAACGCCCGCATAGATACAATCGTAATCAAGCAACGCGAAATAGGAATGATGTACCGCGACAGCCGCGAACTTCAAGAGTCGCAGCTACGCGCCGCAAAAAAAGCCGAACCGCCCCCGCTGGTTCCGTCTCCCCCACCCCACCTGCACGAACCGGACGAAAGCGAAGAAACCGAAACCGCCGACACATTTGAAGACGCGTTCCAAACAATGGAACTACCGCCCGAGGATGAACAGGAAGAAAATCTTTAGTTTACCAATAATTGCCTTGCTCTCGGGGTATGCTTTCGATGGAGCGGGGCATTTTCATTTGCGCGAAATTTAAAAGTTGCGCCGATGGCGGGTAGATGGGGGTATATTAATGAGCGGTTCACGCAAGGAAATCTTCCACAAAATATTTTTGCTGTTGTGTGCGGCGATTATTTTTCATGCCGTTTGGCTGATGGTTTCGGCAGACATCGGCGTGTTGCGGTTTTTCACGGTGTTAAGCAATTTGTTGTTGGGTGCGGCGTTTACGGCACGGATTGCGCTTTACAAACGCGACTGCGAATTTCTGCGGCATTTATCCTTCGCCGCGCTGATTGCAATTATCGTTACCTGCGTGGTTTACAATTTTGTGCTGGTGCCGTTTGCTTATGCGGATAATATTTTCAGCGGCTACGCGAACTTTGTAACGCATTTTCTATCGGGCGTTTTCGCGCTTTCTAGCTATGTATTTTTTGAGGACAAGGGGAAACTTCGGTACAAACACGCGCTTACTGCAATGGTTTTTCCCGTGGGGTATTGGTTTGTTTTCGTAACACCGATTTTCGATTTCTACCCGTATTTTTTTATGAACCCGACGGAAATCGGCTTGGGCGCGGCGATTTTATGGTTTGCGGGGCTTGTTGCGGCGTTCGCGGGGGTTGCGTTTGGGCTTGTGTGGATGGATTCGTCCGCAGAGGCGAGCAGGGTTTTTCGGATTCTTTTCATAGTGTTTCTTGGACTTTTGGGATTTGCGGCGATTGCCGCAATTTTGTTTATCGGCGGGTTGGCGTTTTTATTGTGGCTCTTGTTGCGTCCGCCGACCATTCCGCCGGAGCGTGAATTTTTCGCACTGGAGAACTCCACGGACATTCCCGCCGAGGGAATTAGTGCGGCAACGGGGATTTCGCTGTATATAAGTTTGCGCGGCAACGGAATTATATTTCAAGCCCACGACCGCGATTACATCCTTGTTACCTATCGGTTGTGTGGGCGGTAGCAAACTCGTGTGTCGGGTTTTAGGGCATAGGTAGCGTTCGCAACGCTACCTACCTGTCCTTGTACGCTTGTTTTTTTTAGACTTAGTATCTTGGTTTGTCCGATTGCCTTTAGTTGCACCTTAACGTCAAGGATATTTTTAACCGCCGTTTTGTGAATCTCAATCCGTTCAATAAGCGCGTCAACAATCGAATTATTAAAGCCCTTGTTAAAATCCAGTTCACCAAGTAGCACCTTGCGGATTTCGTCCATTGTTTTTGTGAGGGCTTTACTTTTTTTGACGTTTTCATGGACTTTGGCAATTTTGCCATTCAAGGCAGAAATTTCATTATTAAACCCGTCATTGCGTTCTTGAAATTCCTCGTCGGATATTCGCCCGTCAATGTTTAAGTTTAACAGCTTATCTTTTTTCTTTTTGACGGCTTCTACTTGCAACCCAAGTTTGTTTAGTTGTTCGTCACCTTTAGACGTACCTACCACTTTGGAATAAATATTAACAAGGGCTTCTATTATGTTGTCTTTATCCTGTACATATTGGGCGTAAACTTCTTTAACGATTGCGTCTGCTTCGGTGGTGTAAATTACAGGGGTGTTGCACTCGTCTTTACTTCTACATCTCCACACCTCTTTATTGCCAGACGGATACCTGTAAATATCGTGATGAAACGGACGGTCATGTTCGCCGCAAATAATCTTGCCGCTGTATGTGTACTTGTTTTGATAACTTGTTTTGTTGGGGGAAGATTGTTTTATGCTTCGCTCTGCAAGTACGGCGTTTGCTTTTTCCCATAGTTCCTCTGTGACGATTGGGGGGACGGTATCTTCGTCTTTATACATAACCCACTCGGATTTGTCTTTTGCTATTTTTGTTTCTAAGCGGTAGTCAATTTTGTGGCTTTTGTTTCCGCAATAATAACCCTTATACTTCGGGTTTGTTATAATCCGTCGTATGGTTGACATGGTTAAGGGATTGCCGTTTTTGTTATTCATGCCCTCTTTACTCAATCGCAAGCTGATTGTCCTAACGCCTATATTTTCCGTTGCGTACAGGGTAAATATTCTTCTTACGATTTCGGCTTCTTCTTCAACGATAACAAGTTTTCCGTTTTGCTTCTCGTAGCCCCATATATTATTGTTGCCGTGTACAATGCCATTGGCTATGGCGCGTTGCATACCAAAATTTATCCGTTCGGACAATTTACGCACTTCATCTTGTGCTATGCTTGACATAATGGTAAGCCTAAGTTCCGAATCGGGCATAAGCGTGTTTATGTTATCCGATTGGAAAAGAACGCCTACACCAACCGCCAAAAGTTCTTGGGTGTATTTTATGCTGTCAAGGGTACTGCGTGAAAACCGCGAAATTTCTTTAGTGATGATAAAATCAAATTTATTTTTTTTCGCGTCCTCTATCATTTGCAAAAAAGATTCACGTTTTGTTACAGACGTTCCGCTTAACGCTTCATCTATATAGCCGTCAATAAACGTCCATTCGCTAATGCTTTTTATAAAATCGGAATAATAGCCTATTTGATTGGCGAGGGAGTTTGCTTGCTCGTCCGACCCTGTGGAAACCCGCGCATAAAATGTTACCCGTAGAGGTAAATCAAAAATGGTTTTTCCCGAATTAAGCACATTACGCATAGTGTATATGTTCATTTTGATTCTCCTCACAGTATGATTTTTTCGGAACAAATTTAATTATATCACCAATTTACTCCGTTTGCAGTAACTTTATTTCAGACGTTTTTATTTCTTTTAACTCTTTGGCTTCTTTCAAAATTAGTTCGGTAGCATTGGCACACATTTCATCACTTAAATAGCCTTTTTGGTGTAATTGCTGTGTCATATACAGTTTTATTTCTGTTTGAACAGCATTAGAAACATCAATATCTGATATAGCCATTATGCTCCCCCTTTTGGTGTATTTAGCTGATGGTTACAAAATATGCGCTTTAAGTTTGTCTTAGTTCACGGATTGCACTATCACCCCCATAATTTTTTTTATGTACAAGTCCAACGGACGGACGCGGGCGCGTCCTCACGGGAATTTCACCCTAGCGTGGTTCTCACGCTACCGCTATCATTGTCGGGGACGCTTTTATAGAAGGCGGAACGCGAGTGTACACCGCCCTTGCGGAAGAAAATTTCGAGGTGCGAGTTTATGAAATCAGCGACGTTTTCATCGTAAATTTTTACACGCCCTTTGATGAAGCCGCGCCCGACTGCGAAGAACGCACCGAAACCAATTTTGCGCGGCGTTCTGTTCGTATAAACGGGCAGCAATTTTGGTTTATGGGAATAGCGGACTTGCTTGACGCTTACTTCGACGGCAGGGATTCTTTCCCGCGAGAATTTGAACCGCCGAACGCCGAGCGTGTAGATTCTCCCTTTAACTATCTTGTTGATGTTGTCGAAACGCAAGTTGCCTATTTTTGCAAACGCTACGGAATTATTCCCTTCGCGCAAGAGCGAGTTGCGGGAACGGAAATTTTCTTCGACTTCGATGATTTTTTGCTTGGCGGTTCGCGCTTTGATGATGTCGATAATTTACCCGATTCAACGGATTGGAGTTTTAGCGGCTTAGTTTTGAGCCGACACAGTGAACATATTGTGGCAGAGTTTTCGGCAAACGAACCGCTCACACTCCTTGATGTTCGTTTCATTCTGCGAACAGACCGCTACGAACCATATCCGTGGGCGAAAGTGCAAACGCAGGGCGGTTTGCAAGGATGGTTGCGCGTTATTTTTAATTAGGAGCGTGAAAAAATGGACAGCAAAATAAAACAAACCGTGATTAAGCGTTCGCTTTTTGCGAGCATTTTACACACGGTATTTTATCTTTTCTTTGCCGTTTTGGGCGGTATCGGCTTGTGGTACAGCATCGCGGAAAGTGATGGCGGGGAACGCATTTTGTGCCGTGGCATAATATCAAAGAAATTGAATTGTTGGAGCAGGAGGTACTACATTATGGTCGATTCCTTAGCAACAAGTACATCGGCATATTTTTGCGAAATGCGGAGGATATTGAGGGCTTCGACAAGCGCGTCAAATTGCCGCTAATAAACGCAAAAACCCGCCAAACTGAAAAACCCGACTTGGTTATACCGCTTTCATTTTCATTTGTTCGGGTTAAGACAATCATGGATGCATTGCGAAAATACAGCATTCCTGTAACAAATGAAAAATCCTTCAATTCCGTATACCCTCATGGTTCGCGGCGGTTGCAACGCCGAAATCTGCATCGGAAGCACCGCCGCAATCGCAAAAAAAAAAAGAGTTACCAACATTTTTTTCATTTCGTTTCCTCCGTTTCAAGCCATCGCTTAAAATCTGAAATTGTTTCGTGCGTGTCATCTATTTTCATTTGCTTGCCGTCAAATTTTATCAGAGTTGCAATCAGCCGAACGCTACCGCTGTTGGGGTCTTTTATTTTTTTGATTTCCTTGATGTAATCCCTGCGAAATGCAACAACCGTGCCGTTGTTCGTATTTATGAACCAGCTTTCGTTTTTGAAAACCGTTGCTGTGATATTATGCTTCGCCATTTCCTCGGCGAACGAAAATTTCAGGGCGCGTTCCTGTTTAACAAGACGGAATATCCCGCCCAGCGACAAAATTGTGCCACAGCCCATTATCAGAAAAAACATAAACGCTCCGCCCATTACAATATCAAGCAGGCTTGCATATCCGTCGGAAAATTGCCAAACAACGAAAAATAAAATCCACACAATTATTGCACAAACTATCCCGACAATACGACACGGGGCAATTGCAGATTTATAAAGCTCCCATTTTGTTATGGTTGGGGGTTTCATTTGTGCCGCCTCATTTCGATTTTTCTGTGCGCTTCGTAACATAAACGACTATAGAAGTTCCGGGCAGTGCTTTTTCATCAAATAAATGCAGTAATGAACCGCACACCCCACATACACAAACAGCAACATCGTAGGAATGATAACGCTTGCGCCGAAGATGGCAACGGCGTTTTGCGAAAAAGTTTCGCTCCGAATAATCCCTATGCCGATTGCAAGCCCTGCCGTTGTGCCGACAGAACCCAATGCAATTGCACGCACCGACTGCTTGATGGGAACGGTGGCATTTTCGCACGATACATAATTTTGTACTCGTCGTCTTACAATTACAATCGCGATAACCGCTATAATTACAGAAGCCGTTGCTGCTGCAATAAAAACAACCATCCATGCGGAGCTATGTATAGGGCTGTTTTCGTAAAATGCCGGAAATCCCAGCATAGCCATAAACATTACATAAAAGCGAATATATTTATTCCTCCTGTGGCGCAATTGCGGTCCAAGTGTTTGCCCGCTTTCCGCAACAAATTCTCTGCGTATAAATGTTCTGACTTTTTTGCTGTCCATATGTCCCCCAAAAGTCGATTGTATTGTGGATTTATGGTATCTTTATGGAAACGATTTTAGCACAGGGGGCTTGCGTTATGCGAAAAATTTTTGCGATTTTATTTCTTGCGGTAGTAATTTTTTCGGGATGCGGTTTGGATGTCACCCCGCAACAGGAATGGATTACTGAACCGCGTTCGCCAATCTCCGGCGAACACATCTATATGTACATTATTGACAGCTCCGACAACCTTATTTCGTGGATAAAAACGAACGACTACGGCAGACCGTATGTGGTTATGGAAAACGTATCGCAGGTTTCCGGCGGGATAATGCGGATAAGGGCAATCACAAACGACGGCGTTTTGTGGCAAATAAAGCCGCTGGAGCAATACCCATGGTACGAGCCGCGCAAACTGATGGACGATGTAATTTTTGTTTCCTGTGCGTGGTGGGCTACCGCCGCGATACAATCCGACGGCAGTTTGTGGTTGTGGAATCACTCTGGGGGCGAACTGCCGGAAAATCCGATTTTGTTCTTTGAAAATGCGCGCTATGTTTCGATTGAAGAAGCCTTCGTAATTCAAAATTGCGGCACGCTTTGGGAGTGGGACACCATGGAATGGTACGAGTTCGCGCCCGTGCAAACCATGCAAAATGTCCGCGCCGCATCAAGAACATGGAGACGAACGGCGGCAATAAAGAACGACGGAAGCCTGTGGTCGTTGGGTATAAATCTTTTTGGTGCCCTTGGCGACGGCACAAGAACCGAGCGTGATTATCCGGTAAAGGTCATGGAAAATGTGCGTCAGGTTGTTGTTCGGGGGAATAGCACCATGGCTGTTACCGAGGATAATGTGCTTTGGGCGTGGGGAAGTAATATGCGGGGGATTTTGGGCGACGGCACCGAAGAAGAAAGGCTTTCACCCGTAAAAATTATGGACGAAGTGCTTTATGTGGCCTCTGACGATAGGGCTTGGAATGTGAATGCTTTTGCAGTACGAACCGACGGCAGTTTGTGGGGATGGGGCGATAATCTTTTTGGTTGCTTGGGCGACGGAACAACCGAGAGTCGCCTAAGCCCCGAGAAAATAATGGAAAACGTGGTTTATATATCGGCGGGCAGCAGCGAAATGGCTGCCGTGCAAAACGACGGCTCGTTGTGGATATGGGGCGGCGCGCACTCAATACATCTGCGAGAGGCCGCCGATGATGGGGACTTTATTCCATCGCCAACGCGGGTTTTGGAAAATATAAGGCTTTCGAGGTAGGTCATGAAAAAGCCACGGAAAAATAAGCCGAAGAAAAAATTGCGAGCATCCAGCAAAAATAACGGCATCGCAAACGCCCCCGTCAAAAGCGTGTAAGACTGCCACGTAGGTGCTTCTTTGGGTTCCCTCGGTCTACTTTTAGGAAGATTTATTTTTAATACATTCGATATTTCCACAATTTTCGTGGAAGTTTTTATTGGATATTTTTTGGATTTGTGTTTCTGGTATTTGTATTTGTTGCGTCTCAACATTTTTACAGGGCTCATCTGATACGACATTTTTGACAAAACAGGGGGAATTAAAATGCGAAAAGTTTTTCTGTTTGCAATTTTATTTTTGTTTGCGGCTTGCGGGCGTGGCGGGAACACTGCGGTGTATTCCGAAGCGGTGTATTCCGAAGCGGTGTGTTTTGAAGCGGCGGTGGCAGACTTTTTTGCCGATGCAATACCGTCTCCGCATCCCGATGGTTACTATGGGAATATGCCGTACAGTACCCATGCCGTTTTGGTATGTTTGGACGGCAACGGAACACAGGGCATACTGGCTTCGCGGTGGGCGTTGCTGGAAAACCATGGCGGGGAAATACACCCTCGGTTTCAGCAGTATTTGTTTTGGTTTTGCAACGGAGAATTGCGCAAAGAGCCGTCGAACGGGCTTGAACAATTCGGCGTAACTCCAGCGGGGCGTTTGGTGATAATGGATATAATAAGTGCGTGCAATATCACCCAGTATTCACACACACTTCTTGATTTCGCAGCCGGCGAGCTGTCATTTGCAAAATCTGTTGTCAGAGTGGAAAATTGGTCGCTGGGCTGGATGCTTGGGGATTACGATGACCCGGATTATTTTCATGTTCACGGCAGCGAATACGCCGTTCGTACCTACACGAACGGCAATCCGTGGCAATTGCAAGGGCGGGATTGGGAATCAACCCCCATAACCCATGAGGAGTTTTACGACATAATGACGAGATACGGCATACACGGCGCGACCACTCGCGTATGGGAATTTTCGGACGAAACCCATGCGATTTTGGCAATGGGCGGTTTCGCGCCGATTCTCAACGCCTACGCGGAATTTTCATGCCCCGATTTTTCGGTGCGTGATGTATTTCTTGAACACAGATACTATATTGAACGCGACTATCGCTTTCGCAGGGAGAGTCATACATTAGCACCCTCCATAAAATACGCTCTTCGCGACATAAACGGTGACGGTTTACCCGAGTTGTTTATCGGTATAGGCACAGCTTACGAAAACCCGCTATCTGTCCGTGTGATTTATGCCAAACAAAACGGCGTTCCCGTACCCGTTATATTCCGCGATGTTCACAATTGGATTCATCCGTCTACGGACATTTATGGCGGTTATGTAATTCATCGCGGGTGGGCGCGAATGGGCGGAACAGGAAACGCCGCGTATATTATTGGCGAAAACGGAATTTTAATTCAACTGTTTTACGTCATGACATCAAAGATTTTTGGCGACGAACACGTACACGGTGATTGTTGGGAATTTTTATACAAGCAGCATTTTTTCTATGCCAACGATGAACTTTACCCCATAACCGAGGAAGAATACGAGGAATTTTTCACCCATTACGGCATATGTCGTCACAGAGAGCAAATTGAACTTGAATGGACGAAAATTCTGCAATAGGCGGGGGATTTCTATGAGAAAATTTTTGACGGCATTTCTTTTTGCAATTTTGTTTTTGCTTGCGGCGTGTGGGCGCGGTCGAAACATTGAGAATTATCCCGAAGCGGATTACGCGCCCGTGTTTGCGGGAATGGCGGAGGTTACGGAAATCCCCGAAATTCCCGCGCAGGAAACTCCGAAAGAAGAACCCGCCGAAACATATGCCCCCGACATTTCTGCCGAATATCGCTCGTTCACGCAAGCGATATACATTCACCCAGACCTTCCGATAAGTGAACTATGGCGTGCCGCATATGCGGAACTTCTGCGCGGCTACGAAAACGCGGGATATTCCGTGAGTTTTTTTCTGCACGATATGACGGGGAGCGGCATTCCCGAAATTTTCCTTGCTGTGGCTGCGCCGGAATATGCAGATGGGGATTGTTTTGCTGCGGTTTATTCATTCGGATTTGGTGCTGCGTGGCGGCTTGAAATCGGCGACGACAGAGATTTCATAGCCTTCATGCGCGGTGCGGCAAGAACGGCTATTTATGCCGCACCCGCAAATGCACCGGGGCTTGTCGTTGTTATGAATGGGGCGACGGCCGCTTTAACCGGGGTCGTTTCAACCGTATTCTTTTGGCGATACGGAATTGAGCAGGGCGTGTTTGGGGTTGAATCGTGCGGAAAAATCTATACAGACCTAAACGCTTTGTACGAAATATTTGGTACTTTCCATGGCGTAGACCCGTATGTGCGAGAAGCCGCAATTAGCGAACACAGGCACTACATTTTGGGGGATGAAATTGTGACGGGCGAATATTTCGCAAGTGTTTTCGGAATGCGTCAAATTTCATACGATGACTTCGCGCCGCAAGAACGCCGCGAAATTTTTTCGCACCGATTCACAGAAAAAAACGAAATTCTAACCGAATGGCAACCCGAAGAAGTCATCTTCCGCACAACACAGCGCGTTCACCCCGATATGCCCGAGTTTGCATTTTACCGCACTGTGGGGCGACCGCTTGGCGTTGAAAGCGAATACGTCTACGCAGGGATTGAACGCTACACTACAATCACGGTCAAAGACGAAAACGGCAATGTAATCCAAAAAATCGGAGAGTTTATGCAGGGCGGTCACCAAATTGCCTTGCCCATCCGCGAAGATACGTTCGGGGTGCAATTCGCGGATTTCAACTTCGACGGATATTTGGATATGTGGGCGCATACCGCAATCAACCACGGCTCGGCGGGCGGTGCGTGGGCGCGGTATTGGCTGTGGAATCCCGCCACGACGCAATTCGAGGAAAACGCACAGCTAAACGAAATTCACAATATGACGAATCTTTCCGTAAACGAGGCAACACAGCAAATTGAAAATTCTTTGTGGCTGGGAAGCGGGAATTTTAACACCACCGTGTTCGAGTGGAAAAACGGCGAGCTTGTTGCCGCCTACCTGTTGGCATCGTAGCATAGGCACAGGCATTTCGCGCCGTCATATCAGCAAACCACCCGCACAAATTTACGCACGGGCGAAATCACGATTGAAACCGACCTGCCAAGCGGGCAACCGTACACGGTTTACAGCACCGTGCGTATTCACCCGAGCCATCCCGAACGGGATGTTATATTGCAAAAATGGCGGCTTCCCGCCAATTCGGAGTTCCGCGAATGCGGTTATGAGCTTGAAATTGCCGTTTTCATCTGCCACGGCGACGGACTTCCGCTCTGCGATAACGCTCATCACCATTATGAAAATGATTACGGTTCCCATTGCCATACCTGCGGTTTGTTTTTTGTTCATGGATTGCCCTCCCTCGGCTTGTTGATTTTTTCCGGCGCAACAGAATTACGTCAACGGAAAAAAAGCTCGTAAATGCGGGCATAAAAAATAGCGCGGACGGCAAGGTTTACGCGCAGAATGAAAAGTTGATATGTACGAAGCCACGTTTTATGGGGCTTTCGAGCCAGTGTAACACAATGTTTGTTTAGTTTGTACATGGCATTGGGAATTTCGGATTTACTTCCGTTGCGTTGGCGGGATGTGTATAATTTCAAAAAACGGCGTGCGTGCGAAACTTTTACGGTGAAAGAAAAAAAGACGAGCAAAACAAAAATTAGACCTGTCCGGAAACTCCGTAATGCCGCCGCATTAAAAAATGCGGCGGCGGGTTTCGTGCCACTCTTTGCGAAAAACAAATCTGAATCATACTCGCCGATATCTGGGCACAGTGCAAGACGACCTAAACGCCGTTTATGTCGGAATGCCATTTTTTTAGATTTTTACAGGCTTTCGCCGAAATCTGCACGGAATTTTTTAAGAAGTTCATCGGGCCAGTTGGTAAGGGGCTTTAAGCGGCCAAAGAAGAAGCGTAGTACGCGGGGTTCTTCCTCGAAGGTTAGACCGCCGATTAGCTTTCTGTTTTCATACAGCCAAGTTAGGCGGTCGGCTACATATTTTACTTGGGACAGAGTGAAAACACGTTTGGGGAACGCAAGACGGAGAAGCTCCATGTGTGCGAGGGTTTCGCTGCCGTCGGGGTTGCGCTGTTCGGAAAGAGTGCCGCGCTCCATTCCGCGAACGCCGCTACATAGATAAAACGCGGCGGCTAACGCACCTGCGGGGTATTTTTCCTGCGGGATATGTTCGCAGAATTGCCGTGCGTCCACGTGGCAACCAAGACCGCCCGGCGGAGTGACAACAGGAACGCCTTTCGCAAGCAATTCTTTGCACAAAACTTCAACGAAAATCGGCGTTTGGCTTATGATGTCCATATCCATGGACTCTTGCAGACCGATTGCCATTGCTTCCATTTCGCGCACGCTCATGCCGCCGTAGGTTAAAAATCCTTCGTAAAGGGGTATCATTTCACGCATTTTCATAAACATTTCGTTGTTGGATGTTAGAATGCCGCCCCCCCGTGCCGCGCCAAGTTTTCTTGCGGAGAAGTAAATTATGTCCATCATCGAGCCAATTTCGCGGGTTATTTCGCGGATGTCTGTGTCTTTAAAATTGGGGTCGCGGGTTTTTATGAAGTACAGGTTGTCGGAAAGAAGACTTGCATCGTAGACGAGGGTAAGCCCTTCCGCACGGCAAATTTTAGATACTTCGCGCATATTGTCCATGGAAACAGGTTGTCCGCCCACAAGGTTTGTTCCAGCTTCAATTCGCACGAAGCATATTTTATCTTTGCCCAAACGCGCAATAGACGCTTTGAGTTTTTCTATATCCAAGTTGCCTTTGAAAGGAAGTTCGCTTGAAATTTGCAAGCCTTCATCTATGATGATTTCTTCAATTTCGCCGCCAACCATGCAAATGTGCGCCTTTGTTGTGGTGAAATGGTAGTTCATTACTGCGGTAGAGCCGGGTGTCACCAACAGCTTTGCAATAATATGTTCGCAGGCGCGGCCTTGGTGCGCAGGCAGAAAATACTGCATATTAAACATATCCTGCAACACGCTTTCGAGACGGTAATATGTTTCGCTTCCAGCATAGCTGTCATCAGCTTGAAGCATGGATGCGTATTGATTTTCACTCATTGCGTTTACTCCGCTGTCGGTCAGCATATCCAAAAAGATATCCCTGTTGCGCAACAAAAATGTGTTGTAGCCCGCTTCTTTTATGCTGTTTGCGCGCTCCTCAATCGGGTTAAGATATACGCGCTGTACCATGCGTACCTTGTGCATTTCCAGCGGGATATTCTCTCCTGAAAAAAATTTTACGTTTGGCATTTAAATTATTCCTCTCAATTTTGTTTGCTCTCGGCTTCTTTTATCGCTTTTCTTATGACCTTTAGTGCCTTTTTATTTGCCTTTTCAAAATCTTCATCGTCAAGAATCTCATCAAGCAAATACAAGAGTGTCAAAAATTCGTATCTTGTCATTTCTTCACCCCCAATATTTCTACAAGTTCGGGTGAAACCGCTTCCCCGTTTTCATCAATGGATGGGAAGTCCATGCGTTTGTAAGTCCACAGGGCGCGACCCATGCGGTGCTTTTCAAAAACTTCGTTGATATCGCGGATATAATTTATGCGGCTTTGCAGGTCTGCCTTGTCGATTGCGCCGTACTCTCCGCAATAAAGTTCTTTGCCGTGTTTTTTGGTGAACGCAATGGCGTCTGCAATGCATTTTTCAATATAATCCTTGTCGAAAAACGTATTTTCATCCACATAGGGGAAGGCGGCACTGCCGTCCATAAGCGGCTTCAAGATTTCCAGCCCCTCCGCTTTGCCGGGGTACGGCTGTTTAATTCCCGTGTCCTTCAGTTTTGTCCAGTACGCATTTTGATGGGTTACATACAGCGGCTCGTAGGAGTGGAAATTGTAAAGCACACGCGGGTTGTCGTAAATTTCCAAAGTTGCAAGCCCGACGCTTGCATTAAAATACGGGCCGCCCAGCAAGATATATCTGTTAGGGTCAATTGCGTGAATCGCATCTATTGCACGGCGGGCAATGTTGTTCCATGTTTCGCCGTGGGGGTCAACAATTTCGTTCATCAGTTCAAAAATTACGTTGTCGCCCTCGTTTTTGTAACGCCGCGTAAATTCTTCCCACAGCGAAATAAACCGCTTTTGCGCGGTTTCATCCGTGAACAAAATATTTTCTTCCGCCGCGTTATGAAACGCATATCCCGGTGCTTTGTGCAAGTCCAACACCAAATTAAGCCCCGTCGATTTGCACCATTTTAAAACCTTGTCGATTACCGCGAAGCCTTCTTCCAAGTACACAAACGGCGCGGAATCGCTTTCCAAAACGGGATAGTCAAAGGGCAAACGAATATGGTCGCAACCCCACGATGCAATTTTTTTAACATCGTCTTCCTTTATAAATTCCGCAATATGTTCTTTTTCGTATTTGCATTGGGAAATCCAGCCCCCCAAATTCATTCCCGAACGATATTTTTCAAATAAAATTCCCATGTGCAAGCTCCTTCTTCTATCAGAATTATTCCAAGTTTAGGAGATTAGCGCGATTATGTCAACGAGTTCCAAGAATAATTCCTTGCAAAATACGATTTTTTTCATTAAAATGGAACAGTTAGGAGAGAATCCAAAGATGAAACCACAAATTTCGATAGTAGTTCCCGTGTACAACGAAGTTGAAAACGTGCATAAATTGCATGAGGAAATAAATAATGTATGCGTAAAAGAAGGCTATGTATATGAAATTATTTTCGTGGACGATGGCTCGTCCGATGGCACTTTTGAAGCGTGCAAAAAATTAACCCCGCTTAAACTGATTCGCTTGCGCCGTAATTTCGGGCAAACCGCCGCAATGGATGCGGGCATAAAAGCGGCACAACACACCTATATCGTAACCATGGACGGCGACGGCCAAAACGACCCCGCCGACATCCCAAATATGCTTACCCACATGATTACCAACGATTTAGACGTAGTTTCCGGCTGGCGGAAAAAACGCAAAGACACATTTTTCAAACGCTTTGCCTCACGCGGGGCAAATTTTTTGCGTTATATAATTGTAAAAGACAACATCCACGACAGCGGTTGCTCCTTAAAAGTCTACAAAAAAGAGTGCTTTGAAAACATAAACCTTTACGGCGAAATGCACCGCTTTATCCCCGCCCTACTTAAAATAAAGGGCTTCACCGTAGGCGAAGTTGTCGTAAACCACCGCCCCCGCACCGCAGGCAAAACAAAGTACAACTGGCGGCGTACCGTAAAGGGCTTCATTGACATGATTGCCGTTTGGTTCTGGCATAAATATTCCGTGCGCCCATTACATCTTTTGGGCGGCATTGGCATACTTATGCTGTTCTTGGCGGGCATTAGCGGCATTTTTACAACCCTTAGCTATATCCGCGGCCAAAGCCTTACAGATGACTTTCAGGCGTTCCTTACCCTAGCTTTCATTATGGCAGGGCTGTTTTTGTTTGTTTGCGGCTTGCTGAGTGATGTGCTTACAAAAATCTACTACGGCAGCACGGTGGACTCGCCGTATTCCGTTAAGGATGTTATTGATACAGCGGCGAACGAAGGCAAAGCGGAGGAACCCGAACGGTGAATATCTTACTTGTGAACTATGAATACAAGGGGCAAGGCGGCGGCGCAGGACAGCAATTGTATTACATGGCAAAAGCACTGCGCGACATGGGGCATAATATAACGCTTTTAATCGGCTGGGATTACCGTTTCGGCGAACCTGAACTGTTAGAAAACGTAACCACCCACGTAATAAATTGTAAGAGGAAAAATATCCAGTTAGCGTCTGCTTTTGGGTTGCTGTCTTTCGCCCTTCGTGGTGTTTTCCGCATAAACCAAATTACAAGAAAAAGCAAGTTTGACATAATCCAATTCTATTTTTGTGTTCCAACGGGCATATTAAAATATGGAATACACGGCAACATACCCTATGTAGTGTCTCTACGCGGGATGGATATTCCGGGGTTGCAAAAGAATAAATACAAAGCCCTCACATTTCTCACGTCCATGCTTAACAAAGATATAGCCAAGAATGCGGCGGCGGTTCTTAGTAACAGCAAAGAATCTGCGGATGTATACAATAAATTCGCGGCAAATATCCATGCAAAAACTATCCCGAATGCAATAGATTTTGACTCTTACCGTACCAAAACCGAATACGCAAAAACGGTAAGCCGTATAGTTTCCGTTGGTAGATTAGTTTCATGGAAACGCATGGACTTGCTTATCGACAGCGTTGTACACCTAAAAAAACAATTTCCGGAAATAATTTTGGATATTTACGGGCAAGGTTATCAGTACGAAAATTTACAGCAACACATAATTCAAAATAATGCACAGGAATATATCACCCTACAAGGTTACATTAACAAAGAATCCCTTAAAAACAGTATGCGTGAATATGATTTATTCGCGCTGTTAAGCACGGGCGACTCATCCGGAAATGTGTTCATTGAAGCTATGGCAAGCGGCTTGCCTATTTTTGCGGCAAAGGCGGGCGGAACAACGGAAATAGTGGAAGAAGATATCATAGGCATTTTATCTGCCCCCGACAACCTCAACGACACGGTGCAAAAACTGGAGCATTGCCTAACCCATCCCGAAAAAATGGCAGAGTTAGGCGCGAACGGCAGAAAGCGCGTAGAAGAAATGTTTTCCCTTGAAACCGCCGCACAACGCCATCTTGATATTTACAACGGTATCATCACAAAAAAGGAGCGATAACAATGGACTATATTCAAACAATAGAGAGCGATAAACTTCTAAGCCTTTTCGCATTGCCCAATTCGTTTCTCGGGAAAAAAGTTGAAGTTATCGTTCGCCCGGTGCATGACACAGTATTAAAGCAACAAGATTCAGCATTCGGTTGCCTTCACAAATATGCTAATCCGGCACTAATCCCCGAAGAGGACAGAGCGTGGGAAAAGGCGGTAAAAGACAAATATGCGAATAGTTGATGCAAATGTGATTCTTCGATACGTACTTGATGACCATTTGGATTTGTCTCAAAGGGCGCGCAAAATTATTGATGACAACATCGTTGAAGTTCCTGTTGAGGTTTTAAGCGAAGTTGTTTATGTTTTATCAAGTGTTTACAATGCAGACCGAAATGATATCCACATGGCACTTCGTAATTTCTTTGAAAAAACCTCTTGCATATTGCCACATCATGAGGCCATATTGAAAGGTTTGGAATTTTTCGCCGAAAACCGTCTAGACTTTGTGGATTGTCTTCTTGTCGGCTACCAATGTGTCGAAGCCGCAGAGATATATACGTTTGACAAAAAGCTGCAAAGCCTTTTGTCACGGTTACAGTAACACCACAAAAAAGGAGCTATAACAATGGACTATAAAACACGAATATACGATGACTACACCAACACAACAAGAATGCACCATGACACAAATAAAATCGAGAGCTATTACAAATTGCACGAGGCTTATTTTAAGAAGAATTATCTGCGGTTTATGCCTACCAACAAAAACGCTCTTGTTGTGGATATTGGTTGCGGGATAGGGGCGTTCCTTAATTTTGCAACAAACCAAGGGTACGCGAATGTGATTGGCATTGACCTTTCCGGTGAAAATATTGAAATTTGCAAAGGCAAAGGTTTTAACGCAGAAAAAGTGAACGCATTTGACTTTTTCAAACAGCACGCGGGCGCGATTGACTGCATTGTGTTTAACGAGGTAATTGAGCATCTGGAGAAGCAAGAAGTTTTTGATATGCTGGACGCAATGAAAGCAGGGCTTTCGGACAATGGGGTGTTGCTGATTAAAACCCCGAATATGTCAAACCCGTACACAGGGCCTGCGTCTTTGTCCATAAACATCACGCATCAATTATGCTTTACGGAAATAAGCATGAGACAGGTGCTTTTTTCCGTGGGCTTTTCAGATATAAACATTATCGGGACAGACATATATGTTAAAAAAAATCCGTTAAATTTTATTGCAAAACAAATTGCACGGCTTATACGCTTTGACCTTTATATGAAAAGCTGGCTGTTTGGCAGAAAAACAATCAAAATATTCCACAAAAATATTTTAGCAATCGCAAAAAAGTAAGATGAACCAAGAGAATGATAACAAGATTCGCTACCCGCACACGATATGCCGAGAGAAGAATAGATATTGTAAAAGAAGATGCTGCGTTTGCACTAAGACGCGCCCAACAAACATTAGACCAAGCAGAGAAAATTATCAACACCGAAGAAGAAAAACAGGAGGTTGATTTAACATGAAAAAAGAATCCTTGTTTAAAAAAATATTGAAATTTTTTGCACCAATGCTCACATGGGTACCGGATAGCTTGTACGTGAGGGTATGGTACTTTTACCGTACGCGAAAGTGGTTAAACCTAAAAAACCCCAAACGGTTTAACGATAAAATGAACTGGTTGAAGTTGTATTATAAAAACCCCCTATTCTCAAAATTTGCGGACAAATATGAAGTGCGCGATTATGTTACAAATGTGATTGGTGAAGAGTATTTGATTCCAATGATAGGAGTATGGGACACTTTTGATGAAATTGACTTTTCAACCTTTCCGGAGCAATTTGTTTTAAAGTGTACACATGATTCAGGCAGTGTGATTATTTGCAAAGATAAAAAAACATTTGATTTTGAAAGTGCTAAAAAGAAACTAACACAAAAATTGGGCGAAAATTATTTTATATGGTCACGGGAGTGGGTGTACAAGAATATTAAACCACGCATTATTGTAGAGGAATATCTTTCTGAAATATCCGAGGATAGACTTAGGGACTACAAGTTCTATTGTTTCCATGGTAAAGCCAAACTTGTGGTTGTAAACTATGACCGTGCAACAAATGTAAAAGGTAATACGTATACAATGGACTGGGAGTATGTCCCTGTAGAATTGTCGTTTCCCTCTGACCCTAACAAAGTCATCTCCCGCCCCCAAACGCTGGATAAAATGAAAGAATTGGTAGAAAAATTATCGGCGGATTGTTGCTTTATGCGTGTTGATATGTATTCGGTAGATGATGTTATTTATTTTGGAGAAATGTCATTTACACCCCGTAGCGGAGGGTACAACATTTCCCCCGATGCATTTAATTTTGAGTTGGGCAGTTGGTTGACGCTACCTGAAAAAATGTAACTCTGCAATATAGAAATGGGCGCGTTGTAATATTATGAATAAAACTTTGAAAACGGTTTTAAAACTGTGTGTGGCTGTTGTTTTACTTGGTTATATATTGTGGACTAATGACCTTTCGGCAGTAGCCGAGCATTTTTTTGCGATACCCCTTACTATTTGGGTATTTGTGTTGGTGTTGCAAGCATCCAATGTATTTATTTCTGCAATACGGTTATCCTTGTTTGTTGAAAATCACAAACTGCGCACCTTGTTGTATGTACGGTTGGTTTCAAACGCATACAGCGTTATTTTGCCCGGGCAAATGGCGGCAGAAGGTGTGAGAATATATATGCTTGGCAACAAAGAAAAAAAATACAGCCAAGCAGGCGTTGCCGTTGTGTTGGATAAAATTATAAGTGTTTTAATGCTGTTTGTTTTTGGGCTTGTTGGAATGATAACCACCCGTAGCCTTGGAATTGGTACTGCGGCTGTTTTTGTCGTCGGCATTGTCGTACTATTTCTATTTATATTTTTGCTGGAGTTCTCATTTTTTTACTGCAAGATAAACAATCTATTACGTTTTTTTTGCAAAAGCGGCGGCAAAATTGGCAAAATATTTTCCTTTGCCGTTACACTTTTGGAAAACTGGAAAAGCTACACAAAAGACAGAGTACGCTTGCTAAAAAATTCACTTTATGCTCTCCTGTTTCATTTGACGCTTTCTTTAAGCGGAACATTGATGACGTATGGCATAGGGGGAGGGTTTTACCTTCTTGACTGGTTGTGGATTCACGCCGTTTTTACTTTCGCGCTTATACTGCCTATATCCATTGGCGGAATGGGTGTGCGTGAAGGTAGCTTAATTGCTTTGCTTGGTATTATCGGTGTTGTACCGGAACAAGCATTGGCTGTTTCATTTAGTTTTTTAACACTTAAACTTGCACAGGCATTGGTTGGTGTAGGTCTTATGATTGGCGCGGAAGTGTTCAAGAAAGAGAGGTAACAGTATGTGTAGCCAAGCAGAGATGATTAAACAATTACAGCCTGTAGTTGACGGCATCTCCGTTCTTGACGGCGTGGAAAAAATTATCCTTTTTGGAAGCTTTGCAAAAAACAGGCAGTCGATTACAAGCGATGTTGACATTGCCGTTGTTTGCAGTTCGGACGATACTAAATCGCTGAGAACGTCAATTTCTTTAAGTATAAACGATTTATATAAAGGTGATTTTGATATACAACCAACATATATATCTTGCGAAAATTATTTTAATGATGAACACGTTTTAAATGTCTCCGGCTCAATACGTAAGGAGGGTGTCATTTTATGGCAGATAAAATCGTAAAGTTCATCGAAAGAAAAATGGAGGGAACACCGGATTATGCCGTGTAAAAAAATAAATTGGGAAGAAGTGCGTATTCGCAAACCTGTGCGCCATGTTTTAGAGCGTGTGGCAAACGGAAATCATAATCCAAACATACGCTATATAATTCTTTTCGGAAGCGAAGCGAGGGGTGAGGCTGTGCTTACCAGCGATGTAGATATCGCGCTGGTAAGTGACGAGCCGCTAACCACTGCCGAACGGTTGCAGTTTACAGAAATATTTGAAGGGGATAATTATCCCGAATACAGGGTTATAAATACGTCAATAGAAGATTTGAACACTGATAAATTTATGGATGTAAATTACCACATAAAAAGGGATGGGCTGATAATTTATGAACGGTAAATATTCATACATTGACGTAGCACATGATGACCTAACTGCGGCAAATGAAATGCTAAACGCAAAGCTGTATAACCATGCAGTAAGGCTTTGCCAACAATATATTGAAAAAGTTTTCAAAGAATGTCTTACGTTAAACGGAACAGACGAATTAGACCTTTTTCTGTTACACACACACAAACTTAGCCGTCTTGCAGAGCGGTGCGGCGAACTGATTGGTGTAAAATTCAGCCGAACTGAAATTGCTTTCTTCCGCGAGCTTACGGATTACTACTTCGACACAAATTATCCCGGTGAAAACTACGTTAAAATTGCAGAAGCAAAAGCTGTAGAGGTGTTGAATGAAACGATACAATTTAAAGAACAATATGAAGAATCACTTGCAACAAAATAGAGGGAGAATTTTATGAACAAGAAACTCCTGTGGGGCGTTATATGTGCGGTTAATTTAGTAATGTTTTTGATTACGGTACATTTGTTTTTTAATACAAGGAACGCAGAACAAGTGCTACTTGAAATGCCTATAAGCGAAAACGGACAAAACGAAACAATTGAAGAAATAGCATACACCGAATTTTATGACGACGAAATTATGCCTATTGACGAAAGACCTACCCGTGAAATGTTGTCTAATGGTGCATTATCCTTTTCGCACATCGAATTTTTTAACAGCGAAACCTTCATGATATATATTTATGCCGAAAACCCGTATGCGGAAATTTTTTACACACTGGACGGCTCTGCGCCTACGGAGGAAGCCAACCGATTCACCACGCCGCTTGTGTTTGAACCGAGCGAACGTGTACGCGGATACGTACTTAAAGCCGTTGCCATAGACGAAAACGGCAAAAGCGATGTTCTTACGCAAACCTATTTTGTGGGCGAAAACGTACACGAACGCTTTACCACATATGTGTTTTCCATTTCCATTGATGACCACTACTTGTTTGACTATTACAACGGAATACTTGTGCCGGGAGTGCGCCGTACACGATATTTGTATAACAATCCCTATGCAGACCCTCATCCTTTTCGTCAACCTGCCAATTACAGAATGCGGGGCAGAGAGTGGGAACGCCGTGTTAACGTAGAGGTATTTAATAAACACGGAGTACCCGTTCTTGCTCACGATGCGGGAATGCGAGTGCATGGGCAAGTATCGCGCTCGTTTTCGCAAAAATCGCTAAGACTTATTGCACGGCGCGAATATTCGCCCGAAATTGGACGGTTTCGCTATGATTTTTTTGGCGGTCAATTTCGCGCTGTTTCAGGTGAGCCTATCTCGTCTGTTAATGCGTTAATTTTACGAAATGATGGAAATGATTTTTATGTTTCAGTGCGAAACGACCATAACGAGGAACCAATCCCGGAAGTTTTTACAGGCAATATCCCTCCCGGAGCAAGATTGCGTACTCCAATGGCTGCAATAATTGCAAGGGAAGTCGGATTTAAAACTGTTTCACCCGTTCAATATGCCGCTGTTTTTATAAACGGCGAATATTATGGCTTTGTAACCATAAATGTGCGAATAGATACGCAATTTTTACAAAGTCTATATGATGCGCCGAGTCAAAATTTTCAAATTTTGGAGGGCGGATGTTCATTTGTCCGCACAAATGATGAGTATCTTAGGAACACATTTGCGCAATTATTGGACTATGCAAGAGCGGGATTTACAGAATACACCCTGCAAGCGGCACACGAGTTTTTTTGCACAGACGACTTACTTCTTTATTATGCGATACAAATTTATATTGCCAATTACAACTGGCCGGGTAGCAACATTCGTATATGGAGGTATGTCGATTGTTCAAATAGCACCCCCCCCCGGAAACATTTAGACGGGAGATGGCGTTTCGTTATGTGGGATTTAGACCATTCGTTACTTCTTCGTTCTTATAACACGCAGCAAAGCAGTCACCCAAATACACGCTCTATCCGTCGAGTTATGGGCAGTCGTAGCCCCGTATTTGGCGCGCTTTTACGGCTTCCGCAATATGCAGAGCAATTCGCAAACCTTATTTGCGACATGGCGTTTGGGCATTTTTCCGTGGAAAATGTGGATAGGGTAATACAGCAAATAAACGATATGAGTTTGCGGGAATTTGAGTACAGCGTTTACGCAAATTTCCCGGGGCATAGTTTTTATGACGCATTGGCACTGCGCGAACGTGTGCGTTATTTCATACAGCACCGCCCGTACTATATCCTAAATGAACTGCGCTATCTCTTCGGTTTTACCGATATGTATAGAATCGTATCAACAGACGGCTTGGCACAAATAAACACGCTAAACGGAAACGAAGGCACATACTTTATCGAAAACCGCGTTCCCGTTACGCCCCGTTTAGAAGACGGGCAGATTTTCGGCCACTGGATAGTAAACGGCGAAACACGTTACGAAGAAGATATACTAATTTCCGCCGAATATGCCAATGCGGATGGAGTTGTTTACATTCAGATGGCGACAGAATAATTCACGCTAAAGGAGCAAACATATGAAAATCATGGTAACAGGCGGTGCGGGTTTTATAGGTTCGCACGTATGCGAAGCGTTGCTAAAAAAAGGGCATGATGTCTGTATTTTTGACAGCTTCAACGATTATTACAGCCCCGAATACAAACGCGAGAACGTGCAAAACGTGGAAGCAACGGCAATCGGCACGGGTACGCTCGTGGTAATCGAAGGGGATATCCGCGATGCGGACGCTTTGCGGCAGTGTTTTTCAAGCCAAAAATTTGACGCGGTTATACATTTGGCGGCGTATGCAGGGGTTCGCCCGTCTATCGAAAACGCGCCGCTGTACATGGATGTTAATATCAACGGCACGGTGCAATTGCTGGAATGCATGAAGGAATTTGGCGTAAAAAACTTGCTGTTTGCGTCTTCATCTTCCGTGTATGGGAATAATGAAAAAGTGCCGTTTTGCGAAACCGACAACGTAGATTTTCCCATTTCGCCATATGCGGCAACGAAAAAAGCGGGCGAACTAATTTGCCACACATACCAACATTTGTATGAAATGAGCGTAGCCTGTTTGCGCTTTTTCACCGTGTACGGGCCGCGCCAACGTCCGGACTTGGCAATTTACAAATTTACGGACAAGCTGTACAAAAACGAGGATATTCCGTTTTACGGAGACGGCACAATGGGACGCGACTACACATACGTTGACGATACGGTAAGCGGCGTACTTGGCGCGTTGGATTACGTATGCGCCCAAGAAAAATGCTTTGAGGTGCTAAATCTTGGCGAGTCCTACACTGTCCCCCTTAGCGAAATGCTAACGGTTTTGGAACGCGAAACTGGCATAACCGCCAAGGTAAACAAGCTGCCCGTGCCGCCGGGTGATGTAAATATCACATGGGCGAATATCGAAAAAGCAAAGCGGCTTGTGGGCTACAATCCCACCACGCACTTCGACGATGGCATTAAAAAATTTATAAAATGGTTTGAAAAAGAGCGAGGTGCAAAATGAAAATTGCAGTAGCGGGTCTTGGATATGTAGGAACATCAATGGCGGTTTTGCTGGCGCAGAAGCATGAAGTATACGCGCTGGATATCTCGGAAAAGCGGGTAGAACTTGTACAAAATAAGAAATCCCCTATCGCTGATGCGGAGATAGAGCGTTTTCTTGCGGAAAAACCGCTTACCCTTACGGCAACAACTTCTGCGGAAGAAGCATTCGCGGGCGCGGAATTTATCATAGTGGCAACGCCCACAGATTACGAACCGAAAAAGAATTTCTTTGATACCTCCAGCGTGGAATCGGTAATAAAAACGGCGCGTGAAATCGCACCGGCGGCGGTTGTTGTTATAAAATCTACCGTTCCCGTAGGCTTTGCGGAAGATATGTTCCGCAAGGGCTTCACGCGGGTAATCTTCTCGCCGGAATTTCTGCGCGAAGGGCAAGCCCTGTACGATTGCCTGTACCCCTCCCGCATAGTAGTCGGAGTCCCCTCCCCCGCCCCTGCGGACGTTAAAGAAGCCGCCGCTGTTTTCGCGTCCCTTCTCAAAGATGCGGCACTAAAAGAAGATGCGCCCGTTCTTATCACAGGCTCGTCCGAGGCGGAAGCGATAAAACTTTTTGCCAACACATATCTTGCAATGCGCGTGGCATTTTTTAACGAACTGGATTCTTACGCCGAAATCCGCGATTTGAACTCCAAAGAAATTATCGAAGGGGTTGGCTTAGATGACCGCATAGGCAGTTATTACAACAATCCGTCCTTCGGATACGGCGGCTACTGCCTGCCCAAAGACACAAAACAAATGCTGGCAAACTACCAAAACATACCAAACAATATAATTTCCGCAATAGTAGACGCCAACCGCACCCGCAAAGATTTTATTGCAGACCGCATTTTGGAACGCAACCCAAAAATAGTCGGCATTTACCGCCTTACAATGAAAAGCGGTTCGGATAATTTCCGCCAGTCCTCCATCCAAGGCATAATGAAGCGCGTAAAAGCCAAGGGCATTGAAGTAATAATCTACGAACCCACCTACCCCGAACCAACCTTTTTCAACTCCCGCGTAATCGCAAACCTGCAAGACTTTAAGCAACAAGCCGACGTTATCGTAACCAACCGCTTCAACGAAGATTTACAAGACGTAATTGAAAAAGTTTACACTCGGGATTTGTACTTTAGGGACTAGGGCGTGTTTGAAATTGACACATGGAAAGAAGAATCCGTAGCCGTTTTGGCGGGAAGAATATTAAATATTTCGCCAAAGCCGCTTGTGTTTATTGATGGCAAGGGCGGTTCGGGGAAAACATCTTTTGCCGCAAAGCTTGCCGCCGCGATGAATGCGAATATAGTTTCTACAGACGATGTAGCGTGGTGGTTAGACCCCATCCACTGGGACGATGAATTGCTGAACGGCATTATTCAGCCGTGGCTTAACGGAGAAAACGCAGCGTACACACCATCAGGTTGGATTAAAAAAAACCGTGACGGATTTATCACGGCGGATTCAGATAAAGCACTGATTGTCGAAGGTAGCGGAGCTTGCAGAAAAAGACTGCGCCAACTTGCAACCTTCTCCGTCTGGATTGACACCGACCCTCAAATTTGCAGAGAACGAGTAATCCAACGCGACCTTGCAAACGGTGAAAACGGCGGGACGCTTGAATCCGTAACAGAATTTACAGATTGGTTTGATTCTGTTATCGACCCTTTTCTCGCAGAAGAAGAGCCGTGGAAATATGTAACGGCAATTGTTAGCGGCATCCAATCAGATTTAAATTCCGATACGATTATGATTCACGTTCCGAGAAACTGTCTGTAACTACCACAGATAATAAAAAAGTGCCGCACAGAAAACCCATGCGGCACTTTTTCTTTATTATTTTTTGGAGGCTTTGCGGCGTAAAAGGAAGAAAGCCAGTGCGGCGAGTCCGATAACAACAACTGCGGTAGGATGTAATCGAAGTATAGGCACAGGGGGGGACGAAGGGTCGTGGTCATCTTCTGCGGGAGTGGGTGGAAGCGGTGTGCCGCCATTGTTTTCGGCGGCGGGTTGGGCTTCAGCGGTTTCGCCGCCCGATTCCAACACGAAAAATGCGCGGGTGACGTTCATGTCGTCCCAAGTGTCGTTGTTGTGGGAAATGATAATTCCCCGTGGCGCGCCGTCCCCTATTGCCCGCCAGCCGCTAAAAGCGGAGTGGTTCGACAGTTCTATTGTGACGGTTCGGGCGGCGGGGTCGAAGATTAGCGGCATTTCGTCCTGCGCCCAGTTTCCTGCCGCGCCGCCTGTGAGGGCAATGTGCGCCGTGGACGCAACGGGTTGTGCCGCAACGTCGAATACAAGTTGCGTTACCGTGCCAATCGCCCCCAAAGAAATGGGGCTTTCGGTAATTGTGCCAAACTCGCGACTCACGCCTACGGTTGCCCAACCGCGCTGGCGGTGCGGCATTCCTGCGGCATCCATGGGCGGAAGCGGAAGCACAAGATAATTTGTCGGAAGAAAATCAATGCGTTCCATTGGCCCCCCTACCCTCTCGAATGTGAGGATGTCAACGTTTGGGCCGTCGGTGTACACGGCGGGCGTGCCTGAAGCACCGGGGCGCGTTGGGCGTGTGCCGTCGTTCATGAACAGCATTTCCAAAACGAAATGCCCTTGCGGCAACTGGATATAGTGCGCCGCTTCAATTAGTGGGTTTGCGTCTGTCCAGCCTTCGTTTACGCCGTGCTGTGCGGGGATTGTAAAATGCGTAAGCAAATTGTACTCTGTGCCGCGCAGACGCACTTCCATCGCGTTGGCGTGGGGGTTAATCGCGCCCAACTGAACGCGATACGTACCTTCTTGCGCTACATAAAGTTCGTAGCGAATCCACTCGCCTGCGTGTGGGCGGGTTATGTGACCGAAAGTAAACCTGTCGCCGTTTTCGTCTTGCCCGAATGGAATCGGAGCGCGTCCGCCATACGCATTTGCGGGGCCAAAAACTTGGTCGGGACGAACGGGAACATCACGCGGGGGCGAAAGATTTACGTGGTCATTTTCCAACGAGCCGCCCGCAAAATTAATCTTGGTGAAATGCGAAAAGAAACGCCGTGTAACATTGTCTGCGCATTCCCACGGACGAACCAGCCAACACGGATGTTCACACGTTCCGCGTGGGCATGGGTTAAGCGGCTGGGAATCGTACATCCAGTTTAGCAAACCCATTGTGTAAACGCCCGTTGCGGGGATTTCGTGAACATCAACCCATGGGCGCGGGATGGAACTTGCGCTTGCGGTGAACTCCGCAAACGCCGCGCTAAGCCGCGAATACTGCGCGTTTATATCCGCTTGCATTGATAAACGCACGTTGTTTACAACCACGGCGGGGGTGAAATATTCCGCACGGAATGTTTCAATCGCGCCATCAGGAAACTGCCCATACCAAGGGCCTTCAACCGCGTCCGCAAGCACCGCAGAGGCGTCTGCGATTAGTTCAAAAAGCGCGGAGAAATCGGCGGTATTTTCCAACGCAAAATATGCATCGTAAATTGCCATGTATGCCGCGTGAATATCGTCTGTGCGAAGTTGCAACGCATTTCGAAACACCGCCCAAGATTCGTCTGTGACATCGCCTTGTTCAAACGCCCGCCCGCCTTCAACCAGAAGCATTAAATCGTCAACCCGTGCGGTTTGCCGAATTGTAAAGCTGGTACTCATTATTTCGGGCTCGCCTGTTGGCGTCCATGTTTGCGGGTCGTAAGGGATTACAAAAGTCTCGATTGTAAGCGAGTCCCCGTCGATTGTCATAATCGAATATTGCGAGTAATTATCAAACTGCGCGGGGTCTACCCATGCAACCCACGGCAACATTGGGTAAAACGCGGTGTACTTCGGAAAGTCCGAAATTGAACCCGCCGTGATAAACGGAATACCCTCCGGCGCGACAAAAACGCCGGGGTGCGCGTCAAACACAAGCCGCTCCAATCTGTTGCGGGCGAAGTCCGCAGGGCGTTGCTGTGTCACAGGCTCTGCGTTACGAATAAAATGCGAACGCCCATGGGTATGGTCATGCCCGTTTATAACCAAGTCAATGCCAAATTCGTCAAAAAGCCCGCTTAAAGCCCACCAACCGCTTGCGGGCATTGCAGGCGCGTGGAAGTTTCCGCCGCCAAAAATATTCTGGTGGAAGATTACGATTCTCCAAGTCGCATCAGGATGGGACGCAACCGCCGCTTCAAGGGTCGGCCTGTGTTCCTGAATCATACTGCGATTATTTGTATTCAGCGAAATATACAACACGTCCCCATAGCTGAAGAAGTGGTTTCCGCCGCCACGCAAGTAATTGCTTGCATGGGTCGGGTTTCCGCCAAGCCAATCATGGTTGGGCCAGTAATGGATAAAGTACAGCAACCCAAGCGGCGATTCATACCCCGCGTCTGTGCGCTGTGTAACGGTATCATGATTGCCCACCGTAACAAAAACGGGGATGTTGCGCAGTTGATACGGAGTCAAATAGTAATTCATACGCTCCACGCTGTTTGCGGGCGTGGTAACGTCCCCCGTGTTCAGGATGAAATCCACGCCGCCATGCGCCGCCGCTCTTTCAATTCCCGCCGCAAGCCCGTGCTGCCATTTGTCAAGCTGACGCGTTAGACCCCACGCACCAAATTGCGGGTCACCCGCGATTAAAACGGTTTGACGCCCTGTGTTGGCGGGGTCGAATGTATCAAAATGAAAAATGTCGCTCCAGTTATCGGGCGTGCCATCGCCCACACGATACATATACCGCGTGTTTGGTGTAAGCCCCGTCACACTTGCCCTGCTCACGTCAAAGGCATATTGCTGAAGATTTGACGGAATGGGAACAGGCGCGTGTCCTGTAACCGTCCGTGCGTCTTGCGGCATTTGCCCGCCAACAAGTTCGCTTTCCCGCGCAATTTGAACAACCGACGCTTGTGCCGTGCCACGCGGAGTCCACCAAGTAAAACGCATTTCGGTTTCGTTTTCGCCCCAATTTAACGAGATATTCGTTGCCGTTCCTACAGTGGGTACACGCGGTTCAAGTGTTGCGGCGGTAATAGAGTCCGTTATGTCCCGCCTAAAGCCGCCGGGGGTGGCGAAGAGTTCTTCAAACGGCGTGGAAGCACTGCCGTGGTCGTTTAAGGTTGTGATGATATAAATATGCTCTGCGAAAGTTCCGTTGGCGTACAAGAGTTTCTGCGGAATTTCCAGCGCGACAGGCGCGACCTCCGTTGTACGCAGAATCGCGCCCGCGTTTGCGTTAGCACTTGTGAGAAACGAAAGTTCCGACGGGTTTCCGCTTGCGCCCTGCACATCGGCAGACAAATCCGTCCACACCCACATGGCGCGGTTCGCACTTCCGCTCCACGGCGGGCTTAGGCGAAGCACCGCGCCGTCTGCATTGCGTATTGCATTTCTGTCTGCGTCCGTGCCGACAATTCCGCTAAAGCGAAGTACGTGCGGGTCGTCTGTGTAACTTCCGCCCGTGTGAACAACCTCGCCCCCGCTTAATTCGATAGCGAACACGCGCAGTGCATACACTCGCATTGGCATGGCACACAACATCGCAACAACCACCGCTAAAAAAATTGAAATCCTCATTTGAAAATTCCTCCTCTAAAATATTTCGGTATAAAAAAACCCTGTAACCACAACGGTTACAGGGTACGTGGAGATAAGGGGGGTCGAACCCCTGACCTCGTGAATGCCATTCACGCGCGCTCCCAACTGCGCCATATCCCCGAACGGGTAATACTATAGCATACTGCGAACAAGGACGCAATATGCGCTAGGAATTTTTCCTATTTTTCCTGTTTCGGAAAAACAACCTAGGCGTGTTGCAACAAAAAAACACGCTATCATCAGCGTGTTTTGCGTTTTAGCGACCCAGAACGGACTCGAACCGTCGACCTCCGGCGTGACAGGCTAAATGTCAAACCAAAGACATCTCCTGTAAATACTAGAATTTCGCAATATGCAATCGTTAAAATGTCCCCTGTTTGTCCCCAAATAAAGTTTATAGACTGCTTTCGGTTTCAGCAATGCCGTATTTTTTATCAAGAAAGCAATTGATTAGTTCTGCTGCGCGGTTAAATGAATCGTCAGACACGCCCCTATACCTATCAGTTACATCATTCGACCTGTGACCGATAAAATACTTCAACTCCCTATCATGAACGCCGGCAGCGTGTATATCTGTAGCATATGTGTGTCGTAAAAAGTGAGGGCTAATTTCGTCACTAAAAGGAGAGGTTTCCACAATAACTTTATTACGGTACATTTCCGCACCTGCTGAAATGTGGCATTGGCGCAAAAAAGAATCCCACCATCTTCTTACAGTAGTCTCGGTAGCCCTGCTTCCGTCTATCTTTGTAAAAAGATAACTATCCGGCTTCTTTCCTTCACAATGCTTTTTTAGAAAAGGTAGCAAAATATTCGGCAGTGGCACCTGTCTTATTCCCGCTTCAGATTTTGGATTTTTTTCCGTTCCTTGATTTGTAGTATAAGTTATTGCCTTTTTCACATCAATTCGCTGTTGGGTAAAATCAATTGAATCTAACGTTAGACCTACACACTCTCCTCGCCGCAGCCCACAAAAAAGCATTGTAATTACATAAACCCCCGCAGAATGAAATTGTGCGACATCCCAAACCACATGACATTCTTTTTCGGTAAGCGGCCTTCGTGGGCTTTCCTCCAATCCCTCTGGTAATCGGAGTTTAAGCGATGGGTTTTTTTCTATTATTCCCTCTGTTTCTGCTGCATCAAATATCTGTCGCAGTGCAATGCGTACTTTTGAAACGGTACTTTTTTTGCCCGGTGTTCCGTTCAAAAGGTCTTGCAAGTGAGAGGCACGAACATCCCGCATTCTCATATGCCCTATCTCTGGAATGATATCTAAAGCTAACTTTGCTCTAAAATGAGCCTTACGCTCATCTGTAACTTTAGCTTTGTACACAGCAAGCCACCGCTCGCCCCATTCGGTTACGGTTATATCGTCAAGGGTGATGCCTTTTTTGTATAATCGCTTGGCATCCTCCAACTTTTGCACGAAAGTCTTATAATCTTTGTCACGGACGACAACGCGCCGCTTATTGCCGCTTGGCAAAATCTCATCCGTCAACCACGATTCCTTAAAATAGCCATCGTGGTTTCGTTTGTGCTTATACTTCATTTTTCACCAGCCCCAATAAACTGTCATATATCCCTTCCATAACTTCCTGTAACCCCTGCGTGTTTTGCCGCTCTCATTACGGCTTTGTAGGTTTCGTCGTCCATGCCGGGCGCGGCTAAGACCGTTTTTAATGCATTGCTCATAACTTGGTACTGGGATTCTTCCACAATTACAAATTTGCGACCGCTGTCGCAGTCCACACATAGCATATCGCCCTCGTCCATCACCTTGTTTTGAAAGTGCGTGGTCTTGGCTTCGTATTCCTCAATGGTTATTGTTTTCATATGATTAACTCCCCATTCTTCGTTGATATTTGCCACCGTCTAGTTTCTCCATCCTTTTGGTATGTGGTCGAGCAAGTCTGGGCGAAGCTGTACCATATCGTGAAACTCCAATAGGTTTTTTATTCCGCTACGTTCGCCGCTGTTTAGCTGATGGTCTGCATTTCTATCCCCTCTAAATCTTACGGTTGTTTCACTGGATGATATTAATGACCTCATTATCGTCCATGTTTGTGCCGTTGAGAGACTAACCCTCTCTTCATGTACTCCACCGCTATGGGTATCCCTGTGTATATCATTGCGCCTAAAAGCTAAATCTTCTCCACCGTTTCCAGTGAATACAGTTATTCGGTCAAGATTTAATCGTGTGCTTCCGACATATCTAAATGTTAGTGAAGGAGGTGTCATACGTCCGTCTACTATTTGAACGGACGAAAGTATAGATGTGGAGTTTACATTATGGACTGACATACGATATCCCCATATTGTGAGCCGACTGTCGAATTGGTCATAGCTAAACTCAAAATTGTCGCCTAAGTCAATGAATGCTTGTATTTCTTTTTCGGTCAAAGGTTGCGACATTGCTCGTGCGCGTTCAACTAGAAACACAATATCCGAATTGGCGCGTTGTTCTACAATTTCCATTATGTCAATGCCGTGTTCGTATGCAATTTCCAAAGCTTCTTCTGCAAGTTCCCGTGCGAGAGTTCTTGACATCCCCGCAAGTGCCGCATATAGATTTATTTGCACTTCTTCGCTGTTTACAGCATCAAGGAGACGCTCACGTTCGACATCATTAGAACGTGCCCTTTCCAACGCTTCTTCTGCCTGATTTATCAATTCGATAATCCTCTCATGTACCGTTGGTTCTGTCGTATAGTTGCCGCATCCAACAACTCCTGCCGTCAAACCTAGAAATAACAGTATAAATGTGAGTCCCTTCATTGCAAATTGACCTCCTTCATATTCCACCATGTAAAATATATTTTAATGAAATTGAGCCATTTTTTTCTTGAGTTTTTCAAGCCGTCCAGTGAACCCACCTTTTGTTGTATCATCAATATTGTATTTAATTGCCAACTCACACACCTCAATAGCCTCCATAAGCTCACCTTGTTTCTCATGAATAATTGCAAGACGCTGGAATGATGGAAAGCTTATATTACTACCATACGGATATTGAAAATTTGGGTGTTCTGTTGTCTTTTTAAATTTTTCATACATACTCATGTCTTTTTTACAGTATGCAATACATAAGTCAATATAATGTGGAAAAGCACCCCTTGCTCTATACGTAAACTCTATCCAGTGGTTATAGCAAAAATGCAAATCAATAACATCAGTAGCTTTGGATTCTGATAGCGACAAAATTTTTTCAGTAAGCGCATAGTATTGGTGGTAAGAAAGAAGACCCGTATAGCTGTTTAAAGCTACGCTATCAAGAGATTTCAATTCATCGCTTGTTTGTGGGGTAATTGGTAAATCCAACGACATATGTGCAACAGTGGCAACTGATAACTCAATTGCAAGCAGGTCTTCTTTCGTGAAAACAACACTGTCCATACAATCATTTCCCTTTTCAATAATCCCCGAGGGATTATGCGAGATTATTTGTCCTTCAGTTTAAATTATCCCACTGTCATACCCGCCAAAAAGGCGGGTATGCGGTTATTTGGCGGTTTCGTGGTGCAGTTCTGCTCCGAATTCTGCACAGTGGATTACATTTCCTTCAAGTTTCCAAGCGGCTTTGGTTATTGCTTTTTCTTTTGGCGGATGGGGGTTGACGTGATGAATTCGTATATGGGGTTTTGTACATATCTGAGGGCTCGTTTTAATATTCAGCCACTCCCCCAAAAATAAAAGCATCTTTCTTTTCAGCTTCAAGGATATCACGTTCAACTTTAAGTTCGTCGAGTAACTTCTCGGCATCTTTGTCTTTGCATGGAGGTGATAGCTTCATCATTTTAAGAAACTCCGAATAAACAGGAAATTCAGATTCATCACCAGTGTAACCATGCGAATAATCCAGTGTTAAAGCTACAAAACCATTGATTCGTTCACTAACCACATCATCCGCAAACACCTCACAGAGACGTTGGGTCAAATCTGTCCTAAACCTCGTCATATTGTCACTATACGCTTGTCGGTCAATGTTTAGTTCTAATGTATGAATGAATAATGAAATCATCCCATTCTTTACAACATCAATGCCAACACGTCGTTTTATTACAGTCTTTTTCATGGTATACCCTCCCTTTTTATTTTCATGTCGCATTTGCGGATGCTTTCCTGTTAGTAGGTAATCTGTAGCTACATCAAAATAGTTTGCAAACTTTACAACTGCATCGGCAGTTGGATTGCTTCCATTTTTCCATTGCGACAGGCTTCCTTTGCTGAATCCTAATTCAACGGTTACCGCCGTTATTTTTTTTCCCCTCTCATCACAAAGTTTTTTTATTTGTGCATAAAACACAAAACAACACCTCCTTTTTTGTAAGATATTACAAAAGTGCAATATTACGGAACACATCCTTGACAAGTGCATAATTACGGAATTATAATAGCACCATAGCAACCACGCACACCGCAACCACATAACAACAACTCCACGGAGGCGATTTGAAATGACATACAACAAATCAGAACTCATGAGGAAAGCATGGAACTTATACAACAACCGCGAAAAACTTTGCAACCAACGTTTTGGAATTTTCGCTTTCTCTGATGCACTACGTAAAACATGGGCTGATGCGAAATATGCCGCCAAGGTTGCCGCACAAAAAGCCGAATTTGCTAACGCAATCAAATATGAAAAGGGTAGCTTCGTAAACGTAAAGGCTCTTACCGCAGGCGACAAAATTAAAGTAGCCCCGCCGGGATGTGCATCACTTTTCAAAAATGTAACCATCGCCACCATCGAAGAAACCGCCGGATTCAACGGGCTACGCGCTACATTCACAAACGGCGACACAACAGTTTTTGCAACTTATGACACCGTTGAGCGTTTTGCCGCTTAACCAAACCCGAAAGGAGCATTCCTATGAATACAACCATCAAATCTATCTGCGACAACCTTTGCCACACCTGCGTTTTCGCAGTTCCGCAAGAAGGTGACGTATCCCTTGGGTTAGTTAATTGCCCTAAAAAAGGCTACGGAAACGCCAGTTCATCAACAATCCATCCCTGCGAAGATTACATGGCGAACGACCGCCTCATTCGGTTAGAGGATGCGGCTGTTGAAGCGATTAAGGACTTTAACACCTTAAACGCACTTCACGTTGGTACACGCCATGCAATATCAGACTACCAACAAAGAGAATTAGACCGCGCCGCTTCCAAAGCCTGCGCTATGACAGAAGCCTACTCGCTTATACGTGGTATCGGCTATGACACTGCCGCCGAGATTTTGAACAGTAAAGCCGCCAATCACTCCGAAATAGGGGAATAAATACGTACACAAGCACAACAGCAACCACGACTACCACAGCAACCATAATATCACATTTTTAAGATTTTTCAATGAGAAGGGAGGTTTTAATATGGCCATTTTGCAATCACGAAAACCCGGTTCGCCCACTGTCGCTATGACCGTGCGCATTGATGCCGACGCACACAAAGCACTTAGGCAGTACGCCCTTAGCGGTGAAAAGACAATGTCATTGTCTTTGGATGAAATTATTTTCAAAGCAACCAATGGTACTATTTCGCGTGATGAAAAAGGTTGCGCAGATGATGGAGGTAGACAATGAACTTAATTTCCAACCCATACGTCAAGACAGAGTTGGATAATTTGGAGCGGCAATTTGGCAACAAGGCATATTTGACACTTGACGATTACTCCGAGTTGTACGGAATAGACCGCCGATTTGCAAGTCGCCACGCAAAGCGACGGAATGTACCCTTTAGCAAGGAAGGTAGACAACTTTATATTTCCATGCTTGACTTTGCGATTTTCAAAGTTAAAAGCAAGGAAAAAAGCAAGGTGCTTCCACTTGCAAAAAGCGCAACCAGTAAGGACGAAATGAAACGTAGGCGCGGGTTTAGCGCGACGGCAGAGCGCAAGCAATTGGCGAATTAGCCTATGTACATTTTACAAGGAAAGGGGGAGACAAAACATGAGCAAAGCCTGTGAAAACCGTTACAAATTGTGCAGGGAGAACGCAGGTTTTACCCAAGAACACGCGGCGGGGCTTCTGCACATTTCGGCGCGGACGCTTTCGGATTACGAGAATGGGCATTCAAAAGTGCCTGATGATGTTGTTGACGCAATGGCAGAGCATTACAAATGCACTGCATTGCCATTTTGGCACTTGAAGCATCATAGCATTCTTGGCAAGTATCTACCGGAGGTGTTTATGCCATCAACGGTAGGCGATATGGCATTTCAAGCGATTTTAGCACAAGACGACCTTGCCCCAACCGTTGAAGTTGTAAAGCAACTTGCCAAGCAACTAATGGTTACGGGTGAATGGTGCGAACAGAAAAAGCATGATTTGCGCAATACAGTGGAAACGTGGACGCAGGTAAAATCCAAGCTGTTGTCTGCCATTGTATACGCAAAGCGAATAATTGACAGTTAGAAATGGAGGTAGATGCCAATGCCTAAAAAATACAATCTTGTGGTTATGCAAACGGTTAAGTTCCGCCACGACATAACCATCAATGGTGAATTAACCCCAACGCAAGAAAAACACCTTGCAAGCGTTGTAAATAACTACGACAACTTGACCGACTTGTGCCTTGCGTTGAAGAAAGAAGGCTTTGACATTGAAAAATGGGACGAGGATGAGGACGGCGGCAGTCCAGACTTTGAATGGTTTGCTACGGAGGAGGTGTAAAAATTGTTTCCCTTCAACTGGAAACTAATCGCGCAGTATTGCGCGGCCTGCGAAGTGAACGGCCGGATGCCGACATGGGAAGGTGCGGACGTTTATCGAAGCATGATGGCGAAGCAAAAGCCGGAAAATCATAACTCTCCCGTCACCAAGGAAGTCCCGCCGCAAAGTGCCACAAATGTAATAGATTTTTATAACTTTTGTAAAAGGAGTGCTTGATGTGGATTTTGGAATTGTACTGAATTGCCCTTACTGCGGATTGAAGCAGACGCACACCATAGAAAAACACCGGGAAGGGAAAGAAATTGTTGTGTGTGAAGGGGAATATGATTTCGACGAACCTCCCACTGGATGCGGTAAGCATTTTGCCCTCTTTTGGGAAATCACGACACGACACACTGTTCACGCCATCGAAGGAGATGACACAAAAAAACAAGCCGCGCTTGGTGGGGACCAGTGACGACGGCTTGTTGAAAAGGAATAACCTTCTGCTCTGTGCATTTTAACAGGCGAGGCAATGGAATGCAAGTAAAACGAAAGGATTGTGCGATATGCGAAATTACGATAATTGGAAACTTGATTCGCCGCCGGAATACGATATGCCAATGGCGGTATGTGGCTTATGTGGAGGGGAAGAAGAATCTTACGACGAACTGTACGACGGAATTTGCGGTGAGTGTATCGAAGCGCAAGCCAAAGAGGAAAAGACCGCTGCGGAATATTGCCTTGCCGACCAGGGCGCGTTCGCTGAATTTCTTGCGGAAAAGTACGGCGTAAATGTGCCGGAATACCGCGACGATGATGACGGCGCACCCGACCCGATGGACTTGGCAAGGAAGGCACGGTTGGAAGCGGAGTTTGGAGGTGCGGCATGATTGCGGTAACTTGTGAACTTTGCGGCGAAATGGCAGTAGAGTACAGCCCCGAGCGTGGCGAGTGTGAATATTGCAAGCCAAATGGCGAAAGGAGTTATTCATAAAATGAGTACAAAACTATCCGTATTTAATCAGCTAACGTCCGCGCCGAACAATATGTTTGAAGTTTTGAAGCGCGAGATTGGATATAAATGCGATTGTCTGCCATTTGCCGTCAAAGCGGCAGAGGCGTTGCGCTCACTTGGTAATAAACTCACCGAAGCAGAGGCATCAAAAGCCGCTAACACGTTTTTGAGCGGGTGGCAAACACTGTCACAGGGCGGCATCGTGGCGGAGGACTACGACAAGGTAGACTTTGTAAAACGAGGTAAGGAAATTGTTTTGTCCGCGAGGGTGGAAGCCTTTATGAGGGCAGCGGCTCGGAAGGGCTACAGGATAACAGAAACTATTGTGCCTGTGCCGAAAGAAGACCACGAAACGACCTACTTCAAAGAAAACTTTAACAACGGCGAAATCGTTTACACATTGGACGACCGTCGCTCAAACGGTGACCGTGTCATAACAGCGCAAAGGCTCATTGACGGCTACTTTACAAAATTTATATGCCGTCTCGAAGTGCGCGAAGTCAAGTCAAATCAGCGGCTTCTGATGGTCGCCGCCGAAATGTCGCTTGTCGAAGTGATGGCCGCCGCCGCTGCCAGCGACAATGGGATATTCAAGTCGCGCTGGGAAGAGTACAAAAACGACTATGGCTATACGAAGAAACGGCGCGTGAATACAACGGAAATCAATAACGGCTCTATATGGAATGTGTGGACTGCGGCGATGGTGGAAAAAACCATCATCCGCAGGGCATTAAAACGTGTGAGAGAAACATTACCGGAACTCAAAGACACAATTTATGCATTTGACCCCATCGAAGCAGAGCCTTTGCCACAAGCTGAAATTGAAATGGACTATGAGGACAACTACACACACGGCAAAGTTGACCTTGATAATCTTACTCCCGCACAGCAAGCAGATGCCGATGAAATGCTTGCCATATACAAGGCAAACCCCGCCGCTGCAAAAAAAGCCGCCAACGATATCATGGAAAAATTTTTCGAGCAGGGCGAATCAGCAGAAAGTCTTATCAACGCGCATTATGCTGAAATCGTGAATATCCGCAAATCGAAAAAGCTCGCGCCGATTATCGAGCCGCTGTTTGAAACACCTGCGGAAACTGCCCTGTGCTGTGAAGTGTGTGGCAAAGAAATCACAAGCGCAAAATCTAAAAAGTATCACGCAGACAACCCGGAAAAACCCGTAAAGTGTTATGCGTGTAATAAAGGAGGGTCGAAATGAAAACAAAGCTAAAACAAGGAACTTTGTCGTGGGAAAAAGCCCGTGACACCCGCATAGGCAGTAGCGAGATATTCGACATCGTAAGATATTACGCAACCGACGACGAACTCCAAAACTGCGGTATAAACGCAGAAGCATTTAGGGAAGAAAGTCCATTTACAACCGCATGGGCGTTGTACCACAAAATGAAACAGGACGGGTTGTTCCAGCGGGAAGAACTACCGCCGGAACTTTCCGACTACGGCCACGCTGTAGAGCCTTACGGGGCAACGGTGCTTAAAAATGGACGCACACAATCACTGAAGCGCGGGGAAGTATTCGCAGAGGAAAGGCTTATCGCAAGCCTTGATGTCTCCGGGATAAGTGAAGAATGTGACATGAGGCCATTCGACTATGGCGGCGGCGATGTCGTGCCGGGCATGAGGTTCGTGTGTGAGCAAAAAAGCATCATGCCTGCTCGTTTGAAAAAAGGCCTGCCTCTTAAATACATCATACAGGCGCAGTATCAAGTCATGATGAGCGGCGCAGACTTCTTCATCCTCCAAGTGATGGTTTTGGAGAACGATACCACATACGAACGCGGACTTGTTGCTGGTATGTCTGTGGCAAAGCGCAAAAAGCATCTCGCGCAGAACATGAAAATATCGCATCTGTATTTCAACAACAACACCCACTTGGAAATGCTGATACGGCTATGCCTCGACAGGTTCTTTTCAGATGTAGACAACTCCAATGAACCTACGCCATTTTTGGCAAACGACAAGCAACGCAACATCATCGCAAGCATTCGCGCAAATACATTCTTTAACGCTGACAAGGTGCTTGAGATTGACCTTATAGCATACCTGTCGGCAAAGGAAAGGTGTGATGCCTCAGACAATAAAAAAGCTGAAATCATGCAAGACATAATCGAACTGGCAATGCAGAACAACGCTTGCCGTTTCCGCGATGGAAAATTAACGGCGCAGTTCGATAAGGCAGGGCGTTTCTTGGTGAAGCACAATGATTAGATTCTATCCGCACCAAGACGAAGCCGTAAATCATGCCGTTACCGCACTGTATGAACGGGGCAACTCCCTCATAGTCGCCGGAACGGGCGCGGGGAAAACGCTGATGCTGGCCGGGGTGGTTAAGAAGTGGTATCACGGTTTTATCTCACAACATGGTCGCCATCCACACGTCCTTATACTGGTACATCGCACCGAGATTCATGGGCAAAATCATAAAAAATTTGCGTGGGTCTGCCCCGAAATCAAAACAAGCGAAATCACTGCCAGTCGCAAAAGTCTGCACGGAAACGCGCATTTTGGCATGGTGCAAACGGTTGTCGGGCAACTTGAGGAATTTGAAAGAGCGTTTTGTTACTTTGACCTCATTGTGTTTGACGAATGCCACCACGCCCAAGCAAAAACCTACCTCGACATTATCGAATGGAACAAAAGAGGCAATCCGGACGCTGCACTGCTTGGTGTGACTGCAACACCCAACAGGGGAGACGAGGTATCACTTCTCACGCTATTCGACAACTATTTTCAAATCACAACCCGCTTTTTAATAGACAGTCATTATCTTGTGCGACCACGCTTTGTGGATTTGTCCCCGGTGTTCAAGAAACAGAAGGGTAAGCGATTTATTTCCGAAACAGGGTATCTAAATCGCAATGTACGCGATGACGATGCGGGTAGAGAGTTAATAGAGGAGCTGTGCGGTCACTATTTGGACGCAAAAGAACCGGGCAAGACGGTCATATTTGCCCCGTCTCATGGTTTTTGCAAAATCATATATGAGTGCCTTATCGCGATGGAGAGAAAGCCTGCGTACCTTTACAAAGGTATAGACGGCGACACACGTGCGGCGGAGTTGGAAAGGTTTGAAAAAGGCGATGCGGAAGAACTTATAAACGTAGACATCGCCACAGAGGGATATGACTATCCGCCTATGCGTAATCTTGTAGATTTCGACACGAACGGCACACATGGGCAGTGGGTTCAAAAGGTTGGGCGAGTGTTGCGGACTGCACCGGGCAAAACATCATGCACGGTTGTGGATTTCGGAGGCAACACGCTCTTATACCCACAGGGCGTGGAGTTTGAAATAAACACCCAAGGCGCGTACACGGCTACGAAGGGAACAAAACTAACCATACACGACTTCTTCCGGGAAGAAGAGGAAAAGGGTACATCCGAATATTCCACGTCCGAGGGTGTGGAACATACCCCGTACAACCCTCCACCGGGCTTTGAATCGGTTTTAGACAAGGACTTTGGAATCGTATTTGTATCCTGTACCCCGGATAAAGACTGCATCATTATCAAGGATGAAGACAAATACACCGCCTTCGTTGGTTATAAGGAATCCATCCGCAGGATGCACACAAGAACCTTCGACGAGTGTGTAAAGCATGGCACGATAAGCGAGGTTGATAGCCGGCCAATTAGTAATGTTCAAATCCGCCTGCTTGCGCCGGAATACCCTACTACCGCGATGACATGGAGTGGGGCCAACTGCGCAATATGCTGGAAGACATGGAAGCATGAGGTGGCAAAGCTGATATGTACAGAGCAATCTCTGCAATAGTTCAAAGGGAAACCTACGACGGAACGGTCTTCACCGTTCTTGTCCCGGGCGAAAGCCTTACGGACGAAATGAAGAAGCTGTCTGTTGACGGAATCTTGAAAGGTGAACTCCGCATTGACGATGGTCGCCACATCACGACCGAGCAACGTAGAAAAGCATGGGCGACACTGGGTGACATCTCACTTTGGAACGGTGACGAAAAAGAGGTCAATCACTGGTATCTGAAAACGATGTTTCGAAGTGAGAAGAGTCATCCGAAATTTTCACTCTCGGATTGCAGTATCACAACCGCACGGAACTACATCAGTTATCTTTTGGATTTTTGCTTGGCGTGGGACGTGCCGCTCACAGAAACGCTCACTAACCGTACCGATGACATAGATGCCGCCATTTATTCGAGCCTAAAGCACCGCCGCTGTATTATCTGCGGCTTGGATGGTGAACCCCACCATTGGGACGTAATTGGCATGGGGCGTAACCGCAATACCTACGACGACAGCGCACACCGCAAGTTATGCCTGTGCCGAATACATCACACCGAAGCGCACGACATCGGCAGAGAAACTTTCGAGAAGAAATACCATGTGTACGGCATTATTTTCAACGAAAAAAGCTAAGTGGAAATTGTGACTTTGCACTAAAAATATAAGCCATTGGTGCGAATGATTATGCAGTATACAGCCCATTATTACCTTGCTATTAAAGCCTTTTCGAGTGATTAATGGTGAGCAGAAACGGTGGTGATTTGATGAATGGCACGTCCGTTAAAACAAGGGATTGACTACTACCCGATGGATGTTGATTTCCTTAAAGAGTTAAAGGTTAGGAAAATTGTTAGAGGATGCGGCGCAATAGCACCCGTCATACTAATCAGCCTGCTATCTAATATCTATAAAGATTATGGGTATTACGTTGGGTGGGACAAAGATATGCCTTTTCTAATTGCTGACGAAGTTGGTGTTAGCGAGGGCGCGGTTGACGAGGTGGTCAGAAAGGCCGTGCAGGTTGGATTTTTTGATGAGCGACTCTTTTCGGAATATTTCATTCTAACATCCCGTGGAATTCAGACGCGATTTTTGAAAGCATCGGAGCGTCGAAAGTGCATCACGCTGATGGCGGAGTACACCCTTGTTGACCTCAATAATTTTGTAAATGTCAACATTAACTTAGTTAATGCAAGCAATAACCCCGTAAATGTCCTCGGAAGTACGCAAAGTAAAGTAAAGAATAGTAAAGAAAAGAATAAAGAACCTATCGTCGGCGACGCGCCGACGCAGGAGTTTGACCCCGAGGGGATTCCGTTCAAATGCTCGAAGTTCCTTGCAGATAAAATTCTGCAACTTAACCCAAGGGCGAAGAAAGTTCCACGGGATAATGCGGGATTGTACAAGTGGTGCATCCACATCGAACGCCTACTGCGGATTGATAAAAAGCCGCCGGAAGAACTGCGCGACGTTTTGGCATTTGCAGTGAAAGACCCATTTTGGCAGGCAAATATCCTAAGCACACGGGCATTTCGTGAAAAATACGACCAGCTATACGCGAAAATGAAGGGAGGGACGAATAATGCAAGCATTGGCGGAGTGCCTAACATCGGCACAGACGACGACCCATACCGCAACATCCCGACCGAGTGACGACCCCGAATGCGTATCCATCGCCACAATGATAACCCTTGGCGCAAAAGCTGATTTCAATAAGCCTATAGCGATTTGCGAAAACTGCGGCTTCCCAACGGAAAAAGACCTTGTGCTTTTAGATGTCATGCGCCGAGTGCGCGTGATGTGCAAGTGCAAGGAAGAGGAGCGTAAACGCGAAGATGAACGGGCGCAAGCCGCAGAACTTCGGCGGCGGCTTAATAAATTTCGGGTTTACTCGCTGATGGATAAACAATTCGAAAGTGCGACCTTTTCTAACTGGAAGCACCGCGCCGACAACCGCGACCTTTACGACCTTGCTACAAGTTATGCTGAAAATTGGGAAGATGTTTTTGCCAATAATCGTGGCTTGCTTCTATACGGCAAAGCGGGAAGCGGTAAAACCTTCGCATCCTTCGCAATTGCCAATGAACTTTACTCTCGCGGAAAGTCAGTCCTTGCAATTTCGGTATCGCGCATCTTGGCGATTATCAAAGACAACTACAACAAGCATGGGGATATTGGGGAGGTCACGGTACTTAACACTTTAAGCGATGCCAGTTTGCTAATCCTTGACGACCTTGGCGTGGAATATAAGACCCCGTGGGCTCACGAAAAACTTTACAGCATTATCGACGCGAGGTATCGGGCGCAAAAGCCTGTAATTATCACGACAAACCTCGGAATTGATGAACTGCGCGTGAATCTTTCGACGGTTGATATAAAAACAATGCAATACGACCAGTCGAACCGGATATATGACCGCATCGTGGAAATGTGTGCGATTCAACCCGTCACCGGCGGCAGTTGGCGTATACAGAAAGGCGAACGCAATCGGAACGACTTATATAAAGCCCTTGGGCTTGGAGGTGAAAAGCAGTGAAAATACCGCAAGAAATACTGGCGATTTTGGATAATTGCCGCATCGAAGGTCACACCGTATTTTTGCCGCCTGAGCAGTTAGACCGCAAAGTCTACACGGCAGTCAACAAATGCCTTGAAAATATCGGCGGCAAGTGGAATCGCTCGGCGAAAGGTCACATTTTCGAGGATGACCCAGCAGAAGCCTTGGAAGCCTTGATTTTAACAGGGGAAACCGAGGACATGAAAAAAGTGTATCAATTTTTCCCTACGCCGCGAGATGTGGCAGTGAAAATGTGCGAAATAGCCGAGTTGTGCGAGGGAAGCAATGTTTTGGAGCCGTCAATCGGAAAGGGTGATTTGGCTGATGTGGTTTGGGAATACTGCGGCGAAAATTCATGGAAATTTAATGTTTTTGGCATCGAGTTAAACCCCGATATGGCAAATCTTCTCAAAGAAAAGCCCTACACGGCTATAACCGGAGTGAACTTCCTTGATTTCGCAGCAGAAGCCACCGACGGCAAAATCAAAAGTGACTTTACCCACGTCATAATGAACCCTCCATTTTCCAAACAACAAGACATCTCTCATATCCGCTCCGCGTTTGAAATGCTCCGACCCGGCGGAATATTGGTTTCGGTAGCAAGTACATCATGGCAATGGCGCGACAACAAAAAAGCAGTGGAGTTCCGTGAGTGGCTTGATGGGCATGGCGCGGAAATAATCGAACTCCCCCACGGCTCATTCAAAGAAAGTGGCACATTAACGCCCACGCTTTTAATCAAGCTACGGCGCGATGGGGAACTGGTTTGCAGTCGTTCCGAAGCACTCGCTCCGGCTGAATGTGCGCCGTCGCGTCACCTTACATTTGCGGAGAAGTTCCGACTTTCCAAGGCTTCATAAAAATTTAACATAGGAGGATTAACCATGCTGCAAAACATCGACATCAACAAAATTCATCCGCACCCGAACAACCCACGTTTGGAATTAGGGGACCTTTCCGAACTGGCAGAAAGTATCAAGACACAGGGCATTTTGCAAAACTTAACCGTTGTTCCGAAATTTCCGACGGGATTCTGTGCGTCATGTGCGAAGCTAAACCGAAATAATGCGGAATGCAAGGACGGTCACACCGGCGCAGTTCAAGGTAAACACGAACCCTGCGCCCATTGGGAAAACCACGGCGAGTACACCGTAATCATTGGACACCGCCGGACAGCTGCCGCGCAACTTGCCGGGCTTACGGAAGTACCCTGCGCCATCGTAGAAATGGACGACGCTACCCAAATAGCGACCATGTTGCTTGAGAATATGCAACGGGAAGACCTAACCAGATACGAAGAAGCGCAAGGAATACAGCTATTGCTTGATTTTGGGGAAAGTGTTACATCCATTGCCGAGAAAACAGGATTTTCCCAAACCAAAGTACGCACCCGTGTAAAACTTCTCGCTCTCGACAAAGAAAAATTTAAAGCGGCTGAAGCCCGTGGTGCAACCCTTGAAGATTACGCCGAACTGGATAAAATCACCGACCCCGAATTGAAAAACGAGGCACTGGATGTTATCGGCACACCTAATTTCAATTGGAAAGTAAAATCGGCAATCGATAGGGAAAAATTGGCTGAAAAGCGAAGGGAACTGCGCGATTGGCTTATAACCTTTGCCGAGGAAATCGCGGATGATGACGATATTGACGAAACCCTGCGGGTTGCAAAATGGTTAAACGCAAATTCTCCGCACGATATGCCGGGCGATACCGATACCGTAAACTATTTCTTCCTCGATGATGGACACAACATAAGGCTTCTCCGCGCAGTCCCGGCGCACGAACTTGAAGCGCAAAGCGAAGAAGATGAAGCCCAAGAGCGGCGCAACGCCATAAAATCCCAACTCGAAGAAATATCACGCCGCGCCTATGAAATGCGGCGGCAATTCATAAAAGACCTTAACCCCACCAATCACATAAGCGCGATTGTGAAATTCGCGGCGCAGTCAATTCTTTCAGGTGGGCGAAATTGGGGACTGGCTAATGATTTTGCCGTAATGATGGGATTTGGTTTTAACAATGACGACACAGAAGATGAATCTCGTGTTGACCACGCCGTTGCGAACTCATCCGAAAAAGCCCTTTTGGTTGCCGCATATGTGAATGGCATGGACGACAACAACTATAGTTCTCAATATTTCGACCACAGTAGCAAGCACAAAGAAAGCCCCGATACAGACCGCATTTATGCCTTTCTCTTGGAAGTCGGCTACGAAATGTCCGACGAAGAAAGAGCCCTGCAAGACGGCACACATCATCTTTTTTCACAGGGGGTCGTGTAAATGACTACCACAAAAATTTATCCGAAAGGAAAATCCCGCAGTAAGTATGGCAATCAAAAGACCACACTTGACGGTCATACTTTCGACAGTAAGGCGGAAGCCCTGCGGTATCACGAATTGAAGTTGCTTGAAAAGGCAGGGGAAATACTCCAACTCGAATTGCAACCGAAATTCACGCTTGTACCAAAAACTAAAAAACGCAGGGCGGTTACGTATACGGCGGATTTTAGGTATTTAGAGTTATACACCGGCAACGGGAAGGACATTGAAACCAATCGGCTTGCGTGGATAAACGGATTGGTTGGTGAAGGGGCAATGCCATTTATGGTTATTGTCGAAGACGTAAAATCCCCTGCCACGGCAAAGGACAAAGCGTACATTGTAAAACGCAATTTGTTTGAATTTCAAAATCCAAAGATAGACTTTCGGGAGGTGCTTTCATGCTAGACAATAAATGGAATGCTGCGTATGAAAAACTCGAAATTCTCTGTGAAAATAACGGGCTGGAGTTTAGCGTCAAAAAAGAACGATTCCCCATGATGTTTACCATAACTCCGAGCCTTGAGAATACGATGCAAATGTCGCTGGAAGGTGATTCCGCCGCAAAGAAAAACGAAATCTCCATGCAGTTTGTTTTCGACGAAGAATTAACCGTAAGATTCTTTGGCGATTTCGCGATTGACGACGAAACTCTTAACAAACTCAAAACCCAAGCCAAGAAACTGCACTATATCTGGTTGCAAATTTGGTTTAGCCGCAAAGACGAGCGTTGGAACAGATATCGCTACCCGGAGTGCTTCCGCGACCACGAATCGGCAATTACCCCCGATTCCAACGGATATATCAATGTGTACGTTCCTCATTGGTATAGACCATGAAGCTACAACGCGAACTCATAATTGACAATTTCGCAGGCGGCGGCGGGGCAAGCACGGGAATTGAACTTGCAACGGGACGGCGTGTAGACATTGCCATAAACCATGACCCCGCCGCCATTGCAATGCACATGGTAAACCATCCGCTTACTCGGCATTTTTGCGAAAGCGTATGGAATGTAGACCCACGCAAGGTAACGCGGGGAAAACCCGTCGCGTTGGCATGGTTTTCGCCGGACTGCAAGCATTTTTCCAAAGCAAAAGGCGGTAAGCCTGTAGACAAAGATATTCGCGGGTTGGCGTGGGTTGCAGTCCGATGGGCTGCCACCGTGCGACCCCGTGTGATAATCCTTGAAAATGTGGAGGAGTTTAAAACGTGGGGGCCTGTCGCAGACGGCAGACCAATAAAAGGGCAGTCCGGTCGCACGTTTAACAGTTTTATAAACGCCCTGCGGGATCACGGATATACTGTAGATTTCCGCGAATTAAAAGCTTGTGACTACGGCGCACCCACCATCCGCAAGCGATTTTTCCTAATTGCCCGGTGCGACGGTTGCCAAATAACATGGCCAAAGCCCACCTACGGCGACCCGAAAAGTGATGCAGTACGGCGCGGCAAATTAAAGCCTTGGCGCACGGCGGCAGAGATTATCGAATGGACGCTTCCATGTCCTTCGATATTTGCAACGTCGGAAGAAATATTCGCGCAGTACGGGCTTCGTGCAGTTCGCCCCCTTGCCGATGCAACGCTCCGACGCATAGCGCGGGGATTGAAAAAATTTGTATTTGAAAACCCGGAGCCATTCATCGTTGATTTCAAATTCGACAACGCCCCAAAGCGAAGTAAAGAACCTCTCGGCACAATTACATCTGTGAACGGGTACGGTCTTGTCGCCCCAACGCTTATTCAATACCACGGCGAACAGTCGAGTCGCGAAGTTCGCGGTCAAGATTTGTCGCGTCCCCTTTTGACAGCAGATGGCGCGAATCGCTACGGCTTGGTAATGGCGTTCATGTCGAAATATTACAGCGGTGGCCACCAAGGAAGTGGCAACGCCTTAACCGAACCCCTCAACACAGTAACCGCCATAGACCACAACGCGCTTGTAACCTCGCATTTGACAATTTTCCGAAACGGTTATTCACGCGGCGGTCAAAATCTCACAGAACCGCTTAATACAATAACGGCGGCTAACGGCCACTTCGGCGAAATACGAACACAGTTATTAAAAATCCACGGCGAACAATACGCCATCTCCGACATAGGCCTGCGAATGCTTACCCCACGCGAATTATTTAACGCACAGGGCTTCCCGCCGGATTATGCAATAGAAACAGGGCCCGATGGAAAACCCATAACTAAATCCGCGCAGGTCGCTCGATGCGGAAACGCCGTGCCGCCACCGTTCGCGGAAGCACTTGTAAGGGCAAATTTGCCGGAATTATGTGGAACTAAATTGGATTGGAGTGAAGAAAATGCCGGGTGATGAAATTAAAGGCAAAATAATGTCAGAGATAAAGTCTTTGATTAAGTGGATTAAGGACGAGTTCATTGGCTTACGGCAAGATTTGAAGTACGCGGAAGGCAAAAAGATTAAACCTCACATTTTGTATGGTGCAACTGTGTCAAGGCACAAAGTCGGCTACATTTGCCTGTACGGTGATTTGCACACCGGAGTTGCCGGTTTTGGTGGAACACCGCAAGCCGCGTGTGACGACTTCGATACGGCATGGGAAAATTACAAACACGAGTGGCACACAAAAAAATACTGCACAATAACCAATCCTGAAAATCTGGAATACGGACACTCTATGTGTCAAGAGTGCAACGACTGTGGAGGGGGGCATGGCTATGACGGTGAGTGAAATTATCAGAAGCTATTTGGAAGAACACGGCTATGATGGCCTGTGCAATTCCAAATACGAGTGTGGTTGCGGCGTTGAGGATTTCACGCCCTGTGGCAATTGCGACATTACTGTTTGTGAAGTCGCCTATGTAAATGACTGCACTACTTGTAGCAAGAAATCCGAGTGTCGCCACGATTTCGATATTTTTTACAGCCCGGAAATATGCTATCAACCGCGAGAGGGTGGAGACAAATGAAACCAATCTATAAACCAAGCGGACGCGCCAAGGAATACGGCGAACTGGCTCTAAATATTTATACAGGCTGCCCCCATCGCTGTACCTATTGTTACGCGCCGCAAGTGCTAAAGCGTGACCGCGAGACATTTCATTCCGTCGTCGAACCGCGCAAGGATATTGTCGAAGCCACCAAGCGGCAAATTGACCGCGAACAAATCACAGGGAAATTGATTCATATTTGCTTTTCTTGTGACCCTTACCCTACGGAAATTGATACCACGCCAACCCGCGAAATTATACAGGCAATAAAAGCCGCAGGAAACAACGTGCAGATTCTCACAAAGGGCGGCGTTCGTGCAGAGCGTGATTTTGACCTCTTGGACGCGGAAGATTGGTTCGGGGTGAGCATCGCGGGACACTATGCAATGAATAAAAACCCCGAGCCAAACGCCGCCATTGTCAAAGAGCGCGTACAGTCGCTCGAACGCGCAAAGAAGCGCGGTATCAAAACATGGATTTCATACGAGCCGATATTGAACGCCCATGTCGTTATCAAGGGCATTGCGGAGTATGATTTTGTGGATATGTTCAAAATCGGCAAGCTACACTATGTAAAGCACAAAGCAGACTGGGGGAAAGTCGGGCGTGAAATTGAGCGGAAGTGCATAGAGTACGGTCGAAATTACTACATCAAAGACGACCTGCGGAAAGCTATGGGAGGTGCAACGTGAGGGCAATTCTTGAAATGCCTGTGCCGGAATCATGCGCCACTTGCTTTCTTGGTGAACCCGCCCCCGGGTACAACAGAAAACAGATAAGGTGCTATGTGAAATACCACTCCGGCAACCCGGTAGGAACATGGCAGGGGCGTAGCGAAGCGAGTGGTTACGATGGCGAAGGTCGCGCCCCCTTTTGCCCCTTAAAAATTGTGCCAACCGTAATTGCGGCGGCAATTGTCGGACATGAAGGTGGAGAGGAGCAGACGCAAAATGCCTAAGAAGAAAAAAGAAATACAACAACTCGCCGACAAATTGGTGCTACGCCTAAAGGCCGAAGGCTTCACTGTGCAAAGGTACAACGCCTACACCACCGAAAGCGTTTATCTAAAATTGGATTATGGCATCGCCTACAGCTTGCGAATATCCGGCATAGCGGCAAAAAGCACCTAACGTACACCTACAATTTATTAAAGGGCTACAGCGGGAAGCGGCTTGTTAAGCATGAAAATGTGTGGCGGCAGTACTTCAACTTCTCCCAAATTGACGAACTTATTGCGGCAATTATCGCTGGGCGTGAATGGGTACGAGAACGCTATCACCCTGACTATGCTAAAAGCATGGAAGAAAACCGCTGTAAAAACGAAGGCAAGCGCGGGTTTTGGGCAGAGGCCGTTGTTGTATGAGGATGGTTGCCTATGAGTGATTATTGCAAAACCTGCGGTGGATTAGTAGAAACTACGCCCCACGCCATAAGCAGTTACATCGTTACCCCCTTGGGCGCATTGCCTGTGACGCTATATGTAATTTTCATGGTAATAGTAATCGTCCTCGCGGGGCTGATGCTGGTACACCAAATAAAAACCATGAAAAAAAAGAGAGGTGATACAAATGCCTAATCTACTTCAAAATATTCCGTCTAAATCACATACCGAACGCGAATACAAAAACATCATACACGAAGGGCGCGAATATCTGCACTCCAGTAACTTTGCGCGTAAGTACAACTTTTCGTCAAATGAGATTTACCTAGCGAGAAAACAAGGTATGCCACACATAATAGTGGGTAGGACTTTTTATTACAACATCGAAGATTGCGAAAAATGGCACAGGGGGGAGTATCCATGAATGCAGAAAAAATCCATAAAATACTTGGCGTAGATGACATTTTCAAAGCCCCTGCGAGATTGATGGAAATTCTTTTGAGCGGTAAAGAAGTGCGAGAACCTATTTTCACCCAACTATTGGAGCTTTTCAAGTTTAAGCTAGATGTAGATTTTTGGCATGGGTACTTCCAAGATGAAGCCGCCGAACGCAAAAAGCAAAAACAAGATTTTACACCAATGAGCGTTGCGGGGCTTGTTTCTAAACTTGTGGGCGGTAGTGATATTTACTACGAGCCAACAGCGGGAACGGGCGGCATGATGATAGCCAACTGGCACGAAAACAGGATTAAGCACCCCCCGCTAAAATACAAGCCGTCAAATTATCTGTATGTTTGCGAGGAAATGAGCGACAGGGCATTTCCCTTCCTAATCTTCAATATGGCAATTCGGGGCATGAATGGGGCGGCGGTGCATTGCGATAGCCTTACACGGGAATGTTGCGGCGTTTTCTTTATTCAAAATGACAAAGATGACCCTGTGAGTTTTTCAAGTGTAAACGTAATGCCGTACAACGAAAAAACAGAAAAACATTTTAATGTGAAATTTGGCGAACAAAAATATAAACACTATATCGAATCGCCGTTGTTAGTGGGGTGAGAGCATGACCGCAGAAACGCTGTTTTGTGATTATTTTTCGGATTGGGTAAGCCTGTACAAAGAAGGTGCTGTACGTCCAGTAACTTTGAACAAATACCATATTACATTGAAACGGTTGGTTGAAATTGCGCCAACACTGAAAATGTCAAACATTGACAAGCGAACATACCAAGGGCTTATAAACGAATATGCTAAAACACATGAACGACAGACTACAATGGACTGGCATACACAGCTTAAAGGCGTGATTTTAGATGCTGTTGATGAGGGTTACATCAAAGTTGACCCCACCAGAAAAGTTGTTATAAAAGGCAAGCCGCCAAGCGAAAAGAAGTTGAAATTTTTGAGTGTTGCGGAAATGCAGGCATTATTATCGGTTTTAGATTTGAGGATTGTATACAAGGCAGAACAATCCAAGAACGGAAAATATCATTCTGCCGCTTCATGGGATTGGCTAATCCTTTTGTTGGCAAAAACGGGATTAAGGTTTTCCGAGGCATTAGGTTTAACCCCCGGTGATTTTGATTTTAAAAACAATCTCGTTCACGTTACAAAAACATGGAATTATAAATGTGTTGATGGCGGATTTACAGAAACAAAAAATAAATCATCAAAACGAACAGTACTTATAGATGATAAGTTGAGCAGTCAATTTCGAGAACTCACAAATAAATGTGATAATAGCGAAACGCCTGTTTTTGTTAATGGCAGGGTTTTTAATTCAGTTGTCAATTCAAGGCTGAAAACTCTTTGTGGACAAGCCGATATTCCGATTATTTCGGTGCATGGATTAAGGCATACACACGCCTCTTTGCTGTTGCACTCTGGGATTTCCATAGCAAGCATAGCACGCAGATTGGGTCATGCGAACACTACTACTACACAGGAAACATATCTGCACATAATCAAGGAATTAGAGGCAAAAGACAACGAAAAGATTTTAAGTGCGATAGCTGAGTTTTAAAAAGGGGAGCGAGTTAAAACATGGACGGCAAAATCCACAAGTATCCAGATTCAAACAAAAACGCCTATCACATACCGGAATAAGTTTTTCGTTTTGCCCTTTTTGTGGGATTTCGCTAAAAAAATAAAACTCGAAGGGAGACATCTGTATGCAAAACATGAAGCCGATAATTTTCAGCACGGCAATGGTGCAGGCGATTCTTGCCGGGGACAAGACGCAAACCCGGCGTGTGATTAAGCCGCAACCATGTGCAGAGGCTACAGCATTTCACAAGTTTATTCACTCAGAAGATTGTGGGTGGGAAGCGAGATTTTCAAATAGCCACTCAAATGCCGTGTGCGACAGAAAGGTACGCATTGACAATGGCGACATCCTCTATGTGCGTGAAACGTGGGCGCACTCCAAAGAGCCATCGGAAAACGATACCGGGCAAGACCATGAGGGGTATTTGTACAAGGCAACAGACACAACAAACGGAAAGTATAGCACTGTTAAGTGGAAACCCTCTATCCATATGCCAAAAGCGGCGGCGCGGCTGTTCTTGCGTGTAACCAATGTACGGGTGGAACAATTGCAGGACATAAGCATAAACGACTGTTGCCGTGAGGGGTACGACACAAAATTTTACTCAAAATTTGACGGCGCGAGAGACTGGTTTTTCCACTTGTGGAACAGCATAAACGCCGAGAGAGGTTATCCGTGGAGTAGTAATCCTTGGGTGTGGGTATACGAATTTGAAAGAATAACAGAAACGGAGGCGGGATTATGCTAATAGGCAAGTTAGGCCAACATTGCGGCGAATGTGGCGTTATAGACCACTGCGGCGCAGGCTTCGGCTACTCCATCTGCCGCGACGAGCGTTTCGCAGATGTTGACGACGGAAAATATAGCGAAATTGCAAACGGCAATTACGACATAAAAACATACGAGGGTTGCGTGAATTGCAAGACTCCGCACGAAGATTGCCAAGGCGCAGAAGGCGATTGCGAACACGGCGAGGAGGAGGCAAACTTCCGCGCAAGGCAAATCGCCGACTATGTAAACAGCGTTCTTTTGGGCGAAAATTCCCGTGTAGACATTGATGCAATTCGCGCAAGATGTGAAGCCGCTTCACCCGGAAAATGGAGTTACTTCCCAAAACCCAAATACAAAGAACATCATGTAAGTATACCGCCAAATCCGCCCGGACCCGGTCTTCTAAATTTGGCACTATTTCCTGATGGCTGCCCAACGGGGCAGGCTGATGCCGAATTTATAGCCCACGCCCGCGAGGATATTCCCGCGCTACTGCGCGAAGTCGAACGACTTAGAACACCCCGCGTCGCTGAATTGCTGGAAGCGGATAAGGACGGGCGGGTGTTCATTCTTCCGTATCACATTGGGCAAACACTGTACAGAATTGAACGAGATGGTTGCCTGCACCACGACATCTGTGACAATCGCGACTGCGATGGTAGCGAGAAAACGGCTTGCAGTAACGCACTACTTGGCACTCCACCGCGCATCGTCCAATACGATTATTCCCCCGTATTACCTTCTCGGAGAGAGGATATTTACACAGACTACGCCGAAGCCAAAACCGCGTTAGCAAAGCAAAGGGGTAAAAAACTGTGAATTGGATTAGCGTAAAAGATAGACTGCCAAGCTATGAAACGCTTGTACTTGTGGCGTGGAGAGGAAGCCATGAGGGTGCATGGCTGGACAAATGGGCGAACATCAGCGAAGCGTACCTCCACAAGAACGGCTATTTCGATAAATTCAATTCGTACAGCTTGCCGTGGGGAGGCAATGAGATAGCCCACTGGCAACCATTGCCAGAACCGCCAACGCAATAACAATCAAAAGGCAACTTTAGACAGGAGGCTTTGCACATGGGTATCGGTATTAATATGCACATCGAAGTTAAAATTAAAGGCAGTTGGGAGCATTATGCTTGCCCCCATATTTACAGATGTCCTGAACTTTTCGGATTATTGGCGGGTGTGCGGAATGATGATATTGCTCCAATTTGTGAACCAAAAGGCTTGCCGCGTGATATCACAGTTATAACGCAAATGGACTATGCTGACTGGGAAGGTGACGCACACCATGCAAGCTGGTTGAATCATGAAGAAATCGAGTGTTTAGTATCCCGAATATCTGAAATTCAACTGCAAAATGCTGGACGCTTCGAGTTTGAACAAGATTACTTGCGAACATATTTATTCGGCAATGGTTTTGCGGGAAGTTTGCCGACTGGCGTGGAAGATGTAAGGTTTGTATTTTGGTTTGATAATTAGGGAGGAGACAGAAAAATGTACAATCGTCATCGCTTTTTGTATCGCGGAAAAGACAACGGCACATGGGAGTATGGTAACTTGCATATTTGCGAAACCACAAACCATCACCACATAATAAACTCAAACAGCGTTGCGGATGAGTGCGCTGAGATTAACCTAGTCAAGGCTTATGTGCATGAGGTTGACCCTTCAACGGTTGGGCAATGCACGGGCTATGCCATCGGCACTACGGGTGTATTTATATACAAGGATGACATTGTTAGGTGCTATGACGAATCTACACATGAAATCATTTGGCGCAATGGCGCGTGGCAATTGCGTGTGATTGATAACACACAAAATCAAAAATTCCGCTACACAATGCTCGACGACCGTATTTTTTATATAGCTGAAATCATCGGCAACATCCACGACAAAGACGTATAACCCAAAGGCGGCAACCAAGGAAGTTAAGATTTGGAGGGGAAAATATGCGAGATTGCGAATTGTGCGATGATAACGAAGTTTACGAAACACGCACTATGTATTGCCACGATACAGAAACGCTGGCAGAGCGTCCAGTGTGTGACGAGTGCTTAGACATTATGGAGGTGTAAAATGTTCTTCGATGATGTAGGCGATTTGGGCGGCGATTGTGCAGAGGCTTATTTTGCCGAAAGAGAGCCGCCGGAACACTGGAAAGACACGAGCAAGCCGCGAAAGGGCAACAAATACCGCTGTACACGTTGCGGACAGTATAAGCCCAAAAGCGAATTTTACAAGGATACTCGTGTCCCGTGCGGAATACGGCACAGATGCAAGGCTTGTTATCATAAATAAAAATGTCTCCTTAGTGGCAATTAAAAGATGTTGTTTTTCGAGCTTCGTCGGAAAACGAAACATTATAACTGCGGATATATGCGAAATGCATATCCGCAGTTATATAGAAAAGATATATCCGCAGTTATGCGAAAACATATATGCGCGGTTATATGTTTGTGATACACTACATCTAAAAATTTAGAGGGTGTGACGATATGCCAAAAACTAACGAAGCAGTGCGATGAGCAATAAAAAAGTACAAGCAAGAAAAAATTGAAGAAATACGCCTAAGCGTACCCAAGGGAAAAAAGGAAGAACTAAAAGCCCACGCCGCCGCGCAAGGGGAGTCCCTAAATGGCTTTGTGTGCAGAGCCATTAATGAAGCAGTAGAAAGAGACCGCAATCGCCATGAACTGCGCCGCGCCCAATTCGACTTTTTGATTATGATACGTAGACGAAGACTGTTTCTCACACAGGGAATATGGTAATAACAACAAATATTTGTAAGCGTCAAATATTCTTGCGAATCGGGCGGGGTAAAATCGCTCTGTTATTGGGCTTCAGTGCGCTTGGAAGTGTGGTATCGGTGATTCAAAACGCCCTCTTTGAAAAATGCGGCGTGTTTGACAACAAGACCTGCGGCGGCTTCCCTGCTCGTATCCCTGGGGCAACGAATATAACCCTCCCGTAAATACGGAGCGGAAGAAACCTCGATAGTTTTCCGCTTGGTTCGGATAACGTGAATCGCCATCGAATCCGAAATCTCCGGCCAAAATAAATAACGGATTGCATCTGTTTTATAACTTTTCCGCTTCATGTTAAATACCCCCAATGAATAAAAACCACCCTCCCGAAAGAAAGTGGCTAAATAATGCTTCGACACCATTATTTTAGCAGACTTACCACAAAATGCAAGTAGTGACTTCGGGAGGGATTGTCATGTCAAAAGCAAAAAAAATTACAGGATTCAAATTAACCCAAGAAATGATAGAAACTATATCAAACTTCGCCATCGACAAATACAAGAAAACGGAACAGGATGCCGTCAAAGCCCGGTTTGATAAACGACTGGCAAATACCAAGCTATTGCTTAAAAATTATCGGCTATTAATAGACCACTGCGACAATGCTGTCTATGAAACCGATAATGACGACGACGATAATTATGGTTTGGTGGATATGCTCGGATATTTGAGCAGTAGCGCAAGCGACAGCCTAAAAATTGAAAGTATCTGCCGAAGCTCGGAGCGTACCAGAATTATCGTAAGCCACATCGACAAAATGATAAATTTATACGAATATTACTGCGACAGTTCCCCCCACTTGGAAGAAGCGCGGCGGTATCGTGTAATTTACTGGCTCTATCTTGACCCCGAATCCAAAACACGCGATGAACTTGCAGAAGAAGAACACACCGATAAAAGAACCATTTACCGAGATATCAATATTGCAGTAGAGTGCCTAACCACGCTAATATTCGGCATTGATGGGCTTTCGCGGTTAGTAAAATAGCCATGTCAAAAACGTGTCATTGTTATGTCATTACTAAAATGATAAACTGGCAGTGTGAAAATTTAACGAATTGAATCCCTTAACCCGCGCCGTCATGGTTGCGGGTTTTATATTGCGGCGCAGACCCTACCACTGCGTCGCTTTTCTTATGGAAAAGGAGCGCAAGTTTATGAATGGTAGGGACGTAAACACCACGGAACGCTTAGAAATTGTTGCAATCGACAGGCTAATACCATATGCGCGGAATGCGCGTACCCACAGCAATGAACAAATTTTACAACTCCGCGCAAGTCTGCGGGAATTTGGTTTCGTGAACCCCGTACTCGTTGACCGCGATTATAATATTATCGCCGGGCATGGGCGAGTGATTGCGGCAAAGGCAGAAAATATTACCGAAGTGCCGTGCGTATTCGTGGAGCATTTATCCGAAACCCAAAAAAGGGCGTATGTGCTGGCAGATAACCGTCTCGCCCTCAACGCCGGGTGGGATGAAGCCATGCTTGCCGTTGAACTCGAAGAATTGGAAGACCTCAACTTCGATATTGACCTTACAGGCTTTGATGCCGACGAACTGGCAAAATTGCTCTCCGAGGTTGACGCGGTAACCGCCGAAGCGCACGAAGACGATTTCGATGCAGACGCGGTGGCGGCTGAAATTGAAACCCCAACCACGCAACGTGGCGACGTTTGGCTTCTCGGCCGGCATCGGCTTATGTGCGGCGACAGTACGATACCTGAAGATGTAACCGCGCTGATGGACGGCGCGAAAGCCCGCTGTGTTTTCACAGACCCGCCGTGGAATGTTGACTACGGCGCGGACAATCGACACCCAAGCTGGAAGTCACGGCAAATACTAAACGACAAAATGAGTACCGTACATTTCGGTGCTTTTTTAGTTGACGCTTTCCAGTGCATGGCTATGGTTTCCGAATCCGGATGCATGACCTATGTTGTTATGTCTGCCCAAGAATGGGGCAACGTGATGAACGCCATGCGCGAAGCAGGGTATCACTGGTCAAGCACGATTATTTGGGCGAAAGATTCTCTTGTCCTGTCGCGGAAAGATTATCACACACAGTATGAGCCGATATATTATGGCTGGCTGGACGGCGGCAAACGTCTATGCCCCCTTGAAGACAGAAAGCAGTCCGATTTGTGGCAAATTCCGCGCCCCAAGGTTTCACCCGAACACCCGACAATGAAGCCTGTCGCCTTGGTTGCCAAGGCATTACAGAATAGTTCCCGTGACGGCGATGTTGTTTTAGATTTATTCGGCGGCTCCGGTACGACAATGATTGCCGCAGAGCAACTCGGGCGCGAATCCCGATTGATGGAACTCGACCCGAAATACTGCGACGTTATCGTGCGGCGTTTTGTTGAACTGGTCGGGAAAGACGACGGCGTTTTTCTTTTGCGCGGCGGGGAGAAAATCCCCCACGCCAATGTGTAGGCTTACACTCGGCTCACTTTTTGACGGTTCCGGAGGTTTTCCGCTCGGCGGCTTGCTGTGCGGTATAAAGCCGCTGTGGGCTTCGGAAGTAGAGCCGTTCCCCATCCGCGTCACCACAAAGCGACTGCCCGACATGATGCACTTGGGCGATATAAACACCCTAGACGGCGCGGCAATTCCTCCTGTGGATATAATCACGGGCGGCTTCCCGTGTCAGAACCTTTCCGTCGCAGGCAAACGCGCAGGGCTTCACGGTGAGCGGTCGGGGCTGTTTTTTCAAATGGTGCGTGTTATTCGTGAAATGCGCGAAGTCACAGGCCACCGTCTGCCGCGTTTTGTCGTGGTGGAAAATGTGCCGGGTATGTATACAAGTAACAGAGGCGCGGATTTTCGGGAGGTATTAAATGAACTCGTCCAAATCAAAGACCCATCAGCATATATCCCTATGCCTGCAACCGGGAAGTGGCCGAAATCAGGCGACATCTTGGCAGACGATTTCTCCCTCGCATGGCGAACACTCGACGCGCAATTTTGGGGAGTCCCCCAGCGTCGCCGTAGATGTTTCCTTGTCGTCGATTTTGATGGTAAAAGTGCAGGAGAAATATTATTTAACGAAACGCGCCTGTTTGGGAATCCTCCGCCGCGCAATTTCCCGTGGCAAATCCCTGCCGCAAATTCTGAAAACAGCACTGGAAGCCCATTCAGCTTTGATGCCCGTGGAAACGGAAGCGGCAATATCGTAAACACCCTCACAGGCGGCCATAACGACCGCATAACCGATTACACCGCGCTTGTGTTAAACGAGCGGCAGTACGCTCTAACCGTCGGCGTTGATGTGGCGAACATTCTCACAGGCACGGACTATAAAGGTACGCAGTGCGTTTTCGCGCCGAAGGTGTACGGAATTTGCGCCAAAAACAGCAATTCTATGAAATCAAGTAATCCGAACAGTGGCGTATATGAAATGGAAATAAGCCGCACCCTTGACACAGGGGCTTGCGCCGGAAATGGCGGTCAAGTCGTTGTTGCCATCGAGGGCAATGGTGCGCGTCCGTCGCATCACGGCAACGGTTTCCGCGAGGGCGTTTCTTTTACCCTCAACGCAACGGAACAACACGCCGTTTGCTACCAAGACAAGGTGGGCGCACTTTGCGCGTCTGATTATAAATTTCCGCAAAATCAACAAATCGAAGAAGGCAAGGCAGTCGTGGAGCGCGTAGTTGTCGAAAATTATCAGCACAGCAACTACCGCGAAGTAGAAACGGCGGGAACGCTTAAGGCATCGGGCGGCGATTATCCCGGCGGCGAAAATGTGGTAATTGAAAGCCGCTATGTCGTGCGTCGTTTAACGCCGCAGGAATGCGCCTTGCTACAGGGCTTCCCCTTCGACTGGTGTGCCGAACTTGCGACCCCGAACCCATCCGAGGCAGAGATTGCTTTTTGGACGGAGATTTTTGAAACCCACCGCCGCGCCGTCGGAAAATCTAAAAAGCCCAAGAGCCGAAACCAAATCATTAAATGGTTAAAAGAGCCGCACCGCGATTCCGCAGAGTACCGTCTTTGGGGCAATGGCGTGGCTCTGCCCTGTGTGTCGTTCGTACTCGGCGGCATTGTATACTATGACAAGAACCCTCCTTGATTTTTGGTACATTTACAGGCTCTTTTACGCTTGCTTTTGTGGAGCGTTTGAGTGATTAATGTGTCAACAAAAACGGGCGCAAGCCCAAAAAAACAAGGAGGACACGAAAATGAAAAACTACGACCATTTCAAAGTTCAAATCAAACGCAACGTCCCCAAAAAGCAAATATCCTTATACTTGGAGGATATAACGCTGGCACAGATTGAAAAAGTGGCAAGCATTTTTTCAGCCATCGGAAATTCAAAATTCACGCGCAATGCACTAATTCAAGAAGCGGTCAGCAAGTTTATTTTAGAGGCTGATATTTATTTAAAGGATACGCTCGGTGCTGATATTGATACACTCATTAAAGAAATGGGTGTTAATCCTAAAAACAATTAAGATGGAGGGCGTGAAAATGAAAAACAACGACCAAGCACTGGCGGCATTCATGGCAAAGATAGCTGAAGCCAAAGAACGCATCGAAGAATTGAACGCCTATGCAGACGACCATATAGGGGATTCCCCCGAAGAAATAAATTGGGGTCACGTTGGAAGCGCAGGCTACTTTGTAGAAAAACTCACAGAATTAACCGATTGGGCTTTCGGACGCGGCGAATACGCGAAAGACTAAGCCAAAACCACAGAGGAACAACAGCCCACAAGGGCTATTCCTCGTTATATACAACTCTACCGCCAGCGCGCGGTTTTTTTATTTGCCGCGAAAGGGGATGCCATATGACGTTTACAGAAAAGCCCGCGCCGCTTGGTATCGGCAAATGGTACAGGGGTAAACAGGAACTTGAAAACGACCGCGAACTTTCGGCTTGGGTAAAAACGGTTGATAACCCTGTGTTGGATTGCTATGGGATAAACGGCGGCAAAATCGTGTGCCTTGAAATTAAAATAGGCGACGAGGTTATCGCAGACTTTAACGGCGATTGGGTTATTCCTATTCCCGACGCAGTCAAGCCGCTCTATGAAAGCATTTTGCAAAAATTCAATTAAACCGAGAATTGCCCTGAGGGGCTTTTTCTTGTGCAACATATCAAAGGCGGGTGAGAGGTGATGCCTAAGCAACGCAGTCCCAACAGAGACAAGGCTTTTGAAATTTATCTGAAGCATAATGGCAAAATTGAAAACCGCCGCATTGCCGAGCAACTGGGTGAAGATGAACGCCTCGTTGCTACTTGGAAATCCCGCGACGGTTGGGTTAAAAAAAAGAATGATGTACATCAATCCCCCAATGCTGTACATCAAACGAACGACGACGGAACACCAAGCCCCGCCCAAAAAAAGCCTACAAATAATTCCCCGAAAAAAAAGAGGGGGGAGTCACGGGCGGCAGATGCCCCCGGCGAAATTTCCGAAACGAACACAACCCCACTCGGCGGCGCACCCAAGGGCAATAAAAACGCCGTCGGAAATCGCGGCGGCCTTGGCGGTCCGCCGGGCAATCAAAACGCCCTCGTTCACGGCGCATATGAAACCATTGCATTCGACTACATCACCGACGAAGATGAACTCGCCCTGCTCGAAGAACCGCTCGACCCGCAGACGGAAATGGAACGCAAGGCGAAACTCCACCGCATACGTGAACGGCGCATGATGAAACGCAGGGCAACAATTGAGCAAACCCCCGGCGGCTTAGTTGTCGATAACGTGGTTAAGGTACAGGGCAATGTTGGCAATAAGCCCCCCGGAGTACAAACGACAGCGTTATCAATAAATAGCGAATTGCTACGCCATGACTTGGCGTTTAACCGAATAGCCGCCGAAAACAGGCAAACTTTGACGGCTTTGCACAAAATGCAAACGGGTGCTTCCGACGACGATAATTTCAAATCTTCCGACGGTGGCGGCAACTCAAACGAAACAAACGTAATTTTTGTGTTGCCCGATGATGGACGCAGTAAGAATCGGGGTGGCGGCAATGAATGATGTGCAAATTCGCCCCCAAGAGGGTCCACAATGGGATTTTCTCGCCACGCCTGCAGACATTGCAATTTATGGCGGTGCAGCGGGTGGTGGCAAGACGTTCGGATTGCTTCTTTCTCCGCTGAAGCACGTTAATGATAGCAAATTCGGCGCGGTAATTTTCCGCAAACACTCTAACCAAATATCAGTCGAGGGCGGGCTTTGGGATGAAAGCCAAAAAATATACAGCAATTGGAAAGGTGCAAAGCCACGAATAACACCGCATCCGCGCTGGATTTTTCCAAGTGGCGCAAAAGTTAGCTTTCGCCACATAGAGCGTGATGAATGCCTTAGCGAATGGCAAGGCTCACAAATTTGTGAAATCAGCTTCGACGAACTAACGCATTTCACTAAGAAGCAGTTTTTTTATATGCTTTCCCGAAATCGCTCCGTTTGCGGCGTAAGACCGTATATGAGGGCAACCTGCAATCCCGACGCAGATTCTTGGGTTGCGGAATTTATCGCGTGGTGGATAGACCCGGACACAGGCTACCCAATACCCGAACGGAGCGGCGTTATTCGCTGGTTCATTCGCCGTGACGAGATTTTGCATTGGGCAGACACCTGTGAGGAACTTTGGGAACGGTTTAACCTTGATTCCGAAGAAGAACGCGCCCTCCCTAAGTCCGTCACATTCATAGCAAGCACATTATCAGACAATAAAATTTTGATGGAATCCGACCCATCGTATTTATCGAACCTTGAAGCCTTGCCCCTTGTTGAACGCGAACGCCTTATGCACGGAAACTGGAAAATTAAACCCTCTGCGGGAATGTATTTCAAACGTACAGAGGTCGGGGAAATGTTATCGAATATTCCTGTTGACGTTGTGAAATGGGTACGCGCTTGGGACTTGGCGGCAACCACGGAAAAAGAAAGCACCGAAGCCGCATTTACTTCCGGCGTATTAATTGGCAAGCGCAGAAATGGAAGGTATATCGTTGCTGATGTGATAAATAAGCGGTTAGATGCCGGAAGCGTCCGCGCCTTAGTAAAACTCACAGCGCAACAGGACAAAGCCCGGTTTAATCGTGTCCGCATTCGTGTACCCCAAGACCCCGGTCAAGCCGGAAAGGAACAGGCGCAAAGCTATGTGAAATTTCTCGCCGGGTTTGATGTGTGTGCCAAATTGGAATCGGGAAGTAAGGAAACTCGCGCCGAGCCGTTTTCTGCACAGTGGCGTGGCGGCAATGTCGATGTTTTGACTGCCGATTGGAACGAGGCATATTTCAATCAACTTGAAAGTTTCCCCATTAGTAAATTCAAGGACATGGTGGATGCTTCCGGAAGTGCGTTTAATGAAATCGAAATACAGGCGAGCGGGTGGAACAAACCCGGCGCATTTTGATAGGTGGTGAAGTATGGGAGAGAAAGTCACACGCAGTATGTTTGGCAGAATTACAAGCGGCGGCAACCAAATGGAAGTTCTTAACTCTGTATTTGGCTATCCGAAAGTATTAAACTATGACATTTTCCACAATGCATACCGCCGCATGGGTATTGCGCGTCGTGCAATAAGGGCGCAGGTCGGGTTTACTTGGCGCAAGTTTCCCGAACTGGTAACGGCGGATGACAATTCCGAAAGTCAAGTAAAGGAATTTAATAAGCAATTAAAATTGCTTTGCGAAAACCACAAGTTGTTTAAGATTCTAAAAAAATCCGACACATTAAGTATGATAGGGCAGTATTCTATATTGGTTATCTGCACCAAGAATGGAAAAACCGAAGAACAGCTAAAGCGAGGAACATCCGTTAACGAAATAACACAACTTGCGGCATATTCAGAAAAGCAGGCAAAAATTGAGCAGTGGGAAACAAATAAGGCAAGTGCGCGGTATGGGCTTCCAAAATTGTACAGCATTAGCGTACAAGACGAAAAGAATAAATCAATCTCGTATAAAGTCCACCACAGCCGCGTTATACACATCACCGACAGAAACGACGAAAGCGAGGTTTTCGGCGCACCGTTCCTTGAAGCGGGATTTAACTACCTTATGGACTTATACAAGGTAGTCGGCGCAAGTGCAGAACTGTTTTGGATTTTGGGTAATCCGGGCATGGTTTTCAATCTTAGCCCCGACCTTGTTGCAAATGATGAAGCAATAGCCTCAATGGAGAAATCCCTCGAAGAATATGACAATCGATTAAATCGCAGACTTAAAACTTTTGGAGTGGATGTTAAGCAGCTTACCCCCGGCGCGGCAAACCCAAAAAATAACGTCGATATTTTACTACAGCTTATTTCGGCGGCATATGAAACACCCACACGCATTTTACTAGGCAGTGAACAAGGGCAGTTAGCGTCAAGCGTTGACCGTGATATGTTTTTGTCGCATATTGCGGGGCGGCAAGAGAACTTTGCTTCAGATGTGATTTTGCGACCATTGATTAACTGCCTAATGGATTACGGCTATCTGCCGAAAGTCGAATATGAAGTCGAATGGCCCGCACTTGTGGAACGCGACACAAGCGAACGCATTTCTGACGCGGCAAGAGTGATACAGGCGGTGCGTCAGTATGTGGGGCCGCAGGGTGTAGTGTCGGAAGTCTTGCCCGTTGAGGAGTTCAGGGAACTCTTGGGGCTTGACCCCGAAATTCCCGAAACGGAATACCCAACGGCAGGCGCAGGCGACAGCTTGGCAGGAGATTATTCTGAACCACTTTCACAATTGCCGATGTATGACAATGAATCCGAACCGCCGCCAACAAGCAACGGGATTTTCCAACGGCTAAGAAATCTTTTTCCGCGCCGTAAATCTGCGCAAAATCGCTTGAAGTATGTACGGCAAGGTGTTATTATGAATGCCGCCCACGGTAATTGCGATGCTTGTGGTAAATTTCTAAGTTCCGAGGGCAGTTGTACCGGTTGCGCCGGAATAGGGAAAGAAGCCTTTGCCGAACTGAAGAAAGAATACAGCGATTCTCTTATTGGCTTCAAGGCGCAGGATGTGCCGGAGATTACCGAAATTGACAATCACGGTATGGTTAGAGCAATTGAGCGTGGCTGGTCTGTAGAGGATATTGAAAATGCCCTCGATAATAAGCAGATTACACTTCCGGCAAAAGAGCCAAGCAGTAAAATTTATATGTGTACGAATGGAAGGCGCGTTGTCGTTACGGATAGCGGAAAAATAATCACAATGTTTGGAGGAGATTGAAATGACGAGTGTATCAAAAACAGATGTTATTAACTTCTTCACGGAAAAAACAGAGCTTTCCATGCGTGAAGTGCGGAGCAAGCTGAAAACAATTGACGGAATAAACGATTTACTTGGATATACTGTCGATTTGGTTTGCAAAAAGCTGAGTGCCAAGGAAGAGGACTATATTGGTTATGTCCAAAACTATCTTGTAGACATGGGCGGGGGCGTTAGAGCCTAGCCCATGACATATAAACAGACCACATCCGCCGAAAGGCGGTTTTTTAATACAAGAAAGGAGGCGAACCCTTGGAATACAAATTTAAAGGCGTGGTAAACAAAGAGAAGCTGAAAACACGCCATGAAACCATCGACGGGGTGAAATATTTGATTGCCCCTGCGGTGATGGTTGCGGAAGCTGTGCTAAACGGAGAACTCTTACCAGCAGAGGAAATTCAGCGAAGTTGCGAGGGGTGGAACGGCAGATTGCTAACCGTGAAGCACCCCCAAGACGATGACGGTAACGATGTTTCGGCAAACTCCCCCGAGATGATTGAGAAATTCGGGGCCGGGTATATTTTTTCCGCAACATACGACCCGGAAACAACAAAGTTGAAGTGTGAAATTTACTTCGACATTTCCAAGAAGAACAAAAGCCCGGAACACAAAGCCGCATACAGCGCGATTACAAACGGCAAGCCGCTGGAGGTTTCCACCGGGTACTTCGTCACTGAACCCATCGACGAAAGCGGAGAAAAGGACGGGGAGAAATTCGATGGCGTTCAAAGTAACATCTTGCCCGACCATTTTGCATTACTTCCGGGTGACGTTGGAGCGTTTTCATGGGAGGATGGCGGCGGCGTTCGCAATAATCGTCGTAAGAAGCAAAAGACAATAAGCGTCCCCATGACACAACATATGTTGCTTCATGCGTCTAAAATCTTCCCCAGTCTCAAAAAATACCTGAAATCCAACAACCAAGTGAATCCGCGTGAAGCATTACACGGCAAGCTATTGGAAGTCGATTCAACTGTCGGCTGGATTGTGGATATCATGTACGACACAGAAGAAGAGACGGAGTTTTGCGTGTATGAAAAGCGCGTTTTTGATGAAAACGGCAACGAAATTTGGGACCGCCGCCCATTGTATCGGCGAGACTTTTCTGTTGAATCCGATACAGGCGAAATAGCCTTGTCAGAGGTTGAAACGGAGGTAAGCCGGGCAACGTCGTATATCGCCGCAAACGCCGTTCGGACGCAAATAATGCTTGCTGATGAAGTTTTGCGCTGCATCCAAGACGCACACCCGGACGTGAAGGTCGTTGACGAACTTTATTTCGATGCAGAAGACGGTTGCGATTATGCCGTATTTTCCAAAAACAAGGCGTTTTACAAAGTGCCTTACACCTTTGACCGTAAAACGTGTAGCGTAGCGATTGGCGAAACCGCCACCCAAGTACAACCGGCAATGGCTTATTTCGACACAGGCCACAGCCCAAGGGCGCGACCGGGCAGAGAAACGGTAAAATCAAGCCGAAAATGCAAAACACCGAAGCAAAAACGGCTTGCAAACAAGTGATAAACGCCGAGTGGCGTTTTTTTAATTCTCAAAAATAGAAAGCGAGGAAACAATGTGAAAAATCCATTCAATCTAAACAAAAAGTCACCTAAAGCAAAGCCCAAGGTGCAAGGCAGGGCAAGCACGGCGAAAAGAACGCCCCCCGCTCTTAATATGCGCACTCAAGAGCCGGACGCAGGTATGGACGAGAGTATTTACGCCGACCTGCAAAATTACGACCCCGAATCCATGTACGATTATATGGATGCCTACGAGTATCTCGAACTCGACGATGAAGAGGTCGCCGCGAAAATTGAATATGTCGTGGAATCGGCAACCAGCGAAGAGGAAGCTGTCGCCGAACTCGAAGAAATTATTGAAGACTGCGATGCGTATATCGCGTACTTCGAGGGAATCAAGGCCATGTGCGAAGCCGCGCTTGGTTACGAACCGTCAATTGACGACCCCGCCGCAAACATGGACGTTAGCGACCTTACCAATCCTGATAAAAAACCGGAAGATGAAGACAAAACTGTGGACAAAATGAAAACCGCTAAATCCCGCCGTCGCTTTGCAGGCAACAGGAAGCCAGTAAGCAATGACGCTTACATCAACAGTATTCCCGACAAAGATTTGCGCGAATCCATCAAAACCCATGAGCGCGAACACAAGAAATATCGTGACACGCTCATAAAGCAAATCGCGGCAAATAAACTCATTCCCACCGCCGAACTTGCTACCATGTCCACAAAAACCCTTGAGGGCGTGGCGCAGTCAATGCGGATTGAACTGCCCGATTACGGTATTCGCGGCATCCAAGCAAATAACCGTGAAGAAGATAATGGCTACACGGCGTTATCAGTAAATATCTTCAAAAAGAAGGGAGTTGCAGAAAATGCGTAATAACGTAAACCCTCGCGCAAACACAAGCGGAAATGTAATCGCCGTAACAGGCGATATCACAAAGCGCGAAGCCGTCTTGAACGGCGCAGGAACACTCACGCCCGGTTGCTTGGTTATTCCGTTTACGGGAGTAGCTTCGGAAGGTGTCGGAATTGACGGCTCTACCGGTTCTGTGCAAGCGGCGGCGGCAGGGAATACCCGCGTCGCGGTACTTGATGTAACAAGTACCGAAGGAATGCCCCTAGACAGCGAATATGTCGAAGGCGACCAAGTTCCGGTACTTTATCCCGCAAAGGGTCATATTGTCCGTGTGCGAATAGCAAGCGACTCCGATGTAACACAAAACACGCCCCTAATTGCGGCGGCTAATGGTTTTGTCGCAAGCGGAACACTTGCAGCGGCAATCGGCATTGCCCGTGAGGATATTCCCATTGGTGACCCAGATTTGCCTACTTTTATCATGATGGAGGTGCTGTAGATGACACCCGAACAAATTTTACAAGCAAATGGATTGGGCGGCAGTATAGCCCAAAGATTAATCGCTACGAATATGGACATATCCATGTTGCGCACAAACGCGATTCTGCAAAAAGATGACTGGGTTGACCTTGACCGTCGTGTGGTAAAAGTCGCACAGGAAAGGCTCTCCGCAGTATCAGACCTTGTTGACCGTGATTTAATCTACGAATTGGGGGGTCTTGGGAAGACCGTTTCTCAATGGCAAACCGAAGGTGATATGTCTGATGCAACCGTAAGCATGGAGCCGGACAGCGATGGCATACGCGATTTGCTAAACCTCGAAACGGACGAAGTTCCCGTACCCATTATCCATAAAGATTTCCGTCTTGGTGCGCGGCAACTTGCGGCAGGCCGCGAAAGCGGAAGCCCCATTGATATGACGAATGCAGACGCGGCGACACGTAAGGTTGCCGTAGGCATGGAAGACCTCGTTATTTCGGGTAGCAAAAACAAATTCAGCAAAAAGCCGATTTATGGCTATATTACGCATCCGTTCCGCTCACAAATCGCATTTGTTGACATTGGTGGAATTTTGCAACCAATTACCGTTGATAATTTTGCGGAATTGATTTTGCAAATGATTCAAGAAGCTGATGACAAAGATTATTACGGGCCGTTTATCCTGTACGTCCCCACGGGATTGTCTACAATTTTGTACAAAATTATTCCGAACACAAACGGCAAAATGCTCAAACAGCACCTTGAAGAAATTGACCTTATCGAAGAAGTCAAGGTATCAAGCCGTATGCCCAAAGGCAACCTTGCCCTTGTGCAAATGTCCAGCGACAATGTAGACCTTGCAATAGGTCAGCCGCTTATTCCTGTGGAATGGGATGAAAAGGGCGGCATGGCTGTGAATTACAAAATCCTGACGGCAATGGCTCCGCGCCTAAAATCCCGTCAAGATAAAACACTGGGCGTTGTTCATGCAAAATTCAAGCAAAACAGGGTAGAATCTCCAACCGACCCCATAGACACGTAAGGAGGACACGCAAATGACGCATATCGTAATAAATAGTTACACTCGTCTTATTGTGGGAAATGGTGCGGTAAACTACAATGCGGGGGATAAAATCTCGCCATCCCCCGCAGAAATTGCGGCTTTCGGTGATAGCTTTCATCGAATTGCAAGTTACGAACCACCCGAAAACGACACGCCCGACTCCGAAACAGACGAGGGCGACGAGAGCGACACTCCACCAACCTCCGCGCAAGTGCGTTCAATGAATAAAGGTTCACTGGATGCATTAGCCGAAAAAATGGGGGTTGACATTAGTGGTGCAAAAAACAATAACGAACGCGCAGAACTTATCATTGTCGCAATTGAAGCACCCCCCAAAGCAGTAGAAGGCGAGGGCGTAGAAGATGAAGCAAATTCTGATACGAACAACGAAAACGACACGCCCGACTCCGAAACAGACGAGGGCGGCGAGAGTGACACGCCACCACCTACCGACGAGAGTAACGACACATAAAACCCGCACCAAAAACGAAATCGACAAAACGTTTTACACTGCGATTGACCGCATTGCGGAGGAATACGCTCGAACATTAAAGCGTCAAGTGTCGAGAATGAAACGAATTATGCGAGGGGTTTACCTTTCAAAGGTAGCCCCTCTTATTCGTGAATGTTTCCAAGAAATCAATCGCCTTGAACGGCGTGAAAATATAAAATTAAATAGCGCGTACTCTCGCGAGATGGAGCGGATTATTGCGCGTTACTCTGACCTTGCCAATGCTGAAATAACTGCGGCAATGGCGGCTGTTAATCAATTATGGACGCAATATGCCTTGCGCGGAATTGTGATGCGCTTCGTAGAAGCCACAAGCGAAGCCCAAAGGCGCATTTTTGTACAGGAAATAATTTCGCAGGCGGGAATTTTCCCAGACCACGAAATGTTAGCATATATGCAAGGTGGTGTAAGTGACCTAGAACACTACGAAGCCGAGGTTGCATATGAATTTTTAGAAAACATACCCAAAAGGTACGAAGAACGCATCCGACGCGAGACAGATTATTATTTCACCCGCGTTTTGGCCGGATGGAATTATGCCGCAATCGCCGCCGCGCTTAACAATGCGTATGTCGAAATCGGCGAAATGGCAGACCGTCAAGCCGTTAATATCGCACAGGCTCAGGCAGACGGTTTCTATACAGATTTTTGCAAGAAGCGGCAAACAAATCTCGGCATTGATAAATTCATATGGGTAACCATGCGCGATGCCGCCGTTCGGGGTTCACACGGAAAACTCGACACAAAAGTTTTCTCGTGGGAAACCGGGGCAGTCGGAGCGGGTGATAATGGTTGGAATATTTATCCTAGCGGCAACCCCCATCTAAAAAAGGGCGATTGGGGCTGTCGTTGCAAGCCCATGCCGTATATCGAAAATATTTCACAGTGGATTGCGTCGCTGTTTGAAATTTTGCATTGATGAGATTCCGTTTATCTGTTAAACTTGCAACCACAGCAACCACGACTAATAAGTTACGGAAATGCACAAGGTAAGGCAGGGGATAATACCGTGGAATCGGGCAAAAATATAAATGAAAACTCCGAAAGGCAAGAATCCCAACTTGTAACTGTAAATGAAACGGACGATTTCGGCGGTGGGTTTGAAGACAATTCTGCCGAAGAGCATTTAGCAAAACGTCAGCGAAACGGACATTATCTTGGTTTGACAACGGCACAGTATGAATCGAGGGCTCTTGAAGTGTTGCAAAGCGACCTCGGCGGGAATGTACAAGGCTTTGAAACAAAACACGGAAAACTGGTTAGATGGGATAGTAGCACCAATGACTTTGCTATTGGTGTGCCAAACAAGAAAGTTTCTTCAATGTTTCCGCTGGATGGAGATAGTCAAGCAGACCGCCAAGCGCGGTTCGACTATTTGCAAGTGCGCGACGGAAAAGGAGGGTAATCCATGAATCATCTTATTGCTTGCCCATGCTGTGGGGAAAATACGATAAATGAGTTAGGCGAGTACGAAATTTGTTCTGTTTGCGATTGGGAAGACGACCCCGGACAGAGCGAATATCCCGATGATGATGCTGGTGCTAATACCATAAGCCTAAACGAAGCCCGTGCAAATTGGGCGGCGCGGAACACGCAACAAACACCTATCCGCAAACCCACTTACGCAGCGGCGGCAGTATAAAACAAAATTTAGAATTTAGAACGCCTTGCATATGCAGGGCGTTTTTTAATACAAAGAAAGAGGTGGAGTATGGTAATTTCCGTAGTTTTCCCATCAAAAACAGCGAAGAGCGGATGGGGTGAAAAGCAATACAACTACAAGAGCGGAATTGATGTAAGCATCGGGGATATTGTTTCCGTAGGCGGCGCAAAGGCGAAAGTCGCCGTGTTAAACGCCCAATTCGACCCACTCCGCGAACTAAAAACAATTACGAGTCTTTACGCAGATGGCGGAAGTGCAACACCTCCTAGGACACAAAAAACGTCCTTTGCCAACTATGTAAATGGCGGTTCGTCAATAAAGGACGTTGAAAAAAGCACCCTCATGGAAGAAGATTTAATTATCGCACTAGAAGATATTACTGCGCATGACATAAGAATCTCCGACCTTGAAAACTTACTGCCTAATGTTGACGAAGCTATTTCGCAAATTTTTGAACGTATCGAAGAATTACAAGGCGAAATTTGGTTGCTTTCAACGGTAGACGCTTCGCTTTCGCAACTTATTTGCGATATCCAGTCTCAAATTGACAATATCCCTAACGACAACGTTGATTTAAGCGGTATTTTGTCCGACATAGCAATTTTACAAAGCGACATTGCTACGCTGGATGACAGTGTTTCCACTTCCAAAATCGACATCGCGGAGTTGAAGTCGAAGGTTTCGGCACTCGCAGACCTATTGGATGGCATCGAGCCTGTAGACCTTTCTGAAATTTTGACAGAAATTCAAGCACTTAAAAACAACTTCGCAACCGTTCATGATGGATTAACCGCAGAAATTTCCAACCGAGAAGAAGCAATCTCCGACAAGCAACAGCAGATTACCGACTTGAACAACGCCGTCGCAGATGGCTTTCTCGCACTGAACAATCAGATTGCGGAAACTAACCGTGTGCTTTCGGGGCATCTTACGCAACGATTGACGGCGCGTGAATTGGGAGATTTATCCGATGACGGCGTTCCTGTGTACACGGCAGTTCCCAAGAGCGAACTATCCGCTACAATACCGCTGATACAAGGCGGGTCTTGGGTGAGTGATTCAAAAGGACGGCTGGGAATTTACGCCGGGGATTTCGATGCAGACACGGCGGCGATACGAACCGTTACGACAAGTGGCGGCAATTCAAGTGATATAGGTGTCGCCCGTACAGTATTTTTTGACGACCAAATACAGCTAACCTCCGGCACACCTGTATCAATAGACACAGGCATAGTGCTAAAAGACGGCGCAGATTATCAGATTGTGATTAGCGCAATGAGCGGTACAACAGGGTCAAGCGCAAGTACCGGAAATGGACTTATGCCGCAAGCGATAATAAACGGAGCGGCTTATGGTTTGGTCGGAAACCAAAACGCTAACGCATTGTTGAACACTGTATACCGCTTCCGTTGGCAAATGCACAATATGACTTCAAACCCAGATAACAATGTTGTTGGTGCGTTTCCGCTTTTTGGCGGTACTACAATTTCAACGGTTATTTATTCCAGTTCCGCAAACTTTGATGTAGACGGTGCAGGGATATCCACGACTTATGGAACGCAAACATCGTCTCTGTTTAGGGTACAGACACCCGTTGCGGATGTTCCTACGTTGCGGATTGCTACTACTGCCGCTCCCACGGGGAATATGCGGTTCATGGTGAAGATAATTGAACAGAGAAGCGCACATCCGACAAATTAAGTATGAAATGCTTAGGCAGGGGTGAGAAAATGGCAGCATTGGCAAAATTTAAAACAGGGGAAATGGCGCGGTTTTCTACCGGGGAAATGGCTTTAATTATCTACAGACCACCGCCCGAACCAACCCCGGATGACGAAATTTTGAGAATCTTCCGCTTGTTTGCTAAAGAATTTTCCGATGTCAGAGACGATTTTGTTCTCAAAATAATTCCACTTGCCACACAGAGGATTTCACGGCGGCTTTTTCGTGGTGTTCAAGCGCAAGCCATCGCATACATGACCGCACATATCATGAAAATGGCTGAAGTGGCGTATCAAGAATCCGAGGGCGTCTATCCCGTCGCAAGTATTTCAGAGGATGGCGGGAGTATGTCATTCGTGCATAATTCCGTAAACTTGGCACTTGGCGACGCGGCACTTAGAGAAACTAAGTATGGGCGTGAAGTCTTGGCACTTCGACAGCCCATGATTTTATCGTGATGGGAGGTGTGAAATGGACTATCAGAATGTTTCCGTTAAGAATGTTGTTACCGACGGGAAGCTTATTAAACCGGGCGAAAATGCCACGCTTGAAAAAAGCAGTGCAATTGAAATGCTTGTAAAAAAAGGAACGCTAAAACAGCTTAGCAACCCCAAGAAGTAGCCGCCACAGGCGGTATTTTTTTTATTAAAAGGATGGTGACAAAATGGCAAACGTACCAAGAGTATTACCCCCGCAACGGCTTCCTGCCGTATATCACGATGTACAAAGTATGGAGCGGATTATGACGTCTATACCGGAGCGCGGGCGAGTGATTGCAATGCTTCCGCTGGACTGGTATAGCGAAAATGAATTGCAGGAAATTCATTCTCGAGAGTGGCTGTCAACGGAAAACCCTGTAGATGCGCTTCGTAAAATGGGTATGGCTTCTACCCCCGAGTTTTTCCCTGCAAACATAGGAATTAACGCCATGTTAAGCGGTGGAACTGCCAACGGAGCAAGTGATGGAGCGACTATGGGGATTATTTTCCCGCAGAATACAGGCGGCGCAAAAGCAGGCGGGTATTTGACTGATGACGCTACTATTATCACTCTTGAAGCAAACAAAAACGGCATTGCCGGAAATCGTATCAATTGGAGTATTCTAGCCCGTGATGGAATGTTCGAGTGCGTTGAATTTTTCGACGGTCAAATTTTAAGCACGCAATTGTGCGAGGGTCTGCACGAACTCCAAAACGGGGCAATGACATCGGTATCATACGAGCTTCCAAATGATTACGACCCGAATGCAGATGGAGCCGTAATGATACCTATACCACTTGGACAGATTACGCTTTCCGGCGGAACAAGCGGAAGTGTACCCGAATATTCGGAACGGCAAGGCGCATTCCAAAAAGCGGCGGCGGCTTACGAACATTGGGATGTTATCGCATTTTCAATAGACCCCGAAGACCCCAATTATACAACTGCGACGAACTCCCACAAGGCATGGCTTGACCAGCTTAACAACGACCCGCCGCAGCGTTCCAGAAAATCTTTCATATTCAGACCATCGGGCGCGAGTTCCGATAATTCCGGCGTCTACAATGTCAATGACAGATACCGCTTCGACGGCGAATTATTGGCTCCTGCGCAGGTTGTTCTTCACATGGCGGGACTTAGCGCGGGAGCGGCGGGCAATAAGGATTTGACTGCATCGTTTTTGCGGCGCGTAACAGACTTGCAACCCTTGCCCGGTCAAACTACACGCAGAACGGCACGTCAACGCGAAGACGCGATTAATACAGGCTTTATGATTCTAAACCAAGCCGACGACGGCGGAGTTTACATCGTGCGCGAAATAAGTTCTTTTGTGCGAACGCGCCGCAATAAAACAATTCAATGGACTGATGGCAAAACAGGGCGTGTTCGTGATTTGTGGATGCAAGCCGTAAACAACACCTTCTTGCGGTATTTCCAAGGTGATGCGGACGACACCGATGATGATCGCGAAAACTTCCGAATAGCACTTTACAATCTTGCCGCTGTTTTCGAGTCCCAAAAAATGTTGCGAAACAACGACATTTCAAGAATCAGCGTAGAACCCGCCGGGTTAAAAACATGGAAGTCAAGCTATATTCCGTTCGAGATTCCAATGACAATTGATACGCTGGATATGATAACCCGCATAAATTTTTAGGAGAGGTGGTGTAAATTATGTCATATACAAAAAATCCATACGCACTGACGGTACAGGATAACGATGTCCGCGAAAGTGAAGCCTTGTACACGGAAATCTTCCCCGATGCACCTCCGCGTGTTTTGGGCGAGCATTTTTCATTTGCTCCCACAGAGCAAACAACTACTCGCACGGTAAATATCGGCGGTCAAACAGGCCGCGCCTACGTTAAAGTTGTTGCAAACGGTACGCAAATTGTCTTAACATTTCAAAAGGGCGCAGAGGCATCTATTTGGAAGCGTCGTTGGTTTAACCAGAAAAAAGGGCAACGCTTGCCGCGTTTTTCTCTAAAAGAAGAAGTTAGCGACGTTGAAAGCCCCGCCATAGGGAAAGAAATCACGCTTTACGAGCAGTGTACGCTAATTGGGTATAACGACGCGCCATCATCCGGAAGCGGCACAGGCACTATGCATTCAAGCGTCACATTTCATGCACGCGAAACCACACTTGTACAATCCTTTAATCCTATACAGGGGGTAGTCTAAAATGTCTGATTTAATTAAACGCTTCCACGACAATGCTCCACGAATGGAAAAGCAAAAAACTGTTGACGTAGAGGGGATAAAGTTCACAATTTCCCCGATATCCTACATTGACCGTATGCGCATCCAAAGTACAATACAGCGAAGCACTGACGGTGCAGTTATTTTACGCGGTGACGAGGTTGCGCGTGAAAATCTTTATATAGCGTCAAATTACGCGATGGAGTTTAAGCGCGTAAATCCGGAAACCCTTAACGAGTTGGGTTGCAACAGCGTTGCGCAATTTGTTGAAGGTGTACTTTCACACGCAGGTATAGGCGAACTGTGCCACGAAATTGACAAATTTACATCCGAAGTACAAGACGAACACGATGCCGCCGTGGATGATGCCGCTAAAACAGCGGGGGACTGATTTACGGGCGTAAGGAAAACGGAGATTTGTTTTGCCCCGAATACTTTTGGGGTATGCAATGGGTAAAGCGTAGCAATTACGCCCGTACATTCGGTGAGTGGTTTTCGTTCACGGCACACCAACAAGGCGAGTTAATAGCAATGCTGGATGTGGACTTGAAACACGACTTGAAGCTGCAAAAGGAAATTGACGAAATGAAAGCAAAGCGCGAGGGGCTGTAATTTCCCCTCGCGTTACATATTTACGGAGGTGGTAGCTTTGGCGATATTAAAAAATACAATCCGTCTTGACAATCAAATGTCAAAATATCTTGACGAAATAAAAAACTCTGCGCTTGAAGCACGCTCCGCATTGGGTGGATGGGAAGAACGAATTAAGGCTGCCGAAGTCGGGCTTTTTAGGTTTGGAAGAAGTTTTGATGAAATCGCAGGTAAGATTGATGGCAAGAAAATTGAAATATCCGTTGTCGCAAATGATGAAAGCACTTCAAAGCTACTAGGCGACATAGTAAAGAATGTTGAATTTACCGTCAATGTCGAACAGGTAATGGAAACGATTGATCGAATCGAACGGCTTAATCCGGAAATTAATTTAGAATTTTCTGCCGATGCAGACAGCGCAATTGAAGCCATAGACATAATAGAAAACTTCAATCCGGAGATAAATGTAAAATTCACCGCCGATATCTCACAAACAATCGAATCTGTAAAGCGAATAGAAAACCTTAACCCTGAAGTTTCTGTAAATGTAAATAACGAAAGTTTTTCAATGCTACTAAATATAGATAAAAAAAATATCACGTTAACTGCCGATAGCACGCAAGTACTTGATACCGTTGAAAGAATCGAGAAGCTAAGCCCGGAAGTAAACATCAAGTTTACCGCAGGGGCAAAGAAGGTAGATTTTTTTGCCGATAACCTTAAACGTGTCGAGGAAAATGCCACAGATATGCACAAAGTTCTCGAAAAAATCCCCGGAACAATCAACGACATTGCTGACTACATGACTCTTGTCACCGAAAAATCAGAAGCATTTAAAAAATCATTCGGCGTTGCTTTTGAGGATATCATTGCAAATAATGAGGAAATGCTTGAAAACTTCTATGCTACCAAAGAGCAGATTGTTGAAATGACAGATGCCATACATGAAAAAGTTGAAGCAATTGAAGCAACAGGGAATGCGATTGAAGAGGTCGGCAACAAGGCCGGTGCATCATCGCGGGGCATGAATCAAATGGCAGGAGCGGCGGCGCGGTTGCTTAGTTCCCTTGGCGTAATCCCAAAAAGTATTGCACAGGGTATGGTAGCTGTTACGCAGTTAAACAGAACCATTCAGTCAACAATCCCCACTGCGGCGAAACTAACCGCAATGTTGGGTCCGATTACCCTAATAGCCACGGGTGTAATGGCAATCGTAAATACTATATCCATGCTGCGCCGTGGTACGGATGATGAAGCCCTGCCTTCGATTGGAGAACTTATTAGCCGCGCCGAAAGGCTAAGCAATGAAAGCGAGAGACTTTCAACCAACTTGGCTGAAAATATCGAACTCATGCATCTCCTTGGAGAACATGGGGCGAGCGATGCCCCCATTTTGCGGTTTTCGCAAGAAAACGAATTGCTGAAAGAACAAATTGACCTTAAAACAATTCTTGCAGGGCAAGCAGTTACATTTGCAAGGTATGAAATGCTTGATGAATTATTCGGAGAGCGCGGGGTAGATGGTGCGGCACATGAACGCACACGACGTAGGGCGTTTGGTGAAACTGTAGGCGAAAGGCTTGGAACTAGGGTGCGTTACGACGTTACAGAGATTGATGGCGGGATTTTCCACGAGGTTGAAAAAATGCTTAGGCGTTTTGATAATTTGGATATTTACGAACGTGAAAACTTAGCGGAACATATGGGATTGCTGAATAGCCACATGGAACTACTTGAAGGTGAGTATGCTGATGCAATATTAAATACAATATCTCACTTCAATGAGCTAAACCAATCATATGTCAATGCGGCAAATTACGTCAACGCATATGATGTAGAAATCAAAGAACTAATAGATACTATCGACAGGCATACCTCCCGATTATCCGCAACCGCTGCAATCCACGAGCGCGTCCATAACCACATGACCCGTTCCTACCGTGATACTTATGCCGCCGCAGAGTCCGTGCGTGGCGCACACCATGCACTGCAACACGCAATTGAAGGCACAAGTAGCGCATATGCTACACACCTTGATTATTTCAACAAAATTATGAACCTTTCCCCGCAGTATTTTAATATGCTGTTCGATGAGCGCGGCGCATTGCTGGATGTTGAAGATGCGGTATATCGCGTAACACAAGCGCAAATTGAATTGATGGGCGTAAGGCAGGCTAATGCTTTCTTGGATATGGTTGGAATATGGGACGAAGAAGGCAACGCTCTGGGGATATATACCAACGCAATAAACACTGCAACAGATGGAGTCTGGGGCTTAGTTGCGGCAAGAACTGCCGCTTTGAGAGCAGGTGAAAAAGAACGTCTAATGGATAGAGGGTACGATTTGCAATCTGCCACGATATATGCACAAAGAGCAATGGCTCCCATTTTGCAAAGGCTGGAAATGATACAAAGCATGACTGCAACCGCACAGGATGGCGCGAGGGAGCGCGGAGTTTTCCGTCCCGATGGCGCAATGCTTGTTGCTGATGTTGGTATGCACGATATCATTGGCGAATTTATCCGAGTGCGTGAAGATGTTGCCCGCCGTGATTACATGGACGGTGCTTTTCAAACAGGGGTGTTAACTATGCGTGACAACTACACGCCATTCACACGCGATGAAAATAGGCATCCTGTGGAATATGCTACCACAAGAACGGTAGTTGTTAATATAGGTGGATATTCATACTCACCACAAGTTTATCCGACAGAATTAAGCGCGAAATATCGCGCCGACCTTGTACGCGAAGGTGCGCAAAACGGCGCAAGACTTGTAGCAGTGCAAATTGAGGAAGCAATGGAAGAGGTGATGCTCTAATGCTTGAATCCTTCCGCGATGAATTTGCTGTACCGATACAGCCACAGCCATTGCCAACACTGGATATGAATTATATTCATGTTCGCGGCTCTAATAAAAATGAAACTCGCATTTCAGGGTATGTTGACGGTATCGACGCATACCGCAAAGCGGTTTATAAAACCTTCCGAACACCGCGATATATATATCCTATTTATGACAACAACCACGGAAGCGAATTTCATTTGCTTATCGGAAGAACAGCCGCATATGCCCGCGCAAGATTGCCGCAAATGGTTCATGACTGCCTTGTGAGCGATGAGAGGTATATAAACTCGCAAATTATAAGCATCACCGAGCAAAATTTTAAGAGTTTGAGAGTTTTGATAAGAATCACGGCAACGGTAGGTGTTTTTGATTTAATGCATGATATAAATTTAACGGAGTGAGGTGACATATGCACCAGTCTTTGATTGATTTCAAAAACGATGTTCTTATGAGGATAAGACCGTTTGAATCAGACCGTGACTTCGCGGAACTTGTCACGGCATTAATTTCCGTCCTCAACGACCTGTCCCCTGCAAGACAAGATTATATGGTTGTTTTGCGCCGAATGTTCGACAGGCTAAATGCGCCGAGAGCAGATAACGGTTTGCCGGTGCTGGACACACGCCCCACATCAGAAGCATATGACACCCTTGCGCCGTCGGCTATGGCAATTGCAGACCTTGCAACTCTGGTTGAAATATTGCGCTCTCAAGTGTTTGTATACACTGCCACCGGGGAGAATCTTGATGATTTAGGGCGGGATTATGATTTTCCGCGATTCCAAGCAACGCAAGCGCGTCGGCGCGGAAGAACATACAATAATCGCATGGAACTTGCAGATTTTCCAATTGCATCACGGTTGCTTGCGCCTGAAACCGGAAGCCCCGCGCTTGCGTTTTTAATTGAAGAAACGGCAGGCGGCGAAGTGATTTTTATATGTGAAACTGTTGGCACTGTTGGCAACCAATTTTTTGGCGATTTAATAGGCGTAAATGTTAATGGATTGGGTCGTGCGCTAATTACAGACGATGGTGGCGCGTACATTCCCGGTCAAGACCGTGAAACCGACGAGCAGTACCGTCGCCGCTTCTTGCAATTTTTGCGCCGTCATGCTTTCGGCGGCAACGTTGCGCAATATCAGCAAGAAGTTCAAAAAATAGACGGCGTACATGATTTGATGATTTTCCCTGTTTGGCGTGGTGGTGGAAACAGTAAAATTTCGATTGTCGGTGCAAATAACGAACCCGTAAGTGTTGATTTTATTAAAATCGTTAATGATTTAGTAGACCCTATTACCCGTTCCGGCAGTGGTTTCGGGTTCGCGCCCATTGGGCATCGTGTAACAGTATCAACACCGGAAAACCGCACAATAACTGTGAAAGTTCCCGTTATTTTAAGAGTGGGAACAACCATCGGGCAAATAGAAACACGTGCGTTGGAAATTGTTGAGTTGTATTTTGCGGAAATGCGTCAAAATGTTCTAACCGAATGGGAAAATACTTATTATCGTGGCGCACAGAATATTAGAAACAATTTTGTTCAACTTGGAGATGATATTTCCGCGCTAAATGATTTTATGTTGGACAACCAATCGGCGTTTACCGGCGATATTTCCGAAGCCTACGACCGTATGTTAGCCGTGCTGGAGTGGTTTCCCGCCAAAAAAATTCGCCAAGAACACGACTGGCAGACAATTTTATATCCCCAAGTTATAGGCACACTGATTGCAGGTGCCGGGATTGTATCGGGCGTTGTTTTCGACGGAATAGAAATTGACGGAAGTGCAGACCCGCAGGGGCTTATCATAAATCAAAGCCAAGAAAAACAAGAATTGCCTGTATTGATAGGCTTTGAGTTGGTGCAATCATGATAAAGGACTATGCGAACAATCAATTTTACAACAATAACATAGAAGCACAGGAGGTTTGGAGAGTTACACAACCCGAAGTTGACGCGCAAGAGGCTAAAATCTTGCGCGTTTTTAATAACACTCGTGCAACAAAGGCCGATAAAAATGGAATAGGATTATTGGAATTAACCTACGATATCATGCCGGATTTACGTCTTGATGATATTGAAGATAGGCGCGGGGCTGTTTTGGTAAAAAAACGGCAACAGCCACCATTTACGGAGCGTTGGCTAACAGATACATTTCTGCCAAACCTTTTTAAGGATGACTATTTTATTGTGTTCCTAGATTGGGAGCGGCTTATCCTTAATGTGTCTGTCCCGCTGGATTATTCGTGGCAATTGCGTGAGTTTAATTCGGCTATGCGGCATCATTTGCCTGCGGATTTAGTATTCATATCCACAATTCACGCCTTTTTTGTACACGAACCAACCCCCGTCATCCCTGCGGTAAAAACGGTACACGCAGTAAAGCACATGGCAACGCCCGTTGACCGTAACAAATATTTTACCCATACGGTGGACGCTACGCCCGTTATCCCTACGGCAAAAACGATACACGCAGTAAAACATACGGCAACGCCCGTTGAAAGAGAAGAAACCGACACGCTTATGTATCTGCAACTTGAAAACGGCACAACCATCCCCGGTTTTATTGATGTTGACGGAAACATTCAGCGGGGCTTTTTGAAAATTATCACGGAGGAAGGGGCTTAGAAAAATGGCGCGATTTGAAACGATTTTAACAAGTGCGGGTTCGGCGGCACTTACGGCGGCTATGTACAACGGCGAAAAAGTTTTCCCCGATTATGTGCTGGCTGGTAGCGGAATACTTAGCGGCAACCCTGCAACGGTTACGGCATTGGTTAATCCCGTTACGGTGGATATCAAAATAAATGACAGGGAGCTTATCGTATCAGAAGACGAGACTGTAGAGCCTTCTTTGTTGAAAATTGCAACGCAGGTTTCCAATGCGGGTATAACTGCGGTTACACCCATCCGCGAACTTTTACTGTACGCCAACAGCCAATTCGACAGTGGCGGAAATCTTGTGCAGTTGGGCATACCCTTTGCGTATGCATGGTTGAACGGCGCGGACACGGACAATATCCTTTCGCCGCCGATTAACCCGGGACAGCAAGACACTTTGCATTTCCACGAGCTTGCCATTTTCGTAACAAACCAAGAACTGGCAAGTATTGAAGTGCGTTTCGCGCTGGACGGTTTCGTTACGCACCGTATGCTAAACGAACTCATGGGCAAAATTTTGCAACCGAGTTTTGACGGAGAAACGCTAACATTTACACAGGGGGTGACGTTGGATGGCTAACCCAAAAGCAACAATCACCGACAGCGCGGGAACACCGCACGATATTTCCGCAATGGGCGTTGTTCACTCCGACGGGCGAAACGTAGAGGAACATCTTGACAGTAAAATAAACAGAGCTGATATAACAGCTAGGGGTCGTTTTGCGCAGTTTACTACGGACACGGAATTTGAAAGAGTGGGGCAAATACAGGGAGATATTCCTTTTTCGCCAAGCGTAGAACGCGTGAATGGTGAAGAGTGGGCGGCGGGAACAAACCCCGGCGGCGGCGAACCAGACCGCGATTTGTTGCGCTTGAGATTCAGCAATATTAGTGGGGGCGGCGGCGGGCGCATTGTGCTTGACGCGCAAAACTGGGGGACGGGCGCAACGGCGGCGGTAAAAATCGGCGAAATGGGACTGTTTCTCGCTTCTGACATGGGGCGGGCAATCCTTACGGGCATGGCAATGGCACAACTTAACGGCGGTGCAAATTTTCATATGACAGACGGCGCAGGGCTTTTTAGATACAACGGCGCACGGGATATGATGTATGGCGGTGCGCAATCCCTAATGGGCGACAGTGCTTTTTTCAGGATGATTGACGGTTCGCGTGTTGACTTGGAACAAGGCGCATTCATAAAAGCCCTTGCAAGTTTCTTTTTACAGGGTGACGGCGGGCATTTTCTTATGTCGGGCGACCCCCGTTTTCATATGGATTCTAGCTCCGTTTTGAGAATTGTAAACGGCACAGTAAAGCAAATGACGGAACAATCCCAAGACTGGCATCGGGGTTTTGACCCCAATCGCAATACACCCGCAATTGACGATGGCGTAAATACACCTTTTTTCAATAGGCGCACAGGTGCGCAACCCAACGACAACGGCGCGCTTTCTGCACTGTATGACAATAGTGTGTTTTTTATGGCTGGTTTGTTGGATGAATTTTTCAACGACCCGCGATATCCCGAATGGGCGCGGATGGCGGCGGCGGCAATGCATGATAGCACCCGCGCCCGCCTTGGGGTTTTTAACACGTCTCGCGTTTTATCGGCAGACACGGCGGATGCTCAATTCACAGGCAACTCGCAGGTGCTTGCGACAGGCGGAACGTTTCAGGTTCGAGGTTCTACCAACAACAATATTCATTTTATGGTTGAATCAAACGAAGCTGATACCCTTGTTCACTTCTTGACGGGGACGCA
>WQSG01000002.1 GCA_009788055.1 Defluviitaleaceae bacterium | reverse complement strand
TGGATTCAGGCGCGTATCCGCGCCGGAAATTACAGGGGTATCAATGTTGGGGATTCTATAGCGTTTCAACGACAACTTAATAACCAAAATGTTACTCAAAGCTTGCCAATTCCTTATCTTAATGGTATTGGGGCAATGAAGTGAGCAGTTTACTGCGAACGGCACCTCCCCACACCCCGGAAACTTTAACGAAAAACCCGCCGCGAAATTTTCGCGGCGGGTTTTTGAGTTGCGTTGGATAGTTTATCGCCAGTCAAAATTTAAAGTTTTTGTTCAAACTTTTTTCAAAAAGTTTGCGGGGTTCGGGGCAGAGCCCCGAGAACTTTAAAAGCCAGCAATCATTCATTCAGGCGTAACAACAAACGCGCCGGAGCCGTTGCAGGCACTGCAAACGGAGGTTGTCTGTGCCATGCAGGAGGTACACCACCACTGAAGACCTGTTTCGGCAAATTCGTGGGGGACGCCCGGCTCAAGAAGCATTGCGCGACCGCCGCCCACGCCGCTGCAAGAGTTGCAGGCGACTGTTCCCGCGCCGTTGCACACGCGGCAGGAAAGGATTATGGGTTCGGGGGCGGGTGTTGGTTCAGGAGTCGGTGCGGGTGCAGGGCGCGTTACACGCGGTGCGGCAACGGCTTGCACGGGCGCAGGCGGCTCGGGTTCTTCCTCCGGCTCTTCGGGCTCGGGTTCTTCTTCCTCTTCGGTAAGGTATTCGTCTTCTTCGTCTAAGTACTCGTCTTCGGGTTCTTCGTCAATCGGCTCTTCATAGGCAGGGGTTTCGTCCTCTTCGTATACATAGTATTCCATCGTTTTTCCCAGTGCCAAAACCGTGCCTTCGCCAATGTCGCGCACACGGAAAATGCTCCAGCCCGCAAAAACAAACGCGCCAATAATCATTATACCAAGCAAGGCAAAAACAAGAATTACCAACCACATTGGCACGGTATCATTATTGTTATTACCACTTGCGGCAGAATTGTTCTCATCCATAAAAATCACTCCCCTTCTTACATATTATCGCGTAAAATGTTACAGGTCAATGACAAATTTGTGATATACTTTTCAAAAAGGAGCGGAAAAATTCTTATGAAAACAATTGTGAAAAAAACGAGGGAATACGGCGGCTTGGTTTTGGAAGAAAGACCCGTGCCAACCCCGGGCGATAATGAGGTTCTTATTAAGACGAAAAAAACCGCGATTTGCGGCACGGATTTACACATTTACAGCTGGAATTCGTGGGCGAAAAAAACGATTAAAACGCCCCAAATTATCGGGCACGAATTTGTGGGCGAAGTTGCGGAAATAGGGCGTGGCGTAACAAATGTTACAGTTGGCCAGCTTGTAAGCGGCGAAGGGCATCTTTTTTGCGGACAGTGCCGCCGCTGTATGACGGGAACGCCGCATTTGTGCCGCGAAGCTTCGGGGATTGGCGTAAATATGGACGGCGCGTTTGCGGAATATTTTACATTTCCCGCAAGCAATCTTTGGATTTGTGACGAAAATATCCCGCTAAACGTGCTGGCGATTATGGACCCCCTTGGCAATGCCACGCATACCGTGCGCTCTTTTGATGTGCTGGGCGAGGATGTTCTTGTGACGGGCGCGGGGCCCATTGGGCTAATGTCTGTACCAATTTTGCGGCGCGCAGGCGCACGAAATATCGTGGTAACGGACATAAACGCAAAGCGGCTTGAACTCGCGAAAGTACTTGGCGCGACCGCAACCGTAGACGTTCGCACAGAAAAAATCGCAGACATAATGCCAAACCTAAAACCCGCAATGGTTGAAGGTTTTGATATCGGGCTGGAAATGTCGGGCAGTGCGGAAGGTTTCAACGATATGATTGGCACAATGGCAAACGGCGGAAAAATTGCAATACTCGGTTTCCTTCCGCCCGAAGCGCAAATAGAATGGGATACCATGATTTTCAAAAGCCTTACACTAAAAGGCGTTTACGGTCGCGAAATGTTCGACACATGGTATCAAATGACCGCCCTTTTGCAATCAGGTCTGGTGGACGACATCTTAAAAATAATCACACACGAGTTCCACTACACAGATTTTATCGAGGGTTTTGAACTAATGAAATCAGGCAAATCAGGCAAAATTATTTTAGATTGGATGAATTAAAGTTTTTTTAAGACCGCAGGGCTCTGCCCTGCACCCGGAAACTTTTGAAAAAGTTTCATCAAAACTTTAACTATGGACTGCGTGTGTTAAAGTTTTTTGTCGAACTTTTTTTCAAAAAAGTTCGCAGGGGTTCGGGGACGGAGTCCCCGAGAACTTAAATTGCAGAGGAGCTTTTAAAAATGAAAACAGCATACAAATTTTTTTCACAAGCGGCAGATGAAATAAGAAATTCAGGCTTATGGAAAACAGAGCGTGTTCTTTCAGGAGCGCAGGGCGCGGTGATTGACACGACAGAAAAAAGCGGGCTTATCAATATGTGTTCCAACAATTATCTGGGGCTTGCGAACGATGACGAAATTAAAGCGGCGGCGAAAAACGGCATAGACCGCTGGGGTTACGGGCTGTCTTCGGTGCGGTTTATCTGCGGCACGCAGGAGGTTCATAAGGAGCTGGAAGCCGCGCTTTCGGCGTTTCTTGAAACGGATGATACTATTTTGTATTCGTCCTGTTTCGACGCAAACGGCGGGCTGTTTGAGACAATTCTTACCGCAGAGGACGCGATTATCAGCGACGAATTAAATCACGCAAGCATAATCGACGGCGTTCGGCTGTGCAAAGCGGCGCGTTTCCGCTACAAAAACAACGACATGACAGAACTTGAAGCGCGTCTTAAAGAAGCCGCAACGGCGCGGATTCGCGCTGTAGTTTGCGACGGCGTTTTTTCGATGGACGGCACAATTGCAAACCTGCCCGCCATTTGCGACCTTGCGGAAAAATATGACGCGCTGGTGATTGTGGACGACAGCCACGCAGTTGGCGTAATCGGTGAAAATCTGAAAGGCACGCACGAACACTGCGGCGTTATGGGGCGCGTAGACATTATCACGGGGACGCTGGGCAAAGCCTTGGGCGGTTCGTCAGGCGGATACACCAGCGGGCGCAAGGAAATAATAGATTTGTTGCGCCAAAAATCGCGCACGTATCTTTTTTCAAATACGCTTTCGCCAATCATTGCGGCGGGCAGTTTGCGTGTGCTTGAAAAAATCCGCGCCTCGCAAGACCTTGCGACACGCTTGCGCGAAAACACAATGCATTTCCGCAACGGTTTAATCGCCGCAGGTTTCGATATCCCGCAAAGCGTACATCCCATTGTTCCCGTAATGCTTTATGACGAACTTTTGGCGCAAAAATATTCCGCAAGCCTTCTTGAAAAGGGCATATACGCAATCGGATTTTTCTTCCCCGTTGTGCCGCGCAATAAGGCTCGCGTTCGTTGTCAGGTTTCTGCCGCGCACACGAAAGAGCAATTGGATTTCGCAATAAACGCCTTTAAGGAATGCAGGAAAACTTTGCAAGGAGACTGAATATGCAAAAAGTTCACGGAAACACAAACGGAATACGGCGGTCTTATATAGAGCGGCTGGAAACAATTTACGAAACAGAGCCGCAACGAAAAGAATTTTGTTCGCAGGAAATTTATGCCGCGCTTGCGTTTTTTACCGAGGCAACGGGGCGCGAAGCCATGGTTTATATCGAACGCTCGGGGCGGGTTGAAACCGTGATTGTGGGCGAGCAAGACAGGGTTAGTTTGCCCGCGCTTCGCAAACGCCGTTCCGAAAATCGCCTAAGCGGCTTGCGGTGCATTCACACGCACCCGGGCGGCAACCCGTTTCTTTCGCAGGTGGACATTCAATCTTTGAAAAGTCTTAAACTTGACGCAATGGCATCCATTGGCGTGGCGGAAGGAAAACCCACCCTTATGCAGGTGGGCATTTTAAACGAAATCACGGACGACGAAGAAATTACGGTAAATCTTTTTGGCCCGTATGATACAAACGATGTGCCCGAAGATTTCATCTGGGACGAAATAACGGCGGCAGATATTCGCATACGCCCGCCCGAATCGAAAAAGTCGGAAGCAGAAATTGCCCGCGCAATTCTAACGGGCATTGACGGCAAAAGCACTCTTGACGAGCTACAGCAACTGGCAGACACGGCGGGTTTTATCACGGTTGGGCAAATTATTCAGCCGCGTTCGCGCCCCGACAGAACGTACTATTTGGGATACGGCAAGCTTCACGATTTAGTTCTGGAACTTCAAAAGCTTCACGCCGACACGGTTATTTTTGATGATGAATTAACCCCGTCGCAAATCCGAAACATACAAAAAGAATTAGGCAAAAAAATAGATATCATAGACCGCACTGCGCTCATTCTTGATATCTTTTCGGGTCGTGCTTCCACCCACGAAGGTCGTTTACAAGTCGAACTTGCGCAAACGAAATATTTGTTGCCGCGCATGACAGGATTTTGGGGACACTTTCACAAAATGGCGGGCGGCGGCGGTGGCGGCGGCGGCGCACGGCGCGGCGAAGGCGAAACCCAACTTGAGGTAGACCGCCGCCTTTTGCGCAAACGCCTAACAGAACTGGAGCGCGAAATTGACAAAGTGAAATCACGCCGAGAGGTGCAACGTGCCGCCCGCGAACGCGCAAAAATCCCGATTGTCGCGCTGGTGGGCTACACCAACGCGGGCAAGTCCACCTTGTTAAACACCCTTTCGGGCAGTGATGTTTTGGCGGAAGACAAGCTTTTTGCAACACTAGACCCAAAATCCCGCCGCGTAAATTACGGTGACGGCGAGTTTATTTTAGTTGACACAGTGGGATTCATAAACAAACTGCCCCATGACCTTGTAAACGCATTCCGCGCCACGTTGGAAGAGGCTCGTTTTGCCGACCTTCTTCTGCACGTTGTAGACATTTCATCCGAAACCCGTGACAAGCAAATGGAAGTAGTAAACGATGTTCTAACCCAGCTTGAAGCACACACCAACCCCACCCTAACCGTATACAACAAATGCGACGCGCTGCCCAATTCCAACGACTTTGCAGGCGGAAACGAAACCGTTTTAATCTCCGCAAAAAAAGGCATCGGAATAGACGCCCTAAAAACCGCCATAACCAAAAAACTCTCCGATACCCGCACCGAAATCTCGATTCTTCTGCCGTCAAATTCGGGCGCAATCGTCTCTCGCCTATACGCCACAGGCCAAGTTCATTCCTGCGAATACCGCGAGGACGGCATTTTCATAAACGCCACGGTCACAGCGGAAGAAGCTTCACGGTTGATGGGGTAAAAACCGTTGCTTCAAATTTTTTATTGCTTTTTCGCGAATATTGGTTTACAATCCAAGAAGTTGTTTTGAAAATAAATTTGTGAACAAAGGCGTTCACTGCAAAACGAGCGGGTCATATGACTTGTGTGTTCTGTGGCGGGCGTTTTTTTAGTTCCTTTGGAGGATTGCTGTATGCTAAAGGAAGGTCAGGTACGAATCCCATCGGGATGTGCGGTTTCGGGAATGATAAACAAGGCGGGCAAGCGCATGAGCGGCGAGGATATTATTAAGTCTATCGCGGTGATGCACGACCGTTCCAACGGGCTTGGCGGCGGTTTTGCCGCCTATGGCATTTACCCTGAATACAGCGACTATTACGCATTTCACGTTTTCTACGACTCCATCACGGCAAAACGGGAATGCGAAGAATTTATAGAGCGGCATTTTGACATTATCAACCTATCTAAAATTCCTACGCGGAAGATAAAAGAAGTAACGGATGAGCCGCTTATTTGGCGGTATTTTGTGACGCCTTTGCCCACAAAACTTGCAGACAGTCAATTGGACGAACGCGAGTTTACGGCAAAATGCGTGTTCCGCGTAAACACGCGCATAGACGGCGCGTATGTATTTTCCAGCGGAAAGAATATGGGCGTTTTCAAAGCCGTGGGTTTCCCCGAAGATGTAGGACGGTTCTACCGCTTGGAAGATTACGAAGGCTGGTGCTTCACCGCCCACGGGCGATATCCTACAAACACGCCCGGCTGGTGGGGAGGGGCGCACCCGTTCGCGCTTCTGGATTATTCTGTGGTTCACAACGGCGAAATTTCTTCCTATGACGCAAACCGCCGCAGTATAGAAATGTTCGGGTACAAATGCACATTGCAAACAGACACGGAAGTTATCACATACATTATCGACTATCTGCACAGGAAACAGGGGCTTACATTTGAAGAAATCGCGTCCGTAGTTGCCGCCCCGTTTTGGCAGACAATTAAGCGGATGCCGCAGGAAGACCGCGAAACCCACGAATACTTACGCACAATGTTTGCAGAGCAGTTAATCACGGGGCCGTTTTCCATTATGGTGGGCTTTGAAGGCGGGCTGATGGCATTGAACGACCGCTTAAAACTTCGCAGTATGGTTGTGGGCGAAAAAGACGACATGGTGTACATTTCCAGCGAAGAAGCGGCGATACGAATTATCCAGCCAAACCTAGACAAAGTTTGGGCACCAAAAGGCGGGCAACCTGTAATTGTCCGTTTGGAAAGGGGGCATTGGAGATGAAAATTTATCCCGAATATGAAATCATGCGCAACTACGATAAATGCATAAACTGCCGCGCTTGCGAAAACCAGTGCGCCAACGAAGCACACGAATTTTTGGCGGATGCAAACAAGCTGGTTTGCGACGATACCAAATGTGTAAACTGTCATCGTTGTTCCGCGCTGTGCCCTACACGCGCAATCAAAATTGTAAAAAGCGGCAACACATACAAAGAGAATACAAACTGGAGCAACAAAACGCTAAACGAAATCTACAAGCAAGCGGAAAGCGGCGGCGTGTTATTGTCGGGAATGGGCAACCCTGAGAATTTCCCCGTGTACTTCGACAAAATTTTGCTTAACGCTTCACAGGTAACAAACCCATCCATAGACCCACTGCGCGAGCCAATGGAATCCAAAATACATCTTGGGGCGCGCCCCAAAAAAGCAGAACGCGGCGCAGACGGCAAAATCAAAAATAATCTTACGCCGCAACTGTCCCTTTCTATGCCCGTAATGTTTTCTGCAATGAGTTACGGCTCGATAAGCTATAACGCGCACGAAAGCCTTGCCCGCGCATCTGCCGAACTGGGCATTTTGTACAACACGGGCGAAGGCGGCTTGCACGAAGATTTTTACAAGTACGGCGAAAATACGATTGTGCAAGTGGCATCAGGGCGGTTTGGCGTTCACAAAACGTATCTTAACAGCGGCGCGGCAATTGAAATAAAAATGGGACAGGGCGCGAAACCGGGCATCGGCGGGCATTTGCCGGGGACAAAAATTGTGGGCGATATTTCTGCCACGCGCATGATTCCCGAAGGCACGGACGCAATTTCCCCCGCACCGCACCACGATATTTATTCTATTGAAGATTTGCGGCAACTGATTTATTCCCTCAAAGAGGTCACGGATTACACAAAGCCCGTGATTGTAAAAATCGCCGCCGTGCATAACGTAGCGGCAATCGCAAGCGGCATTGCCCGAAGCGGCGCAGACATTATCGCAATAGACGGCTTCCGCGGCGGAACGGGTGCGGCACCTACGCGCATCCGCGATAATGTGGGCATCCCGATAGAACTCGCCCTTGCCTGCGTAGACCAACGCTTGCGTGACGAAGGTATCCGCAACAATGTTTCCGTCGTTGTGGGCGGCAGTATTCGTTCAAGTTCGGATGTTGTAAAAGCCGTTGCCCTTGGCGCGGATTGTTGCTACATCGGCTCGGGTGCGTTGGCGGCGTTGGGCTGTCACCTGTGCAGAACCTGCCACCACGGCAAATGTAACTGGGGCATTGCCACGCAAATTCCCGAACTCACAAAACGCCTTAATCCCGAATTGGGACACAAACGCCTCGTAAATTTGATGAATGCGTGGAAACACGAAATCACAGAAATGATGGGCGGCATGGGCATAAATTCCATCGAAAGTTTAAAAGGCAACCGCCTTATGCTTCGCGGCGTTGGTTTAAATGAAAAAGAGCTTGGCATTTTGGGAATAAAACACGCGGGGGAATAACAATGGTTTTGCATACGGGCAAGTCGAAAACAGTGCATCAAGGCGCGGACGAAAACACGGTAATCCTGCGATTCACAGACAATATCACCGCGGGCAACGGAGAAAAACACGAAACCATGCAGGGCAAAGGCGAACTGTGCGCCGCAATTTCCAATTTGATTTTCGCGCACTTAAAGCTAAACGGCGTAGAAACTCATCTTGTTGAAATTTTGGACGAAACCTCTGTTCTGGCGAAGAAAGCAGAAATTGTCGGCGTGGAAGTAATTGTACGAAACGCGGCGGCGGGTGGGTTTGTGAAAAAATACGGCGTTGCGCACGGTTTGATATTTGAGCCGCCCGTTGTAGAATTTTGCGTAAAAAGTGATAAGCTGGGCGACCCGATGGCAAACGAAAATCAGATTGCCGCCCTTGGCATTGCAACCCCTGATGAACTTTCGGAAATGACGAAAAAATCACTTCTTATTAACACGTATATGTGCAGGCTTTTTAAAAAGGCAGGGATTAGGCTTGCGGATTTTAAACTGGAATTTGGGCGGTACGAAAACAAACTTATCTTGTGTGACGAAATTTCACCCGATTCATGCCGCTTGTGGGACATGAAAACGGGCGAAAAGTTCGACAAGGATATCTTCCGTCAAGGCTTGGGCGATGTTCTTGACGGCTACCGCGAAGTTTTTAGGAGGCTCTCCGATGTCAAATAAATACGAAAATCCGCTGTGCAAGCGTTACGCAAGTGCGGAAATGCAATATATTTTCTCGGACGACAATAAATTTTCAATGTGGCGGCGGCTTTGGATTTTGCTGGCGGAAAGCCAAAAAGAACTGGGGCTGGAAATAACAGACGCGCAGATTGAAGAAATGTGTGCAAACGTGAGCAACATAAATTACGAAACGGCGGCGGCGTTTGAAAAAGAAACCCGCCACGATGTTATGGCGCACATAAAAGCATACGGCGAACAATGTCCGAAAGCCGCGCCCATTATCCACCTTGGCGCAACATCTTGTTACGTTGGTGATAATACAGATATTATCCAGCAACGGGCGGCATTACAACTTGTGCAAAAATTGCTTCTAAACGTAATTGCAAAATTGCACGACTTCGCGGAAAAACATAAAAATTTGCCATGCTTGGCATATACCCATTTTCAGGCGGCGCAACCAACCACCCTTGGCAAACGCGCAACGCTGTGGATTCAAGATTTGCTTTTCGATTTGGAATACGTAAATTTCGCGCTGGAACGCCTAAAACTTCTGGGGTGCAAAGGCACAACGGGAACGGGCGCAAGTTTTCTCGCGCTGTTTGACGGCGACCACAGCAAAGTAAAACAACTGGAACAAAAAATTGCCGCAAAGTTGAATTTCAGCGGTGCATATCCCGTTAGCGGGCAAACATATTCGCGCAAAATAGATTACTACACGCTGTCCGCGCTGTCGGGAATTGCCCAAAGCGCGTACAAATTTTCAAATGATATTAGGCTGATGGCACATCTTAAAGAAATTGACGAGCCGTTTGAAACGGGGCAGGTCGGCTCCAGCGCGATGGCATACAAGCGTAACCCCATGCGAAGCGAACGCATTGCGTCACTGTCGCGCTACATTATGGTTGACGCGTTAAACCCCGCGCTGACGGCAAGCGGGCAATGGCTGGAACGCACGCTGGACGACTCCGCAAACAAGCGTATTTCCATCCCTGAAGCATTCCTTGCAACAGACGCGGTTTTGTCGCTTATGTTCAATATCGCAAGCGGCGCAACGGTTTACCCGAAAATTATAGAAAAGCATCTGGTGGAAGAACTGCCGTTTATGGCAACGGAAAATATTTTAATGTACTGCGTAAAAAAAGGCGGCGACAGACAAGAACTTCACGAAAGAATCCGCGTGCATTCGATGGCGGCGACAGAAAGAATCAAACTGCACGGCGGCGAAAACGATTTGCTTGAACGCATTTTGTCCGATGCCGCGTTTAACCTAACCGCAGATGAACTTTCGCAAATTATGAACGCCGAATCATTCACGGGCCGCGCAAAAGAACAAACGGGAGAATTTTTAGCGGAAGTTAAAAAAATTCTTGACGCGAACCGCGAAACTTTAGGCATGGAGGTGGAGATATCATGCTAACAGCCGTTGTGGGGATAAACTGGGGCGATGAAGGCAAGGGGCGCATGGTAGACTTGCTATCGGAAGGCTATGATATAATCTGCCGTTATCAAGGCGGCAACAACGCAGGCCATACGGTAATAAACGACAAAGGCAAATTTATTTTAAACCTTCTGCCGTCGGGTATTCTGCGGGAAAATACAGTAAATGTAATGGGCGCGGGCATGGTAATAGACCTTGAGCATCTCGCGGGTGAACTTGCAACCCTAACATCTCAAGGCGTGGAAATAACCCCCGCAAATTTGAAAATAAGCGACAAAGCGTTTATCTGTATGCCATACCACAAGGCGCAGGACATTTTGGAAGAAGAACGCCTTGCGGATAAAAAATACGGCTCAACCAAACGCGGCATCGCACCCGTTTACGGCGACAAGTACATGAAAAAAGGTTTGCGTTTGGGCGATTTGCTTCACCGCGAAACGCTGGAAGAAAAACTGCGCGATATTTTGGAATGGAAGAACATAACGCTGGAAGGCTATAACAGCACTTCATCCGCAGAACTTCCCGCGCTAATGGCGTGGCTGGAAAAATTCGGCGGCGGGCTTCTTCCGCACATCACAGACACAACGGAATTTTTACTGACTGCCGCAAACAGCGCGAAAAAAATAATGTTTGAAGCGCAGCTTGGCGCGTTGCGCGATATAGACTTCGGCATTTACCCGTACACAACATCATCGCAAACGCTGGCGGCATACGCAACAATAGGGGCGGGCATACCCGGCAAAAAACTTGACAGAGTTGTAGGCGTTATGAAAGCGTATTCCAGTTGCGTGGGCGAGGGGCCGTTTACTGCGGAAATTTTCGGCGCGGAAGCGGAAGCCCTACGCGAAGCGGGCGGCGAATACGGCGCGGCAACGGGAAGACCGCGCAGAGTTGGCGGGTTTGATATCCCCGCAAGCCGCTACGGAATTGAGATGCAGGGCGCGGACGAACTTGCGCTAACCAAGCTGGATGTTCTGTCTTACATGGATAAAATCCCCGTGTGCGTTGCATATGAAGTTGACGGTGTAAAAACACGCGGCTTCCCTTGCGGCGATAATTTGGCGAAAGCCAAACCCGTATACGAATATCTGACGGGCTTTAAAGTTGACATTTCAAAGTGCAGAAGCGCGGCGGAACTGCCGCCCGAAGCTCTTAATTATATCCGCTACATTGAGGACGCCATGGATTGTCCCATAAAATATGTTTCCGTGGGCGCAGGGCGTGAAGATTACTTCAAACTGGGGTGAGAATATGAAACGAGTTTACGTAAACGAAAAATGGTGCTTGGGTTGCCGCCTTTGCGAGTATTATTGCGCCTTTGCAGACACGGGCGAGAAAGATATGGCGCGAGCGTTAAAGGATATTAAAATAAACCCGCGCATAAAAATCGAGGAAAAAGACGGCATAAGTTTTGCGGTAAACTGCCGCCACTGCCGTGAGCCGCTTTGTGTAAAGGGCTGTATCACAGGTGGTTTGAGTGTTATTGACGGCGTGGTTTCAATTGACAAAGAAAAATGCGTAAGCTGTTACACCTGCGTTTTGTGTTGCCCGTTTGGGGCGGTATCGCCGTCGGAAAGCGGCGCGGTGCAAAAATGTGAATTGTGCGTAAACGAAGGGGCGCACCCTGCTTGCGTAAAAGGTTGCCCCAACGCCGCAATAGTATATGAAGACCGAACGGAGGCGAAAATGTGAAGTATGTAATTATAGGAAATTCCGCCGCAGGAATAGGCGCGGTAGAGGGCATACGCCAACTTGACACGCAGGGCGAAATTACAATAATCGCAAGCGAGCCGCACCACACATATTCGCGCCCGCTAATCTCGTATTTGTTAAAAGGCGCGGCAACGGAAGAAACAATGCGCTACCGTGCCGCAGATTTTTATGAAAAAAACAACTGCAAAACAATTTTTGGGGTTGAGGTAACGAAAATAAACGAGGCGGAAAAAAGCGTTATGCTGGAAAACGGCGAAACCGTCCCGTATGATAAACTGCTGGTTGCAACGGGTTCTTCCGCGTTTGTGCCGCCTTTTGAGGGGCTTGATACGGTTGCGGAAAAATTCAGCTTTATGTGTTTGGACGATTCACTTGCGTTGGACAACGCGCTTGATTCATCCAAGAGCGTGTTAATCGTGGGTGCGGGGCTTATCGGGCTAAAATGCGCGGAAGGTATTTTGGGCAAATCAAAAAGCGCGGACGCTCCAAGCCGCGCAAAAAAAATCAGTGTGCTTGACCTTTCGCCGAGAATTTTGTCCAGCATTTTGGACGATGACAGCGCGAGTCTGGTACAATCGCATTTGGAAAACGCGGGCGTTCAGTTTCATCTTGCGAAAAATATAACGCGCTTTGAAAAAAACGCCGCAATACTTGAAAACGGCGAACGGCTTGACTTTGATATTTTAGTGCTTGCGGTTGGCGTTCGTCCAAATACCGCGCTTTTGAACGGCATTGCGGAAATAGAACGCGGCATTGTAATCAACGAAAAATCCGAAACAACTGCTCCAAATATTTATGCCGCAGGGGACTGCACCCAAACCACAGACATCTCCGACGGGCAAGAAAAGATTATGGCACTGCTTCCCAACGCCTATATCCAAGGCGAATGCGCGGGCATAAATATGGCGGGCGGCGAAAAATCTTTTACCAACGCAATCCCCATGAACGCAATCGGTTTCTGCGGCCTTAGCATAATCACGGCGGGCAACTACACAGGCGAAGATTACAAAGAAGCTGAAAAAAATTCGCAGTATAAACGCCTGTTCTACAGCGACAATAAATTAAACGGATACATCATGGTGGGCAATGTGGAAAAAGCGGGCATCTACACAAGTTTAATCCGCGAGCAAACGCCGCTGGATTCCATAGACTTCGCGCTGGTTTGTGAAAAGCCCGGGCTAATGGCGTTCACAAAAACAGCGCGTGAAAAAATGTTAGGGGGCGAACGCAAATGACAATCACCGCAGGAAATATGCACTTTCAAGAACTTAACGAGAAGGTAAAATCCGCAACGGGTGACGTTTGTGTAGACGAATGTTTTGGCCAGCGGTTTATCGCAAGCGGCGCAAGCGGCAGAACAATTACCATAAACGGAACGCCGGGCAACGCGCTTGGCGCGTATTTGGACGGCGCGGAAATTCAGGTAAACGGCAATGTGCAAGACGCGGTGGGCGATACCATGAACGATGGGAAAATAATCGTACACGGCAATGCGGGCGATGCTTTGGGTTATGCAATGCGCGGCGGCAAAATTTTTGTAAAAGGTGACGCAGGTTACAGAACAGGAATACACATGAAAGAATATAATGAAAAGAAGCCCATTATCGTAATTGGCGGAAGCGTTGGCAGTTTCTTGGGCGAGTATCTTGCCGGCGGCGTTATAATTGTACTTGGGCTTGATGCGGATTCAATTCCTGTGGGGCATTTTACGGGAACGGGTATGCACGGCGGACGCATTTACATTCGCACAAACGCGGTGCTTGACGAACTGCCTTCGCAAGTAATCGCGGAAGAAGCAACCCCCGAGGAACTGGAAGAAATTGCAGAATACACCTCCGAATTTGCCGCGCATTTTAAAATGGACGGCGCGAACTTCGCAAATGACAGATTTTTGCTGTTGAAGCCCAACGCAAAAAATCCGTATAAGCAGTTGTATACCGAAAACTGATGGAGGTTTTGTTATGTGCGGAATTATCGGCTACGCAGGGGATGAATGTGCCGTTCCCATTATCGTTGACGGCTTAAAAAAACTTGAGTACCGCGGCTATGATTCGGCAGGGATTGCCATTTTCGATGGCGGCGGCTTTAATGTTGTGAAGCAAAAAGGACGCCTTGCCGCGCTGGAAGAAAAGCTGGAAAACACTTCCCTCTGCGGCAATATGGGCATAGGCCACACGCGCTGGGCAACCCATGGCGAACCTTCGGATGTAAATTCGCACCCGCATTTGGGAAGCGGAAGCAAAATTGCTGTGGTTCATAACGGCATAATCGAAAATTACAAACAGCTTAAAGCGCGGCTTGAACGGCGCGGGATAACTTTCGCGTCCCAAACCGACAGCGAGGTTGTGGCACAACTTGCGGAATACTACTACAAAGGCGATTTGCTTGATGCGGTAATAAAAACCGCAAACGCGCTGGAAGGCTCTTACGCGCTGGGCATCATGTGCTTGGAAGAGCCTGATGTTTTGATTGCGGTAAAAAAGGATAATCCGCTAATCGTGGGCGTTTCGCAAAACGCAAACTTTATCGCCTCAGACGTTCCCGCAATTCTAAAGCACACAAATCAAGTGTACTATTTGGAAGATAAAGAAATCGCGGTTCTTACAAAAAACGGCGTGGAATTTTTCAACACAGACAAAGAACCGCTTACAAAACAAATTGAAACAATCACATGGAGCGTGGATAGCGCGGAAAAAGGCGGCTATCCGCACTTTATGCTAAAGGAAATTATGGAACAGCCCAAGGTTTTGCGCGATACAATTCAAACGGAAATTACAAAACTGCCGGATATTTCGCAGTTTAATAAGATTGTGATAACCGCCTGCGGTTCGGCATATAATGCGGGGGTTGTGTCCAAATACGTGTTCGAGCGGCTGTGCCGTTTCCCTTCAATAGAAGTGGACTTGGCAAGCGAGTTCCGCTACAAAGACGCTTGCGTGGACGAAAAAACCCTTGTGATTCTCGTAAGCCAATCAGGGGAAACCGCCGACACAATAGCCGCAATGCGCGAAGCAAAATCAAAAGGGGCGGTTACGCTTTCAATTGTAAACGTGGTTGGCAGTACCCTTGCAAAAGAAGCGGACTACACCGTTTACACCGCAGCCGGCCCCGAAATTGCAGTTGCCACAACAAAAGCGTTCTCTACACAGCTTGCGGTTTTGTACAAACTTGCGGTAAAATTCGCGGTGGATTTGCAAAAAATTTCGCAGGAAGAAGCAAAAACGCTTTCGGACGAAATTGCTACAATTCCCGATAAAGTAGCGGAAATTTTAACTCATATAGACTTCATACAAAAATACGCATCAACGTGCATTGGGTACAAAAGCATATTTTTTATAGGGCGCAATATCGACTACGCCATCGCGCTGGAGGGTTCGCTGAAGCTGAAGGAGATTTCCTATATCCACTCCGAGGCCTACGCGGGCGGCGAATTAAAACACGGCACAATTTCCCTTGTGGAAGAAGATACGCTGGTGGTTGCCATTTCCTGTTGCCAACGGCTTTACCCCAAAATTTTCAGCAATATGGAGCAGGTGATAAGCCGCGGCGCGAAGGTATTTCTTGTAAGCAACGCCGCAGAAGCGGAGGAACACGACAAACTTTCGCTTCTCAAATTGCCCGATATTCACGAATTATTTTCGCCGTCGCTTTCCGCGATTGTTCTGCAACTTTTCAGCTACTACGTTGCGGCAAACAAAGGCTGCGATATTGATAAACCGCGTAACTTGGCAAAAAGTGTAACGGTTGAATAAGGAGAGAAAAATTTGAACACCACAAAAAGTGAAGTATTGGAATTGCTAAAGGAAAGTGATGTAAAGTTTATCCGCTTGGGTTTTTGCGATTTGCTGGGCTTTCAAAAAAACATTGCCATTATGGCGGAAGAATTGCCGTATGCTTTTGAGCATGGTGTAAGTTTTGACGGTCATGCAATAAAAGGCTTCCGCGATGTTGCCGAATCGGATTTGCTTTTGTTCCCCGACCCCGCCACGCTAACCATGTTACCGTGGCGGCCGGGGCCGGGCGGAACGGCTCGGNTTTTTTGCGACATAAAAACTTATGACGGCGCGGAATTTTCTATGGACAGCAGGCAAATTTTAAAACGCGCCACGGAAAAATGTGCCAAGTTGGGTTTTGTTTGCATGGTTGGCGCAGAGTGCGAATTTTATCTGTTTAAAACGGACGAAAACGGCGCGCCCACAAACATTACCCACGACAAAGGCGGCTATTTGGACATTGCTCCGCTGGACAAAAGCGAGGATATCAGGCGCGAAATTTGTGTTACGCTGGAGGAAATAGGCATAAGCCCCGAAACATCCCACCACGAGCAAGGGCCGGGGCAAAACGAAATCGACTTCAAATATTCGGACGCGTTAAGTTCTGCCGATAATTTTTTGTCGTTCAAAACCATGGTGAAAAAAATTGCGGCGCGTAACGGATTGTTTGCATCGTTTTTGCCGAAACCAATTCAAAACGCGGCGGGAAGCGGCTTGCACGTAAACCTGTCGCTCTCTCAAATGGGGAAGAATATTTTTAAGAGCGGTTCAAAAGTTTCGGATAGTTTTATCGCCGGCATTCTGGCAAAAACACGGGAAATGACTTTATTCTTGAATCCGCTTGCAAATTCTTACGACCGTTTCGGCGCGTTTGAAGCACCTAAATATGTGTCGTGGTCGCACCGCAATCGTTCGCAGTTAATTCGCATTCCCGCCGCCACGGGCGAAAAAGTGCGCATGGAATTACGCTCTCCCGACCCGTCGATAAACCCATACTTGGCGTTCGCGCTTATTTTGGAGGCGGGGCTTGAAGGCATAGAAAAAGAATTACCCCTGCCGCAGGAAACAGACGCAAATTTGTACACCGCACCGCAAAGCGTAACAAGCGGCTTGCAACCGTTGCCCGCCAATCTTGCGGAAGCCGTAGAGCTTGCCCGCAACAGCGAGTTCGTGCGGCGTGTGGTTGGCAATGAACTTCTGGAAAGCTATGTAAAAATCAAAGAAGCCGAAACAGAATTTACTTGCGAAAAATATTTCGAGTTTATATAGGAAGGAACCGCCTTTGGCGGGGACGGGTGGAAGCGTGGAAAACGCATTGATTGTTTCGCACGCAGAAAAAAGCCTTGATTTTTTCATGGAAATTTTAAACTCGGCGCAAATTGGGCATATCGTAGGTATTTCCACCTGCGGCGAAGCCCGCCGCCTTCTTTTAGAGCGCGAATTTGACCTTGTTCTAATCAACGCGCCGCTTAAGGACGAAACGGGCGAAAATCTTTCGCGCCATATTGCCGCAAAAGGTGTGTCGCAAGTAATTCTTGTGGTTGCCGCAGAATATTTTGATGCGGTTTCTGCCCATTGCGAAAATGACGGCATACTCACCATTTCAAAACCGATTAACAAAACCGTTTTGTGGTCTGCGGTAAAACTTGCAAAAGCCGCACACAGCAAAATAAAACGTATGCACTCTGAAAACAGCAAGCTGAAACAAAAAATCGACGACATCCGAATCATAGACAGGGCAAAGTGCATTTTAATTTCATACATGAACATGAGCGAAAAAGAAGCACACCGCTACATCGAAAAAGAAGCAATGGATATGCGAATGCCAAAACGGGCGATTGCCGAGGGGATTTTGAGAACTTATGAAAACTGACAAATTGCGGGAAGAATGCGCCGTTTTCGGAGTTTGCCTTACCACGGAAGAGGCGGCGGGGATTACTTATAACGGGCTTTTAACTTTGCAACACCGAGGGCAGGAATGTGCGGGAATTGCGGTTGTAAGCGATACGGAATTTTTTTGCCGTAAACACACGGGGCTTGTAAGCGAGGTGTTTTCGGGCAAGTTTAGGGATATGCCCGCAGGCAAAATTGCGGTGGGGCACACACGGTATTCCACCACGGGCGGCAATGAAAAGCAAAACGCAGGGCCTTTCGCTACGGAATTTTTAACGGGAAGAATTGCCACCGCACATAACGGAAATGTTACGAACGCCGCAGAACTTCGCGGGCAGTTGGAAACGCACGGGCTTAGTTTTTCCGCTACTTCCGACAGCGAAGTTGTTTCGTCGCTTATTGCGTTCCACATTACAAAAGCCGAAACCGTATCTGACGGTGTAACGGCAGCGGCAAATTTAATGCAGGGCGCGTTTTCGCTGGTGATTGCAAGCAGTGAAAACAAGCTTATCGCCGTACGTGACCCGAACGGATACCGTCCGCTGTGCTTGGGAAAAAACGAAACGGGTATTGCAATAGCGTCCGAAAGTTGCGCGCTGGAAGCCTGCGGGTTTGATTTTGTGCGCGACATCTTGCCGGGCGAAGTTGTTGTTGCCGAAAAGGGCGAAGTAATTTCCGAAGGCGTTAGGCTTACGCCAAAACCACACGCGGGCATTTGTATTTTTGAATATGTATACTTCGCCCGCCCCGACTCTGTAATTGACGGGCTTAGTGTTTACGAAGCGCGGCGAAATATGGGTGAAATTCTTGCGGAAGAATATCCCGTTGACGCAGATATTGTGTGCGGCGTTCCCGATTCGGGGCTGGACGCGGCAAGCGGTTACAGCAAGAAAAGCGGCTTACCGCTGTTGCCCGGCTTTGTGAAAAACCGATACATCGGGCGCAGTTTCATTTACCCCACCCAATCCGAGCGCGACACGGCGGTTAGGCTAAAGTTGAACCCGCTTACTACAAACATTCGCGGCAAACGCATTGTGCTTGTGGATGACTCTATCGTGCGCGGCACAACAAGTGAGAAAATTGTGCGAAGCCTAAAAAACGCAGGCGCGAAGGAAGTTCATTTTCGGGTATCATCGCCACCTTTCCGCTACACTTGCCACTACGGAACAGACGTGGACAGCGAAGAAAATCTTATTGCAAACAAAATGGAAATAGAGGAAATACGCCGAAAACTCGGCGCAGACAGCTTGGGTTATATCAGTATCGACGGCTTAAAAAGGGCTTGCGCAAAATGCAGATTGCCTTTTTGTACAGAGTGTTTTACGGGGAAAATTTGATTTGACTTTGCTGAATAGTCATGCTAATCTCTATTCATAAATATTCACGACTTCGGTAAACAATGGCGTTTATCGGCGAATTGGCCTTCGGGGTCGGTTTGTCGTCAACGCCTTTTTTTATAGCAATATGAATTTTAGCAGGAGGCGGGAACAATGTTTTTGATTCTTGAAAACGGCATGGTATTTGAAGGTCAAAATTATGGGGCGCAGGGTGAAATTACCGGTGAAGTTGTTTTCACAACAGGAATGACGGGTTATTTGGAAACCCTTACAGACCCCAGCTATCACGGACAGATTGTATTGCAAACTTTTCCGCTAATCGGCAACTACGGCATCATCCCCGAAGATTTTGAAAGCGAAAATGTAGGTCCGATAGCCTACATTACAAAGTATCCTTGTCAAGACCCTTCAAATTTCCGAAGTGAAGGCAGTCTTGATATTTTTTTGCGGGAACGCGGAATTGTCGGGCTTTGCGGGATTGATACACGTGCCGTTACAAAAATCATTCGCGAGCGCGGCGTTATGAACGGGAAGATAGTAAGCCGCAAGCCCTCCGAAGAAGATTTATACGAAATTCAATCGCACAAAATAAAAAACCCCGTGCAAAGCGTTACTTGCCGCGAGAAAAAGTTTTTTGCGTTAAGCGCGGAAACAAAAAAATTCACCGTCGCGTTGTACGACTTCGGCGCGAAAGAAAATATCCGCCGCGAATTGCAACAACGCGGCTGTGATGTTTGGGTGTTCCCCGCCGCCGCTTCTGCCGATGAAATTTTAAGCGTTTCGCCGCAGGGCATTATGCTTTCCAACGGCCCGGGCGACCCCACCGACAATGCCGCAATTATCGAAAACATAAAGATTTTAATGCAAAAAAATATCCCTATGTTCGGCATTTGCCTTGGGCATCAGCTAATGGCACTGGCAAACGAATTTGGTACGCGCAAGCTAAAATACGGGCATCGCGGCGCGAACCAGCCCGTTAAAGATACTCAAACGGGCAAAGTTTATATCACCAGCCAAAACCACGGCTACGAAGTAATTTCAGAAAGTATTTCGCCCGCCGCCGCACAGGAATGGTTTTTTAACGTAAACGACCGTAGTTGCGAGGGGATTATTTACAAGAATGCCCCCGCGTTTTCGGTGCAGTTTCACCCCGAAGCCTGCGGCGGCCCGAAAGATACAGCGTTTATTTTCGATAAATTTATTTCACTAATGGGTTAAAACCTTGGGGGCGTTGCCCCCAAACCCCCACGAACTTTTTAAAAAAAGTTCGACAAAAATTTTGACATTTGGAAGGGGAAAGTGCTATGCCGCTGAATGAAAAAATAAAAAAGACAATGGTAATCGGCTCCGGGCCCATCGTAATAGGGCAAGCCGCCGAATTTGACTATGCGGGAACACAGGCCTGCCGCGTTTTGCGCGAGGACGGCATTGAAATTGTGCTGGTAAATTCCAACCCCGCCACAATAATGACAGACAGTAACATTGCCGACAAAATTTATATCGAACCGCTTACGCTTCCCACAATCAAGCGCATTATCGAAAAGGAACGCCCCGACAGTATTCTCTCGGGCTTGGGCGGGCAAACAGGCCTAACGCGATGTATGCAGCTTGCCAAAGAAGGCTTCTTGGAAAAAATGGGCGTTCGGCTGTTGGGTTCTTCCCCCGAAACAATAGACAAAGCCGAGGACAGGCAAATTTTCAAGGACACTATGCTGGAAATCGGCCAGCCCTGTATCCCTTCAATTGTAGCAACGGATGTAGAGGCATCCGTTGCGTTTGCGAACGAAATAGGCTATCCCGTAATCATTCGCCCTGCGTTTACCCTTGGCGGAGCGGGCGGCGGAATCGCCCCCGACGAAGCAAAACTGCGCGAAATTGCGGCGGGCGGAATTTATCTTTCGCCCATAAATCAGGTGCTTATCGAAAAATCCATTGCGGGCTGGAAAGAAATCGAATTTGAAGTTATGCGCGACAGTGCCGACAACGCAATTATCGTTTGCTCTATGGAAAATTTCGACCCTGTTGGCGTTCACACGGGCGACAGCATTGTTATCGCGCCGACGGTTACGCTTGCCGACAGGGAATTTCAAATGCTTCGCACCGCGTCGCTGGATATCGTGCGTTCCCTTGGGGTGGAGGGCGGCTGTAATGTTCAGCTTGCGCTGCACCCGAACAGCTTTGAATACGCCGTAATCGAGGTAAACCCCCGCGTGTCGCGTTCTTCCGCGCTGGCAAGCAAGGCAACGGGCTACCCTATCGCAAAAGTTGCAACAAAAATTGCAATCGGCTACACGCTGGACGAAATCAAAAACGCCGTAACAGGCACAACCTACGCGGCATTTGAACCCGCGCTGGACTATGTAGCCGTAAAACTTCCTAAATGGCCCTTTGATAAATTTGTGTACGCCCACAAAGAACTCGGCACGCAAATGAAAGCCACAGGCGAAATTATGGCAATCGCAGACACTTTTGAAGATGCCCTTGTGAAAGCCGTGCGCGGCGCAGAACTTGGCATGGAAACACTGGACTTACCGCGCCTTGCAGATAAATCCGACGAAAAAATCCGCACCCTTCTTGATACCGTAACCGACCAACGGCTTTTTGTGCTGTATGAAGCAATCAAACGCGGCTTTTCAATTGACGAACTCCACCTAATAACCAAAGTAGACCGCTGGTTTTTGCATGGGTTAAAGAATATCTTGGGGGCAACGCCCCTTCGGTCTTCACCTTTAATCTATAAAATGGTAGACACCTGCGCCGCCGAGTTTGCCGCGCAAACGCCGTATTTTTACTCGGTTCAAAACGGGACGGAAAATGAGGCACTGCCATTTATAGAGCGCAGTAAAAAGAAAAAGATTATTGTGCTGGGAAGCGGGCCCATTCGTATAGGGCAGGGGATTGAATTTGACTACGCCTGTGTGCATTGCGTGTGGACGCTGAAAAACATGGGCTATGATGTAGCGGTAATCAACAATAATCCCGAAACCGTGTCCACGGACTTCGACACCGCCGACCGCCTGTACTTCGAGCCGCTTCACATAGACGACGTAATGAGTGTAATTGAAATCGAAAAACCCGAAGGCGTAATTGCGGCATTCGGGGGCGGCACGGCAATTAAGCTTACGAAAAAACTGCACGAACGCGGCGTAAAAATACTGGGAACGCCCGCCGACAGCATAGACATATGCGAAGACCGCGAGCGTTTTGACGCGCTTCTTGAAAATTTGGAAATAAAACGCCCCAAAGGTTGCGGCGTTATGACGGAAGCGGAAGCCCTAAAAGCGGCAGACGAACTTGGCTACCCCGTTCTAATGCGTCCGTCATACGTGCTTGGCGGGCAGAATATGATTATCGCCTACTCGGAGGACGATATCCGCGAGTACATGAAAATCATTCTGCGCGTTAAGCAAGATAATCCAATCTTGATTGACAAATATTTGGAAGGCACGGAAATTGAGGTAGACGCAATCTGTGATGGCACTGATGTTCTTATCCCGGGCATAATGGAGCATATCGAGCGCACGGGTGTGCATTCCGGCGACAGTATCACAATCTATCCCGCAATCAATATCGACGATGATATTTCCGCGGAAATTTACGAAGTCACGCGAAAAATTTGCATGGCGTTAAATGTGCGCGGGCTTGTGAATATCCAGTATGTTCTGTTCGGCGGGGATATTTATGTAATTGAGGTAAACCCGAGGGCATCGCGTACCGTGCCGTATATCAGCAAAGTAACGGGCATTCCCATGTGCGAAGTCGCAACAAAAACAGGCATTGGCGTAATGCTTAAAGAGTTGGGGTATTCATCGGGAATCGCGCCAATTCCGCCATATGTTGCGGCAAAAGTTCCTGTGTTCTCCTTTGAAAAACTGGTTGGGCTGGACACGCAACTTGGGCCCGAAATGAAATCCACTGGCGAAGTTTTGGGTATCGGCAAAAACACAGGCGAGGCGTTGTTTAAGGGGCTTGTTGCGGCGGGCTACAAATTATCGGACGAAAAACGCGGCGGGGCATTTCTTACCGTGCGCGAAACAGACCGCCCCGAAATTGTAGGCATTGCGGAAAAATTCCGCACATTAGGGTTTTCGCTGTACGCAACAAAAGGCACGGCGCGTATTTTGCAAAACGCGGGTTTTGAAGTTACAGCCGTCAACAAAATCCGCGAAAACGATACCGATAACACCGCAACATTGCTGGACAGCGGCAAGATTAGTTTTATCGTTTCAACATCCGAAAAAGGGCGCGACCCGCTTATGGATGACGTAAAAATTCGCCGCAAAGCCTGTGTGCTGGGCATTCCCTGTCTAACGTCCATGGACACCGCAAACGCCCTTGCAGACAGCCTGCTTTCGGGCTACAGCGAACTCAACACGGAACTTGTTGACATAAACAATATGCGCAAAACGCGCACAGATTTGGCGTTTACAAAAATGCAGGCAACGGGCAACGATTATATCTATTTCAACTGCTTTGACCCCGATGTTTTTGCAAACACGGCCTCGCCCGAGTCGCTGGCATTTTCCCTTGCGGTGCGGCGGTTAAGCATTGGCGGTGACGGTATTGTGCTTATGCTTCCGTCCGATGTTGCAGACGCAAAAATGCGTATCTTCAACCTTGACGGCAGTGAGGGCAAAATGTGCGGTAATGCAATACGTTGTGTTGCAAAATACCTGTACGACAACGGGATAATCGACAAAAATACAATGACAATAGAAACACTAAGCGGCATAAAAACTCTTTCTGTAACCACGAAAAACGGGCAGGTGTATTCCGTAAAGGTTGACATGGGGCAGGCAGAACTTTCGCCGCAAAAAATCCCCGTTAATCTGGACGGCGAGTCCGTGATTGCGCGCACGGTTGAAATCGGCGGCGCAAATTACGATATCACCTGCGTTTCAATGGGCAACCCAAATGCCGTTGTGTTCTGCACGGACACAGGCAAGTTAGACCTTGCGAAAATAGGGCCGCTGTTTGAACACAGCCCGCTGTTCCCCGACAGGATAAACACGGAATTTGTTGAAGTCCTTGGCAGAAATCACTTGAAAATGCGCGTGTGGGAACGCGGAAGCGGTGAAACATTGGGTTGCGGTTCTGGGGCGTGTGCGGCGGCGGTTGCGGCGGTCTTGAACGGTTTTTGCGACAAAAACACGGATATAAAAGTGCGCATTCACGGCGGAGAACTTGTGATACGATATACAACAGAAACCGTCTTTATGACAGGCGGTGCGGAAAAAGCATTTGACGGAGTGGTGACAATATGAGTACAGAGAAAATTCTTGTTCTGGATTTCGGCGGGCAGTACAAAGAACTTATTGCGCGGGCAGTGCGTGGACTTTCGGTTTATTCGGAAATTCGCGGCGGGGATATTTCGGCGGCAGAAGTGAAAAAGCTTTCGCCCATCGGGATTATTTTAACGGGCGGGCCAAACAGCGTTTACGCGTCAACCGCGCCCCTTTGCGACCCCGAAATTTTCACGCTGGGCATTCCCGTTTTGGGAATTTGCTACGGTATGCAAATGATGTGCCATGTGTTGGGCGGCGAAGTTAAAGCGGGCGCGCGCGGCGAATACGGGCGCGTTCTTGTAACGCCCGTTCCCGAAAGCGGCTACGCACCGTTTCTCTCACTTATGAGCCACACGGACGCCGTGGCGGTTTTGCCGCAGGGGTTCACCGCAACGGCACACACGGAAAACTGCATAGCCGCTTGCAAAAACGCCGAGAAAAAGTTGTACGGCGTACAATTCCACCCGGAGTCCGAACACACCGAGGGTGGAATCGAACACATCCGCCATTTTTTGTACAATATATGCAACACAAAAGGCGACTACAAACTTGACGATTATCTGGAAAAACAAGTTGCCGCAATCCGCGAAAAAGCGGGCAACGAAAAAATCTTGCTTGGGCTTTCGGGCGGGGTGGATTCTTCCGTTTGCGCCGCGCTCCTTTCAAGAGCCGTGCCGCAACAGCTTGTGTGCATTTTCGTAGACCACGGCTTTATGCGCCAAAACGAGGGTGACGAAATAGAAAAAGCATTCGCAAACCAAAACTTACAGCTTATCCGCGTAAACGCCGCCGACCGTTTTCTTGCGAAAATGAAAGGCGTAACCGAACCCGAAAAAAAACGCAAAATAATAGGCGAAGAATTTATCCGCGTGTTTGAAGAAGAAGCGGCAAAATTGGGCGAAATCCCATTTTTGGCTCAAGGCACAATTTACCCCGATATTGTGGAAAGCGGCGGCACACATGGCGCGACAATAAAAAGCCACCACAATGTAGGCGGCTTGCCCGAAAATCTTGCGTTTGCAGAAATTATAGAGCCGCTTTCAGGGCTGTTCAAAGACGAGGTGCGTGTACTTGGCGAAAAACTTGGCCTACCCGCCGCCCTTGTACACCGCCAGCCCTTCCCCGGGCCGGGGCTTGCAATCCGCATAATGGGCGAAGTCACGGCAGAAAAGCTGGAAACATTACGCGCAAGCGATGCCATTCTGCGCGAAGAATTAGACAACGCGGGGATTGAATTAAACCAATATTTCACCGTGCTTACAGACACATTTTCCGTAGGCGTAAAGGGCGACTACCGCACCTACGACCGCGTACTTGCAATCCGCGCCGTTATCACAAGCGACTTCATGACTTGCGAATGCGCACAGCTTCCATACGAAATTTTATTAAAATTGTCCTCACGGCTAACAAGTGAAATCTCATCCGTTAGCCGTGTGGTATACGATATCACATCAAAACCGCCCGCAACGGTTGAATGGGAGTAATTACCGCAACAATTGCATAATTGCGGAGGGCTGTTGATTGGCTTGCGCCAGCATGGAAATGCCCGCTTGTTGCAGAACTTGCGCGGCGGTGAAGCGCATCATTTCTTTTGCCATGTCTGTGTCGCGGATACGAGATTCTGCGGCGGATAGGTTTTCGGACGAAACATCCAAGCTTTGCCGCGTAAATTCTAAGCGGTTTTGGATTGCGCCAAGCTGTGCGCGTTGTCCGTTCACAATCCCCTCGGCTGTGTCGATTATCGCGAGCTGTTCGGAAATGGGAATGCCGTTTCGTTCGCGTACGTCGATGAGCATGGTGAGGTCTCCGCGCCCGCCACCAAGTGCGCCCGTGTGCATTCCGCGTAATTGCAAAATTGTTCCTTGGTGGGAATTCGCGCCTGTTTGAAACCACATTGCGTTGGACTCCAAATTGACCGTTCCCAACGCGAATAAGGCTTTATCCAAAAGATTTTCCAGCCGTGATACAAAACCGTGACGCGGCATATAAAACGGGGTCGCTTCAGCTTGCTTTGCTTCCAGCATGGAGTTGAACAGGTCGCCCTCTGTTTCGCGGTAGATTTTCACTCCGCTTGCGTCGCGTGAAGCCGTGGCGGCGTCATTGTTTACGGGTGCTGTCCACGCGGGAACGCCAAGCGTGGCGGTTGAAAGCGGCGCAGAACCCGCCGATTGCGCGGGGGCAGAACCGCCAAGTGTTTGCGTTGGCGGGCGGTGCGCAGGAATTGCGCCGGGCAGTATTTGATGACTGTACCCCGCAAATTGTATCGCAGGCAAAGGCGTTGTCCCCGGTCTTGGTGCAAATGCGGCAAGTGCGTCGCGTGCCGCAATCCACGCCGCAACCACGGGTGCGTCCGCGTGGATGTCTTCGCGGGTAAGGGGCGGTTCAGGCGGGTTTACAATGTTATAGAAAGCGGCGGGCAATTCCCCTGGAGGAATGTCTGTCCAGTGGTCCACACCGCCCGTATTCGGCACGATGATTGCCGCAAGCGACTCCCATTCGTTTGCTTCCACGGCGTTGTTTGCGGCATGGATTGCGGCGGTGAGGGCATAGTCTGCAAGGTTAAATGCTTCACGCGCCGCATTGTAGGCGGTTATGTTGGCATTGTCGCGGGCGTTTGTGACTGCGCTTACTATATTGTTTGTTGCCGCTTGGAAAGATGTCATTATATCGCGGAAAGCGTTGGCTGTTGCGGTATTCGCACTCCCTGCGGCAGATTGAAAGTTGCCGTAAAGATTTGCAACAGCGGTGTTTGCCGAAGACCGCACGGCAGAACTGTCGCCTTGAAAATTTGCGACGGCAAGGTTAAACGCGGCACGCGCCGCATCAAGCGCAGTGCTTGCGGCACCAACCGCCGCCGCCGCGGCTGCAACTTCGGCTTGCAGTGCGGGGTTGTCGGGGTCTGCCGCAAGCGCGGCTTCTGCGTCGGCGAGAGCGTTCATTGCGTCTTGAAGTTCCTGTTCCCGTGCGATATACGCGGCTTGCGCGGCACGAAGCGCGGCGTATGAGCCGCCGTTATTTCCCGCGCCTATTGCGTTGGTAATCGCGTTGTTTAATGCGGTATGTGTCGGGGGCGTTGGCATACCGCGCAGGTTTTGGGCGGCTTGCCTTGCGTCTTCAACGGCGGCATTAAACGCCGCGCTGTTTGGGTCGGCGGGCGTGGGGAAATCATACATAGTGGTAAGGTTGCCACGGTTATTATTGTACAAAGTGTGTCCGTTTACCAAACGTGTTGCCGATTGCCTTGCAGGGTCGTAATTAACAGGCGGTGTTGCGGGAACAGACGGCAAACCCGTTATTGAGGATGATGCCGAAGTACCCGGCGGGTCTGCGTATGTGGGCGCGGGGGGTGGCGTTGGAGTTGGCGGAGATCCGCTGTAAGATGGAATGGGCGCGACTGCGTCAATCGCCCCCGCCCCTGTGCTGAAAGGCGGCGCGTTTAGCCCAACCCCTGCGGAACCGGTAGAAACGCCGCCTATGGCGGTGATTGCGTTTTGCAAAGTTGGACTAATTGCATTTTGCGGATTAAAGATATATGTTCCCAAGTTGGCAATATTCCCTGTGTGCAAGAAAAACAATGCATCCGCGGCGGAAAATGTGTTTCCTCGCGCTATGGCATTGGTAATTGCTTGCGTCGCCTGCGTCCACATTCGCGGGTCTGCGGGTGAAGCGGACGAAATAAGGCTGTTTAAAGTTGCCAGTACACTAACGGCATTGCGCACGTCAACAAGCGGGCTGCCCGAAGTTGAAAATGGCGGCGAAATTGCGCCAACATCCCGCAAAGTTGTAAGTGTCGAAAGGAACGGGTAAAGGTTTTCAACTGCTGTGTTCATCGCGTTTGCGTGGTTTACGGCATCCAAAGCGCGGCGGGCGGCGGCTTCCGCTTGCCACGCGGTTTCAAACGCTATCAGGGATGTCTCTTTTGCGTATGGAATACGGTGGTTGGTGTGGGCGGCTACCCTTACGCCGTCCATTTCAAAGCCGACAAGCAACCGAAATGCGCGGGACATAAACGCCATTTCGGGGTATGCAATTTCTCCGCTGTCGTCTGCCATTTCGTCCGGGGTTACGTTTGCCCGCACGTTAAGGGTGTTTCTTATTATCAGGTCAAATTGGGACTCCCCGTTATACGCGCCCGCGCCGCTTCCCGTAAACTGCAATATGTGAAAAAGTGTTTCCCTCGCACCTGTTTTATCGCCCGGGTAATGCTCGGAAAACGCGCTGTTTCTTAGCGGGTTGGTAGTACCGTCGGGGTTCATTCCGCCCTGATACCAAGAAAAAAAGTCCGAATCCCCGTTAGCGAGGTCTCGGCAAATTTGTTCCCACCACAAATGATTGTTAGAGAACCAGTCATCCATGGGAAGCCCGCTGAACACATTTGAACCTGCGGAAGTAATCGCGCTTTGCCCGCCCAATGCGTTTATTTGGTCATTTGTTATTTGGAAAATTTCAATTGCCGTGCGCACGGCAGATTGTATTGCGTTATCCAAACGGTTTGTGATATTACGCAGTTGCTGAACTTCCGAATGCAGTAATCCGTTTGCCTGTAAAATATTTATGTTGCCTTCATTTGTTGCGGTGCTGTTCGCCATTACAGGGTTTGCGGACACTAAATTTCTAAACTCAAAATCGAAATCGTTTAAACCCATAGAGCCGTCGGCAATTTGCCGCCTTGCTATGCGCTCGATAAGGTCGTTGTACTCGTCTTGCAAATTTATAATTTCTTGCCTGAAACTGTTGTGGTTGCGATTGTTGGGCTGTAACTGCCCGTCGGGGCGGGCGATTCCTATATGGCGGTGCTGGTCAAACAACAGCCACTGCAACGATACGGGGTGTGGGTCTCCGCCTCCGCCGCCCCTTAATCCGCCGTCAAGCAAAGTGCGCGTGTTAAACTGCACACGAAACGTAACGTCATTTATTTCATGCATAAGCTGGTCTATTTCGGTTTGTATCATTTCGCGGTTTGCGAGAGTATTTGTGTCATTCGCGGCTTGTACCATAAGTTCGCGTATGCGAATTACCATGTCACTAATGGTTGACATCGCGCCTTCCGCAGTTTGAATAAGCCCCACGCCGTCTTGCGCATTTATGGATGCTTGGTCTAACCCGCGAATTTGCGCCCGCATACTTTCGGAAATTGCAAGCCCTGCCGCATCGTCTGCCGCAGAATTTACCCTAAAGCCCGAACTCAAACGCTGTGACGATTGCCGCTGGGATTTCCCAACATTTGTTAAATTCCTGTGTGCGTTAAGCGCGAATACATTTGTGCGCACTACCATGTTTGCCACGACAATTCCCCCGTATCTGATTACCCTTTTATTAACAGAGAGTATATCCTTATATTGCGGTCAAGTCAATTGCAAATATACAAGTACAGATTAAATATACATAAATATACTATAATTTGGAAATTGAACGAGGTGAAAAGGAAGTTAGGTGTCACATGGAGCTATTTGGTATAAGATTAAAGGGCATTAGGCAAGAAAGAGGACTTACTCAAACACAACTTGCAGATAAGCTTGGAATCGTAAAGGCAACCGTGTCAAGCTACGAGCAAACATTAAATTACCCTTCAATTGAAACATTTATAAAACTATGTAATTTTTTCGACGTTTCCGCCGATTTTATGCTGGGCTTGTCAGACGATATGGACATAAAAATGTCGCACCTTACAGACGAACAAATTTCACTTATCATGAGCCTTATAAATCAGTTTGAACGGCTTAATAAAACCTGATTGAAAAAACCCCAAAGTCCGTACAGTATGGGCGAAAAAATTTTTTTTGACTTTGTCGGAAAATTTATGCTAAACTGTGCTTGTAAGTATTCACGACTTCGGTAAACAAAGGCGTTTATCGGCAAGTAGACTTGAGGGTCTTTTTGTCAGCAAACGCCTTTTTCAATTGCGGTTGAATGGGAGTGAAATCCGAATGAAAACAAAATTCATTTTTGTAACGGGCGGCGTGGTGTCGGGGCTTGGGAAGGGCATAACTGCCGCCGCGCTGGGTAGGCTTCTTAAACAGCGCGGGCTAAAAGTTGCGGCGCAAAAATTAGACCCATACATGAATGTAGACCCCGGTACAATGAGTCCGTTTCAGCACGGTGAAGTTTTTGTTACAGACGACGGTGCGGAAACAGACCTTGACCTTGGGCATTACGAGCGTTTCATAGACGAGAATTTGACAAAGCACAGCAATTTAACATCGGGCAAGGTGTATTCTGCGGTGCTGGAGCGCGAACGCGCAGGGGGATATTTGGGCGGGACGGTGCAGGTAATTCCCCATGTTACGCAGGAAATAAAGAATTTTATTTACTCGGGCGTGTCGGAAGAAATTGACATTCTTATAACCGAAATCGGCGGCACGGTGGGCGATATCGAAAGCCAGCCGTTTCTGGAAGCAATACGGCAAGTGTCTTTTGAACAGTCCTGTTTGTTTGTACACGTTACGCTAATCCCGTATCTGAAAGCATCGGGCGAACATAAATCCAAACCTACGCAACATTCCGTAAAAGAGTTGCGTTCTATCGGTATCACGCCGAATATCATCGTGACCCGCGCAGATGAACCTGTGGGCAAAAGCATAAAGGAGAAAATCGCGCTGTTCTGCAATGTCAAGCCCGATTGCGTTATCGAAAACATAACGCTGGATTCCCTTTACGCCGCGCCAATCATGCTTCACGAAAACGGCTTAGATGAAATCGTTTGTCGCGAACTTGGATTGCTTGGCAAAATCCCCGCGCCAAATTTAAACGACTGGAAAACCATGCTTCAAAAAGTTGAATCGCGGCAAAAAACCGTGAAAGTTGCCGTTGTGGGCAAGTATGTAAAACTGCATGACGCGTATCTTTCCATAATAGAAAGCCTGAATCACGCAGGGTTTGAAGCGGGTACAAAAGTAGAAATAAAATGGGTAGACAGCGAAAACTTGGGGGATTTATCAGGCATTGACGGCATGATAATCCCCGGCGGTTTCGGTGACAGGGGCATTGAAGGAAAAATTGCCGCCTGCAAATTTGCCCGCGAAAATGACATTCCGTTTTTGGGAATATGTCTTGGAATGCAAGTGGCGGTGATAGAATTTGCGCGTAATGTTTGCGGGCTTGACGGCGCGAATTCTGCGGAATTTGACGAAATTGCCGCGCACAAGGTAATCGACATTATGGCAGAGCAAATTGGACGCGTGGGAAGCGGCGGAACAATGCGGCTTGGTGCGTACCCGTGTGAAACTGAAAAGGGTTCGTTGTTGCGCAAACTGTACAACAGCGATACCATAAGCGAGCGGCACAGGCATCGTTTTGAACTTAACAATGCGTACCGCCAAGTTTTATCTGAAAACGGATTGTCTATCTGCGGCGTGTCGCCGGACGGCAATCTTGCGGAAGCAATAGAACTTCCAAGTAATCGGTTTTTCGTAGGGGTGCAGTTCCACCCCGAATTTAAAAGCAGACCAAATAGGCCACACCCATTATTTTTAGGGCTTTTAAATGAAATTACAAAACGAGAGGTGACGAAATGAAAAAGATTGTATTGGCGTACTCGGGCGGGTTGGATACCACGGTGATAATTCCGTGGCTTAAAGAAAATTACGAGGGTTGCGAAATTATTGCCGTTTGCGTAAACGCAGGGCAATGCAAAGACCCCGCCGCTGTGGAAGCGCGGGCGTTAAAAACGGGCGCGAACAAAGCCTTGGTTTTGGACGTTACCGAAGAATTTATCACGGATTACGTTTACCCGATGGTTAAAGCAAACGCGGTGTACGAGGGGAAGTATCTTCTTGGAACATCGGCGGCGCGGCCTCTTATCGCAAAAAAACTGGCAGAAATCGCGTTGGAACACGGCGCGAACGCAATCTGTCACGGCGCAACGGGCAAGGGCAACGACCAAATTCGCTTTGAACTTACGTTTATGGCATTCGCGCCCCACATGGAAATTATCGCGCCGTGGCGTGTTTGGGATATCCAATCCCGTGAAGACGCGGTTGAGTATCTGCAAAAACGCAACATAGAAGTTCCCATGAAAAAAGACCAAAGCTACAGCCGTGACGATAATATCTGGCACTTGTCCCACGAAGGGTTGGAACTGGAAGACCCCGCAAACGAACCAAATTACGACCACCTGTTGCAACTATCCGTTTCGCCCGAAAAAGCCCCCGACACCCCCGAATACATCACGCTGGAATTTGACAAGGGCGTTCCCGTAAAACTGGACGGCGAAAAAATTTCTCCAATCGCGCTTATGGAAAAATTAAATGCGGCGGGCGGCAGAAACGGCGTAGGTATCATTGATATCGTGGAAAACCGCGTTGTAGGCATGAAATCACGCGGCGTATACGAAACTCCCGGCGGCACAGTTCTTTACGCGGCACACGCCCAACTGGAACAGCTTTGTTTAGACCGCCAAACAATGGCATTCAAAGCAATCGTTGGCCAACGCATTGCAGATTTAATTTACAATGGCGAATGGTTTACGCCGCTGTTTGACGCGCTTAACGCATTTGTGGAAAAAACGCAGGAAACCGTTAGCGGCACGGTTAAGTTAAAATTATACAAAGGCAATATCATTCCCGCAGGTACGACTTCGCCGCACTCGCTTTACAGCGAAAACCTCGCAAGTTTCACCACGGGCGACCTGTACGACCACAAAGACTCCAAAGGATTTATCACGCTGATGGGGCTTCCTATAAAAGTTCGCGCAATGAAAGCGAGTGAACACAAATGAAACTCTGGGGCGGAAGATTTACGGGCGAAGTAAACGAGGCGGCAAATTCGTTTCATTCGTCAATATCGTTCGACAAAAGATTGTACAAACAAGATATAACAGGCAGTATGGCACACGCGGAAATGCTGGGAAAGCAGGGGATTATCCCCAATGCGGATTCTTCCGCGATTGTGGACGCGCTAAAAGGCGTTCTTGCAGACATTGAAAACGGCAAGCTGGTCTTTGATTCAAGCGCGGAGGACATACACTCCTTTGTGGAAGCGGAATTAATTTCGCGTATTGGTGACGCGGGGCGGCGGCTTCACACAGGGCGCAGCCGCAACGACCAAGTCGCGCTGGATATGCGGATGTATGTAAAGGAAGAAATATCCGCGCTGAAAAAATTGCTTGCAGATTTGTTGCGCGTTTTGCTTGCCCTTGCAAAAAAGCACACAAAAGACATTATGCCGGGCTACACGCACTTGCAGTTGGCACAGCCCGTTACAATTGCGCATCATTTAATGGCGTATGTGCAAATGTTCAGGCGAGATTACGAGCGGCTTGCGGATTGTTGCAAACGTGTGGATGTTATGCCGCTGGGCGCGGGTGCGTTGGCGGCAACAACCTATCCGATTGACCGCGAATTTGTTGCGGGAAAATTAAATTTTGCCGCCGTCACCGCAAACAGCATGGACGCGGTTTCCGACCGTGATTTTTGCATAGAATTTGTTTCGGCGTTGTCAATTACGATGATGCACCTTAGCCGTTTTTGCGAAGAATTAATTATTTGGTCGTCGGATTCATTCGGCTTTGTGGAAATGGCAGACGCCTATTCCACAGGCTCGTCCATCATGCCGCAGAAAAAAAACCCCGATATGGCAGAGCTTATTCGCGGCAAAACGGGGCGCGTATACGGTTCGCTTATCGCGCTTCTTACCGTGATGAAGGGGCTTCCACTTGCCTACAACAAGGATATGCAAGAGGACAAAGAAGCCGTCTTCGATGCGGCAGACACAGCAACGGCTTGCTTGACGGTATTTAGCGGCATGGTGGAAACGCTCACATTTAAGACGCAAAAAATGTTTGACGGAGCGAGAGAAGGATATACAAACGCCACAGATGTTGCGGACTGGCTTGTTAAAAACGGGACAACCTTCCGTGACGCCCACGAAATAACGGGGCGGCTTGTTTTGTACGCCATCGAAAAAAGCACCAAACTGGACGATTTAACACTTGACGAATACAAAAATATTTCGCCCGTTTTCAACGAAACGGTTTTTGCGGCAATTACGGCGCAGGCTTGCGTAAATGCGCGGAACATCACAGGCGGTCCTGCGGAAAGCGCGGTTCTTGCGGCAATTGAAGAGGTTGAACAATTTTTAGTGCGTGAATAATTCTTGGGGGCGTTGCCCCCAAACCCCCCACGAACTTTTTTGAAAAAAAGTTCGACAAAAAACTTTAACATGGACTAGAGGTAAACCATTTACGTAATTCCAAAACCGCGCATATGCGCGGTTTTGAGTCAAAGTTTTGATGAAACTTTTTCAAAAGTTTCCGGGGTTCGGGGCAGAGCCCCGAGAACTTAAAGGTGGATTGTTATGCGAATAATTGAGCCTGAACAAATAACGGATGCGGTAGCAAAACTGTGTATTGGGGCGAATGTGGAGATTAGTGCAGATATTCGCCGTGCGCTGGAAAATGCGCGGGACGCGGAGGAGTCTAAACTTGCGCGTTCCGTGCTGGAAACGTTGCTGAAAAACGCAGATGTTGCAAAACGCGAAAACCTGCCCATTTGCCAAGATACGGGAATGGCTGTTGTTTTCGTTACAATCGGGCGGGATTCCCACATAAACGGTGATATTGAAGCGGCAATTAACGAGGGTGTTCGGCGCGGGTACAAGGACGGATATTTCCGCAACAGCGTTGTTCACGACCCGATAAGCCGCAAAAACACGGGCGACAATACCCCCGCGGTAATTCATTACGAGTTTGCGGCGGGTTCTCAACTGGAAATAACCGTTGCGCCAAAGGGTTTCGGAAGCGAAAACATGAGCGCGGTTCGTATGCTTAACCCGTCCGACGGACTTGCGGGCGTTATGGATTTTGTGACGGAAACCGTGCGGCTTGCGGAGGCTAACCCCTGCCCGCCAATAGTGGTTGGCGTTGGCGTTGGCGGCACTATGGAAAAAGCGGCATTGCTTGCGAAAAAGGCGTTGTTGCGGGATGTAGACAGCGCGAACGAAGAAAAAGAGTGGGCAGAAGTTGAATCGCGTTTGCTGGAACGCATTAACTCGTTGGGAATCGGCGCGGCGGGTTACGGCGGAAAAACTACCGCCCTCGGCGTGAATGTTTTAACATATCCAACACATATTGCGGGCTTGCCCGTTGCGGTAAATATCGGCTGTCATGTTACGCGGCATAAGGCGGTGGTTTTGTGATACCTGAAAACTTGCGTGCGGGTGATGAAATTTCATTTACGGGCGTGATATATACTGCGCGTGACGCGGCGCACAAGCGTCTGGTGCAATTGCTGGACGAGGGCAAACCGCTCCCGTTTGACGGCGCGGTGTACTATGCAGGGCCTTGCCCTGCGCCGCCGGGGCGGGTGATTGGGTCAATCGGGCCAACCACAAGCGGGCGCATGGACGCTTACGCGCCGCGTTTAATAAAATCGGGCGTAAAAATTATGATTGGCAAGGGCAACCGTTCCCAAGCCGTCATTAATGCAATCCGCGAACACGGCGGGGTGTATCTTACGGCGGTTGGCGGCGCGGGCGCGCTGTTATCGTTGTGCGTGGAAAAAAGCGAGATTGTAGCGTTCGAGGATTTGGGAACGGAAGCGGTGCGGCGGCTAACCGTCCGCGATATGCCGCTGGTTGTTGCAATAGACAGTTTCGGGGGGAATGTATATGAATTACGCTGAAGAATCGCTGAAAAAGCACTACGAATGGCGCGGCAAAATTGAAATGGTCAGCCGCGTTCCCGTTGACACGCGGGAAGCCCTTGCGCTTGCATATACGCCGGGTGTTGCGCAACCTTGCTTGGAAATTGCGAAGGACACAAGCAAAAGCTACGAGCTAACTCGCCGCCACAACACAATCGCCGTGGTAACAGACGGCACGGCGGTTTTGGGGCTTGGCGACATTGGCGCGGAAGCGGCAATGCCCGTGATGGAGGGCAAGGCGGTTTTGTTCAAAGAATTGGCTGGGGTGGACGCAATTCCGCTGTGCATTCGCTCCAAGGACACGGACGAAATTGTGCGAACAATTCAGTTGCTTGCGGGCAGTTTCGGCGGCATAAATTTGGAAGATATCGCCGCGCCCCGCTGTTTTGAAATCGAACGCAAGCTAAAAGAAGTTTGCGACATTCCCATCTTCCACGACGACCAGCACGGCACGGCAATTGTTGTGCTTGCGGCGTTAATAAATTCCCTAAAAGTCGTGGGCAAAAACGCCGATGATATTAAAGTTGTTATAAACGGCGCGGGTGCGGCGGGAACGGCAACCTCCTTACTCCTCACCGCCTACGGAATAAAAAATATCTCCCTGTGCGATAAGCAGGGCGAACTGAAAAGCGGCGAAAGCCTTGCGCAAACCATGCGCGGCGCGGATGTTTTTATCGGCGTGTCGGCGGCAAATTGCGTCACCACGGAAATGGTAGCAACCATGAACAAAAACGCAATCGTTTTTGCAATGGCAAATCCAATCCCCGAAATCATGCCCGATGCGGCAAAAGCAGGCGGCGCAGCAATTGTCGGCACAGGGCGCAGTGACTTCCCAAATCAAATTAACAATGTGCTTGCCTTCCCCGGCGTGTTTCGCGGCATACTGGACGCACGGGCGCACGACATCACGGAAAAAATGAAAATCGCCGCCGCAAAAGCCATAGCGGATTATGTAAACCCCACCGCAGAAAATATCTTGCCAAGCCCGCTTGATAAAGGCGTGGCGGCGGCAGTTGCGGATGGGGTGAAGAATCTGTAATGTTCGAGTTTACGAAATGGTTTCACAAGAAGCAAAAACTTCCTATTTCGCTATTTGGTGCTGTACATTGTGGCCTACAAGCCACCTTCTAAGCAAAATGAGGTCGGCAATGGTAATTTTGCCGTCACCGTCTATGTCTGCGGCGATAACGCAGAAATCTTCAAGCTCCAGTGCTTGCAACTGTATTATGCAGAAATTATTGCCGTGTGTGCTTACAAGGAATCTTGCCATTGCAGTTGCGTCGGAAGAAGTAGTGCGTCTGTCGCGGGTTACATCGCCTACACTAAAATCTGCGGGAACAGAAACCCATTTTGCAAACAGTGTGCGGTTTCGGCTTACTCTGCCGTTGGGTTTCCAACGGGTGGAATAGTCGTAAATATCTTCAAACCAACCGAGAAATCTGTATCCGTATGGGTGTGACATTGCCGTCATTCGGTACAGTTCCCCTATGCTTTCGCCATATGAAATGTCGCGGTAGCGGGTATATTTTCCGTTGGCGCGGAACGAACCTCTGCCTGCGTTGAAGGTTATTACAAGTTCACAAATGCAATCGTGTTCGTTGCAATTTGGGCAGGGGCATATGCAAGGTTCAAACGCCGTGACGACTACGTTGCGGTTTGGCATTATGAATGTTGCGGGGTTGTCTGTCGGACTGCTGTTGTTTGCAAAATCAACGGGCGTATTAAAACACCAGTTTGCAAATTGTTTTCCTGATGGGGGTTCGCCCGCAAAAACGGTTACTTCGCGCCCTTCGGCGTGGAATCCTGTACCTGTTGCGCCCACGCCGCCGCGTACCGCAACCAAGTTTACGCCGCTGTAAATTGTGGTGCTTCCGCTGTCACGCGCAACATTGGCGGGTACTCTGCAAATGTTGTCGTGTACCGCGCCGCCGCTCATGACAAAGGTACTGCGTACCAGCGCGAAAACGCCACCCGCCTCGTGTGCGGAATTAAAGTTTATTTCACCATCGTACATATTAAAAATCGCGTTTGCGATAATTATTCCGCCGCCTTGTATTTCTGCGGTGTTGTCGGAAATTGTGCCGCCGTGCATATTGAACGCGGCGTTGACAGGAACGCCGAAATTGCCGCCCGTGCCGCGAACTTCCGCGCCGCCGCCGAAGCGTGATGTGTTGCCTGTTATCGCGCCGCCGTACATATTAAACGTGGAGTTGCCGCCTGTTATGCGAACCCCTCCGCCATACGGTGCGTGATTTCCGCTTATTGTGCCGCCGTGCATGATAAACGAGGCGTGGTTTCCGCTTACCTCTACGCCGCCGCCGAATGGTGCGGCAGTATTGCCGGAAATTTTGCCGCCATACATTGTGAAGCGACCGCCCGCTTGCACAAGCACTCCGCCGCCGATACCTTCCGTGCCGTACGGGCGGGTTACGGATATATTATTTTCGCCATATCTTGTGCCAAGGGAAAGGTATGAATTTTCGCCTACAATAAAGTGTCTGTCGCTTCCCGCAGTGCGTGAAATTGTAACACCGCTTGGAACTGTTGTTATAAGCGCGATATTCCGCCCGCCGTAAATGCGGATGGGTTCGCCCGTTATTTCAATATCGTCCGAGATTTCTATAACCGTAAGCGCGCCGGGGGACGAATTGCTGATTGCATATTGCAGTGCGTTTTGCGCAGTGATTTCTTCTGCCGCAAAGACAGGGGGGACTGCCCCTATTATTCCTGCAACCAAAACAAAAACCATAGCCAGTGCCAGTTGTTTTTTCATATCAGAACATCCCCCCTTACCCTGCTGTGTAATCTAATGTAATTGAAAACTGCGCGTTTATCGGTTCTGCTTCATGGTCGTGGGCGGCGCATACGGAAGTTAATTTAATCACGGTATTCTGCGGCGGGCTTATCATGCCCGGGTCTACGAACATGTTTGTATAAACCCCAATGATGGCTTCAACTTCAAAACCGTAGGGCAACGCGGCGTTAATTGCAGATTGCAGATTATCACTCCATGAGCCTGCGGTGATTACAGGCACCGCTCCCGTGTTTTCCATTGCGGCTGTGATGGTTGTTGTATCGCCGATTCCTGCGAAGGTAAGCCAAAACGACAAGCTCTGCCCATCGGCAGAGGACTCAATCCGATTGCCCTCTCCCGTAACGGAATAATCAACCCATTCCAGCGTAAGCCGCGGTTCAATTACCACCGTTCCCATAAGGGCTAGGTTTCCGCTTGCAAGGGCGTAAGCCGTTCCGACAAGGAAAACAAACATCACCGCCGACAAAACAATAGTCAAGCGTCTTTCTGCTTTTTTCATAGCGTCCCACCCTTCATATTTGCAATTAAATTATACGAATGATATGTAAAATTTTCAGCCGTGTTTCTGTAAAAACTTTATAAAGATACCGTTTCTTTGGCGGCAATTTTTTCTTTGCTTCCTATTTCATAAAACGCGGCAAAGTCGTCTGCAATTACCACAAATTCCGTGTAAGTATCGGTACTGTAGCACATGATATGTTTGTTCAAATTTAACGCAAGTTTTACAAGCTCGCCAAATTCACGAACCCTAAGCGGTACGTGGCGGCATTCGCTTAATATGGAACTGTCGTACATGATTATTTCGTTTTCGTATTTTTTGAAAATTGCGGCTTCTTCGCGGGTGTCGCTTCCGTGAGATTTTACACTACGCAGAAAACCATACACGCATATTAAAAATGCTGCCGAAAACAGCAAAACCATCCCGGTGGTAATTGGCGTTTCGTTTGCGGGAATGCCGCTTGTCCATGCGAAGTCGGGCGTACCTGTTGCGGCAAGGGTGTAAATTTCGGACGTAAGCTCCATAACAAGGCCGCTTGTAACCGTTTCGTTCATTCCCGCAGACGAACGCAATGTATGTGTAAAATCTATGTGCAGTTCCGCCGAAAACCCGCGCAAGGCTTGGGCGATGGAATTTGCCGCCGCCTTTTGCCGTGCTTGGTCTTGCACAAAATAAAGAAATCTCTCGATGTAAGTTTGCGGCTCTATCCTGTATGTGTCGCTGTGTAGCGTGAAGTTATCCGTTATGCTTTCTCCGCGAACATCCGAGAGTGGGAAAATCTCTTCAAAAATAATATTGCCGCCGCCAATCGGGCGAACAACCAATCTTTTTTCCGCAAGGTATGTAAATAAAACCGTTGCTTCTTCGCTGAAGTTTGCGGAAAAATTATTGTCAATTTCAATAAAATCCGTGTATGACATTAAAAAATCCAAGTTTGATGAAATCGGGTTTTCGCCAAAGATTGTGTTTTCGGAATAAAAAACGCGGAAGTTCAAATTTTGCCGCCCTGTTGCGGTAACGGGTTCGTTTTGGGAAAACTGCGCGGAAATACGCACCGCACCCAATATAACAAGAACAGCGATGCACACCGCAAAAAAAACCGAAGTCCGTTTCATTTCACCAACTCATTTCATATATTACTGCGGAAAATTATATACGGATAACCCACGAACGGCAACTGCCCGCGTACTATGCCGAGAACATGGCTTGGCGGTACGGGAAAAGGGTCTTGCACGGGGCTTGCATCCCCGCGTGTAATATAACTTCGTTGCCCGTAGCCGTCTGTTACAAAATCAATTACGCGGTGAACATATGCTACCCCCGTTTGGCTTAGAAAATGTATTATGTCACCTTCTTCAACATAGGTAAAAGCCTTGCCGCTTGGTACACGCTCTACAAAAACAATACTGCCCCGCTCAAACGCCCCCGACATCGAACCCGTTAGAACAACCACAGGGTAAATTGGAAACACACCAAGAAAAAACGCTCCTGCAAAAATTACAATCGCCGCCGATGCCGCAAAACTTGCAATGCTTTTTTTCTCGTATTTCGCCGCCCGTTTTTCCCTTGCGCTAACATTTCCCTGCTTTGTACTGAGGGTTGTGCGGAAAACAGCGGCGGTAGCAAGAATCGCGCCGCCCTGCACAAGTGCCCATACAAGAGACGGGACATTCGGCAAAATAGGCAGAAAATACGGCACGGCAATCGTATGGGTAAAAATTACCGCAAGCTGTGAATAAAAATTACCCTCCAACGCGATATAACTTGCCGCCGCACTTACCACAAGCGCGACAAAAAACGATTCAAAAAAAAACGTGGTGAAAGAAATATTTGCGTTAAGAAACATTCGCAAGGCGTCCATTTGGCAAAATGCCAAGACAATCGTTAGCGCGACGATAATTTTTTCGCGGTTTTCGCGGTCGATGCCTTTAATCAGTTTGTACCGTATATATTCCCCAAAAATAACAACAGAACCGACTTGCCACAGGTTACGGATAACAATTTGCAAATTAGGGGTCATTGCGTTTCTTCCCGCGCCAAACAGAATTGCCATAGCAAGAATAACAATGCCGAACAGCGAAACAGACAAGGCGGCAAGGGTATTTGCCGCACGGTCTTTGCGCGTGGGGCGAATACTACCCATGTACACGCCTGTCACAATCGCAAGTGTCCCGAAAACAAGCGGACGGAACGCCAAACCGTAAAGCGTTACAAAATCAATTGGGATGAACAAAAAAGCCGCTTGCGTAAGAAGCAAAGAAATACATACGATTATGGTTAAATTACGGGCTTGTGTTTTCATGAGCCAACCTCCGAAACAAATATAACACAAAACATGGCGACCCGTGTGACAGGCCGCCATGTTTAAGTGCTGTAAAATTTGGAAAGAGAGGTATTAGTTTGCGGCCTCGTACACAATGTCAATCATGAGCGAGCCCAAGATGTCGTAGTCCATTATGTCGTCGAAGGAGAATGTGGATATGCCTTCCGATGCGCCGAACCATGTTACCGTTACAACAAGATTGCCTGATGTTGCGCCGGGGGCAAGTACCCCAACAAAAGCTGTGTCGTTTATGGAAACATCAAGGCTGGTGTCATTGTCAAGCCAAAAATAATCGGCGGCTGTAATGTTTGCGGGGGTTGTGCCTGTGTTTCTTGCCGTTGCCGTAAGCGTTGCAGAACCTTCGCTTGCAAACGCTATAGCCCAGTCGATTCCGTGGTTTGCATCACCGAAAAGGCTGTCTACGATTGTTGCATCGTTTACGGAAACAGAGCCTGTTCCGCTTGTTGCGGCAGATTGCCAAACAACATTTAATGTTGCATCGCCAACACCAATCATACCAAAGATTTCAAGTGTACCGGGTGTAAGCGCGAATGCCGAACCCGCAAGGAGGATACATACAGAGAGGATAGAAACAAGTGTTAATCGTTTTTGTTTTTTTGCGTTTATCATTCAAATCACCTTTCAGTTTTTAGATTTTTTTGTTAGTTAGCGAGGACGCAGATTACCAAGTGCGGTATTAAGGGTGCTTGCCGCAGTGTCAATTTGGGCTTGGGCGGCACTTGCATTGTTGTACATATTCCGCGCTTGCACCAATGTTCTTTGCATAAGCGTCCATGTTGCGGGGTTATAGTTTGCTTGCGTTCTGCCCTCTGCATCAGCTATTGCATTGCCCAACGCGCCTCTGTTTATCGGGGGCGGCGGGGGTGTAACAGCAGACGGGCGCAAGTTACCAAGTGTTGTGCTTAGATTGTTTGTTGCGGAATCAACTTGGGCTTGGGTAGCATTTGCGTTGCCGTACACATTCCGCGCCTGCACCAATGTCCTTTGCATTAGATTCCACGTTGCATCGGTGTATGCCGCACGTACTCTGCCTTCGGCATTGTAGATTGCGCTTGCAAGCGCGGTGCGGTTTATGGTTGGTACATACGGCACGTATGGTTCATACGGTTCGTATATTACCAGCGCGTTGTACGCGATACGCAGATTACTTTCTGCCGCATCAACCGCATTTTGTGCCGCGCTTTCGTTTGCAAGAACCGTTACCGCTGTGGCAAGAGCCGCCGAAAACGGTGTCCAGCTTTCGGGCGTGTAGCTTGCCTGTACGCGGGCATTTGCCGCAGTTACTTTTGCTTGCAGTGCCGCAAAGTTTACGGCAGGTACATATACGACCAGTGCATTGTACGCGCCGCGAAGGTTGCTTTCTGCCGCGTCAACCGCTTCTTGGGTTGCATTTTCATCTGCAAGAACCGTTACCGCTGTGGCAAGAGCTGTCGCAAACGGTGTCCAACTTGCGGTCGTGTAGGTTGCCTGTATACGGGCATTTGCCGCAGTTACTTTTGCCGCAAGAACTTCCCTATCAACGGGTGTTACACATTCGCAATCGGAGTAGGCAATGTGGAACTCAAGGTTAAACCAAAGGTCGGAACTGGCTTGTGCGTTTTGCCCCATCACGGCGGTTATAACATTCACGCCCGGTTGCAGTGCGTTTTCCAAGTTTGTGCGGGAAGCCGCATCATGCAGATTACCTGCCATCATTGCAGCGTATCCGGAGTCGCGGTTGTTAAAGTCGCTGTTGATATTAAATGTTCGGTTTGCTGCGTCCGAGTTGCGCCCTGCAAAATGATTCCAAGTAATTGTGTCACCCATAATAACAGGGGCGGCGGCTTGGCTTGGATTGCCTGTTGCGGTACTGCTAAACGCATTCCATCTGTAAACTTCAACGCCGTTGATGAAGATAATCATTGCATCATCAACTTGGTGTCTGCCGCCTGCGTTGCCAATGCTGTTTAAGCAAATGTGGGCAGGTACATAGAATGTACGGCTGAAGTACGTCCACGGGTGGCGGTTAGAGCCGCTGTGCATTTGATTATGCGCACCAACGCCTGTTGGGATGGTGTGTGCAAGTGTAAGACCCGAACCGCTTGCGGGTGTACCAAAGCCTGCGGCGGTAGGAATACTTGGCCATGTGGTAAACACAGCGGGGTCAAGCGAACCTGCATGGAATGCCGCGTTCATTCTGCCGTAAAAATGGTAGTAAGAGCCGAAGTCTGAAAGGATAATCATTCCTGCCGGTGGCGGTGGTGGGGGCGGTGGCGGAACAGGCTCGCCCGCTATAGTCACTTGAACTTGTGCCGTATGCCCTGCCGTGTTTGAAACGCCGTTAGGCAAAATTATTTCGCCCGATACCGTAACTGTTTGTTGTAACGGATTTTCCGGGTCAAATGCGGATTCTGAAACAAGCCAGTCTACCCTCGCGTTTACCGGCCGTGTTTGTTCGCGGTAGGTATCGGTGCGGTTACGGATTGTGCCAAGTTGTCCGCCTACGTTATTGGAAACGGTTGTTTCAATGCGTACCGTTGCGGGCAAGTTCCAGCCTGCCGCAGTTGCGGGGGCGGTTCTTGCAACGCCTGTTACTGCCGCAGGTTGTGCAACGCGCTCTATTTCGTTAGCCGCGCCGACGCCGCCCATAACAGGCACTTCAAACCCTGCGGGAACAACATTGTTATCACCGCCGCGAACGATTGTGTAAACATCCACCATAGAATGTGAACCGTCATCGTTTACTTGGTAGGTAGCAACAGAAAAACTTACGGGTGTAACATCTACAACGGTGAAATTGCGGCGGAAATTTTGGTTGTATCTTGAAAGGTAAAATCGCGGTGCCATATTACGTACATTGTAGAATCCGCTACCGCTTGCACTGTTAAACGCGATGTAAACAATGCCTGTGGGATTCAAAACTGCGTTGTGGTACGCGCCATAATTTCCGTGATGAATATTGCCGTCTGCGTCCAGCCAACGTTGGTTAAGCTGTGCGACATTGCTAATCATTTGGTGTGTGCGCGAATATGAATGGCAATGCCCATTCAGAACTATGTCAATATCATTTGCTTGGAAAACAGGAGCCCAGTTGTTGATAATTTGCATTTTTGCGGCATCTGCGCCGCTTCCGCTAAGAATCCTGTATGCAGAGTACGGCGGATGGTGGAAGGATACTACTCTCCACTCGGCGCATTCGTTTTGCGCTATCGCACTTTCAAAGAATGGTTGCCGTCCGCCTGCCCATGTGCGTGTGTTTGAATCCAGCACGATGAACAGTACATTGCCCCAACGAAACCAGTAATCGAACTGGGTTGCATTTGCCCCAAAGCGAAGGAAGTTTCCTTGCGTTACTCCCGTACCTGAGGGAATTGGGGTATTGTAGTGCTGATGCCACAACTCTTGGTTCGAGCCCGTGTTGTCGTGGTTGCCCACAACGGGGGCAAATGGCAGATTATGAAGTTGCGGCGGAGCCATCAGCAAGTCATATCTTAACTGCGAATTGCTTAGGTTTGCCGCACTTGTTCCTGATTGTGTTTGAATTTGGTCGCCCACGGATAAAATAAATTCCATTTCGGGGAAAGCATTTACAGCTACATCCAATGTGTTGCGCCAACCGATACCGTCATTCGTTAAGCCCTGAACGCCTCCCGGCGTAACACCCGGCATACCCGCATGACCTACTCCGATTTGCACATCGCCCGCTATCATGAATTGGAATGTGTCTGCTCCGCCTGTGCGGAAAGTTTTTTGGGCAGAAACACTGCTACCCGCGATTATTTCATAAACATACACAGTTTCGGGAGTAAGCCCCTCCAGTGTAACTTGGTTTACCCTGTAGCCGGTTCCGGAGCGGCGCGCAGTGTTTGTTGCGGCAACCGTTCTTGCTTCTTCAGGATAACCTTGCGGCCAAACCCTGATGCTTCCCGTACTTTGGCGCGTGTGCCATGTGAAGCGCATAACTTCCACGGTTGCACCCGGGGTAAGGTTCAAGTTCCAGTAAAACGAAGCCGCATTAAACGGCTCAATTGAAGCCGTCATTATTTCCGGCTCTGTTGTTTGTGACTGATACACCGCGCCAATCGCCGGTGTTACAGTCCCAAAAACCATGACAAACGCAACAATTAAAGACAATGCTTTTCTTCTATGCTGTGTAAGTATTTTTACAGTCATGGCGGCAATCCCTCCTCGGAGTCAATTTTTGACGCATACAGCGTCCTCAGTCTGGAGCTTAGTACAGCATAAAAAAAACCGCTATGCGGTTTTGGTAAACGTTTGGTTAAAAGTTTGTAAAATGGAGAATGTTATTTTTTTCCCTTCTCTTTGCCCGCATATACATATGAAGCAATAATAGAAGTGGCGGGCGCACACAAAACCATAGCGGCGGAAGCCGATACCGACCGCAGAACCTCTATAGCAATGTCGGATTGGTGAACCACCATATGATACGGAAAATTATTGATACGGAACATGATAAGCGTGATAAAAAACGTACCCGTAAACGCCAAAATAAGCGTGTTCGCCGACGAGCCGATTAAGTCACGCCCAATTTTCATACCCGATGCAAACAATTTTTTGAACCCCGAGTTTGGGTTTGTTTCGCTAATTTCCGCCGTTACGGAAGCAAGGGAAACCGAAACGTCCATAATCGCCCCAAGTGAAGCAATAAGAATACCGCAAAACAAAAATTCTCTAATGCCCACACCCATATCCGTTCCCGCGCCAAAAACCAAAAGCGTACTCATTTCAGGCACATTAAACCCTGTAACGTGCAACGCCGCACTTATCATCAAATAAAACAGGCAATAAAACGCAATCCCTATAACCGTTCCCGCCAAACTTACATAAGTTTTTTTCTCAAACCCCATGATTGCAATAAGCGTGACGGTTACTATAACAAAGGACAGTCCGACGGTTAAAAGCGCGGGCGGCCAACCAAAAGTGATAAGCGGAATAAGAAGGAACATTATAACCACAAACGTAAAAATAAGCCCGAACGCAGAACGCAAACCTGCCTTGCCGAACACTGCCGCAAGCAAGCCGAAAAACAAAATCACAATGACATATATTGTAGGTGCGCGTTCGTGGTCATGCACCCGCGCAAAATATTCATCGCCGTCATGCTGTTCAAACCAAAGCACAAGCCGCGTACCGGGTTGTGCAAAAACTCCGTGCTGCAAAAAAAGCTGATTGGACGCACTAACAACCTCTCCGCGCCGCGCCCCTGCCAACAGTTCCACTCGCAATTCCTGCCGCCCTATATGCCGTCCCGCTTCCGGGTTGAAAAAAGTTTCGTCCGTCACAACTTCCACAACACGCGCCGTCAAAAACTCTACGCCGATATTTCTGTTAAAACCAAAATCAATATGACTGTTTACGCCAAACCAAACCATCGCAAACATAGATATCGTGGTAATAATAAAAAACACCGCGGTTTTGTTAATTCGTTTCATTGCAAATCACGCCCCGAATTTCCTAAGATGGTTATTATCTTGCGTCTTTTCGGTAGAAGTATAATCGGCAGAAAGCTAATTTGCAAGAAATCGGCAATACTACAAATAATAATCCATTTGCGTGTCGGACGCGAAGTTAAGGCGTTTAAGCAAGCGTGTGCGCAGTTGCGCGAACTCGGACGCGCCGCGGTTTCGCGGATAGGACATGGGAACGGAAACGATTTCTGCAATGCGCCCGGGGCGCGGAGACATCACTATGATTCGGTTGCTGAGGTACACCGCCTCGTCTACATCGTGGGTGATTAGAAGCATTGTGTTGCCGCGTTCTTTCCACAGGCGGATTATTTCGTCTTGTAAGACCATGCGGGTAAAGCTGTCCAGCGCGCCCAACGGTTCGTCCAGCAGAAGAACATCCGGCGACACGGCAAGGGAACGGATAAGCGCGGCACGTTGGCGCATTCCGCCCGAAAGCTGGTGCGGGAATGAATTTGCGAAATCCGTAAGCCCCGCCGTTTCCAAAAGGGTGTCAACATCCCCGCCGAACATTTTAAATCGTCCCGCAGACTTTAGTGCAAAAACGATATTTTTGCGCACACTCATCCACGGAAACAATGTGTGTTCCTGAAAAACCATTCCCCGTGATGGGCTTGTGCCGCTTACTGTGTTTCCGCCGCATAAAACTTCGCCGTGGGTGGGCGTTTCAAGCCCCGCGATAATTCTAAGCAAAGTGGATTTTCCGCAACCGCTTGTGCCTACAATAGATACAAACTCGCCCGATTCAATCTCAAGGCTTAAATCTTCAATTGCGCAAAAATTTTCTGCCGTGTCTGCCCGCTTAAACACCTTGTTAAGGCGGTTTATTTCAATTTTTCCGTTCATATCAGCCGCCCTCCTTCCAGCGCAAAACGCGGCTTTTTATCACGTTAAGCACCGCGTTTACCGCAAAAAATGTGATACATATAATCACCACTGCACCGTACATAGCCGCGAAATCTGCCCAGCCGCGCTGCCAGTTAATGTACCAGCCAAGTCCCGCTTCCACGCCCATTAATTCCGCGATAAGAAGCGCGGTACAGGCGATAGACATTCCCTGCGTCAACCCCTGAAAAATGAAAGGGGACGACGCAGGAATTGCAACCTTAAAAATCATGCCAATCTTGGAAACGCCGAAGGTAGCCGCCGCCTCAAACGTGCCCTTGGGAACATTTAATACGCCGTTCATTGTGGTGGAAGTGACGGGATACCACACCGCCAGCGCGATAAGAAAAACCGCGCCTTGGAACAAACTTGCCGACAAAACCAAAATAACAGGCAGCCACGTTACCGCGGGAATAGAGCCTAAAACCTTTACAACAGGGCTAATCCAATACCGTATTTTTTCCGAACTCCCCGCCGCAACGCCGCAAATTATCCCAAGGGCGGCACCAATTCCGTAGCCCGTAAACAACAGCCGCAGTGAGTGAAAAACCGAACGCGCAAGAATTTCCCTGTCGCGGATTATCGCGTTAAGAATAGCGTCCGGCCACGGCACAAAGGGTTGCGGCAACATCCCCGCAGAAAGCGTTGCCCAGTCATAGGCAAGCAACAACAGCAAAACGGCGGTAAAAATCGGGGCGCGTTTCCGCAATGCTTTTGCGGCACGTTTTGAGAAAAACCCCGCAACATACCACGCGGAAAACAAAACCACAAAAAATCCCATAAACCACACGAATGTATTTGACGGCGCGTTTTGGTCTAACGCAGTAAATTGGCGAAAGTTCGGCACAAGTAAGTACTGCGCGATTATCAAAACGGAAACAACCGCGGGCAACACGGATACTAAATAATTTCTCACGTTATTCCACCCCTATGCACAGCAAACCAATCTGATGTATTCAAATTCCGCGTCGGGTAGCTGTGAAAATTGCGTTGCGATAAAATCCGAAGGCGGCAACGAAGCAAAACCGTCAAAGGAAACCGTAAACGGATGCCACACCTGCGCCTTTATTACATACGGCTCTAAGTCGGGGTTAATCACGCCCATTGCCTGATATTCTGCGATAGATACCGCAAGAGTTTGCTCCGTCAAATAATGGGGCATTCCCCAACGCCAATTGCGCATAAGCCCCGCAACGTAGTCTACATCCACCGCCGCGCTTACAAAATCGTGTTCTTTTAAGAGAAGTACTGCCGCTGTTTTGTTTTCGTCACTTGCGTCAATCCAGCGTGACGCACGGTAGACGGCGCGGGTAATTTTTGCGGCGGTTTCGGGATTTTGTGCGATAAACTGCCCTGTCATGCCAAGTACGCAGCAGGTATCATCCGCAAAATCCGCGTCGTCAAGGGAACGGATAACGCGCAAAATTCCTTCATCCACAAAGCGTTTTCCAACTTGGTCGGGGATTACCGCAACCTGCACCGTTCCGTTTTGCAAAGCAATCACCGCTTCGGCGGCGGGGAAGTCGCGCCAAGTGAAATCCTCGGGCGCAAGCCCCTGTCTGTACACAAAACGCAACGCTATATTATGAAACGCTCCGCCAATCGCGCCGCTTACTGCAATTTCCTGCCCTCGTTCAAATTCCGTTATCGCAGAATCCGCAAGCACAAACGCCGAGGCACAGCCCGTGTGCAAGCCCAAAGTAAACTGTATGTCAAGCCCTTGCGTCACGGGAACAAACCAGCCCGCAAGCATTCCCGCAACGGTATCAATATGCCCCGCCATCAATGCATCGCGGGAACTTACCAAGTCGCCCGTTACAACAATTTCTGTTTCAAGTCCTTCTTCCGCAAAAAAACCTTTAATGTGAGCAAGAGGTATCGCGCCTTGGCAAAGTCCTCCTTCAAAGCCCAAACGGATAACCCTGTCCACTTCGTTGCCCGCATTATCGCCGCAAGCCGTAAGAAATAGCAGAGCAAACATCACAAAAAACTTCCTCATGTTAATTACCTCCATTCATATATGTTTAGTATGCAATGGATTGTATTCCATATTTTCATATATGTCAAGTATGTTTTTCAAGGACTTGCAAAAATACAGCTTTTCGGTTAAAATTCATGACAGGGGAAACACGTCTTCACAAGGGAGTCAACAATGGATAATCAACGTAAAACAATTTTTTTGGTAGATGATGATATAACAAATCTGACTATTGGAAAAAAAGCGTTGTCGGGTACATATAACGTGTTTACTCTAAATTCCGCGCAGGGAATGTTTAATATGCTTGAAAACATCGCGCCGGATTTAATTTTGCTGGACGTTAATATGCCGGAGATGGACGGATATCAAGCCATAGAAATTTTAAAGGCAAACAACTACACCGCAGAAATTCCCGTTATTTTTTTAACCGCGCTGTCTGCGGAAGAAACGGAACTTAAAGGCCTTTCCATGGGCGCGGTAGACTACATTGCAAAGCCGTTTTCGCCGCCGCTTTTGTTAAAAAGGCTGGAAATTCATTTGCTTGTGCGAGAGCAAAAACATATATTGGTAGAGCAAAAGCGGGAACTTATCCTTCTAAACAGTCATTTGGAGCAAATTGTGGACGAAAAAACCACAACGGTTGTAACGCTTAAAAACGCAATTCTTTCCACAATGGCAGAACTTGTGGAGTATAGGGACGCGATAACGGGCGGCCATATAGTTCGCACACAGCAGTATATAAAAGTTCTGATGGACGCAATGAAAGAACACGACGTGTATAAGCGCGAAGTTTCGCTGATGGACGAAGACCATGTTTTGCTGTCTTGCCAGTTGCACGATGTTGGCAAGATTTCCGTAAGCGACGCTATTTTAAACAAGCCCGCAAAACTTGACCCCGAAGAGTTTGAAATAATCAAAAAGCATACAACTTTTGGCGGCAAAGTAATCCAACGCCTCATAGATAAAACGTCAGAATCCGATTTTTTGGAATACGCTAAAATTTTTGCCGTGGCACACCACGAAAAATGGGACGGAAGCGGCTATCCCGAAGGCTTGGCAGGCGAAACGATACCGCTTTTGGGGCGCATGATGGCAATAGGCGATGTATACGATGCCCTCGTTGAAACACGCCCGTACAAAGCCGCTTTCAACCACGAAAAAGCCACGGCAATTATACTTGAAGGGCGCGGCACCCATTTCGACCCTCAGCTTGTGGACTTGTTTGAAAAAATCAATCCTGAATTTAACCGTATTTCTGAGGAAATTAAGGGGTAGAAGTATGATACACAAGTTAGTAAATAACCTAACGGTAAAGTCCCGCATTGTAATTATTGTCGCAATGGTTGTAACAGTTGCAACCGTGGCACTTACATCCATCAGGGCAGAGCAAATTCGGGAACAAATGAATTTGCTTCTGGAGGAACGGTTACAGGGCAACGCAAACATGACTTTCGGCATCTTTGATACCGTGGGGCATTACACATGGTGGACGCTTGATATTGCAACAGCACACGCACGCCGCCGGCTTATCGGCGAAAACTACGATATAAACTGGCAACTTGTAACCATATTAAACGGCTTAAACCGCGAGGCGGGCGGCTTTCCGTTTTACGAAAACATGGCGGCTTTTGACGCTAATTTGAATTTACGGGCAATAGCCGTTCCCGACGGTGACGTGCCTGATATTTTAATGTTTCCGCAATATTTCGAGGAAATAAAGGCGGGGAACTGGGTTTCTCCCGTGTTTGAAAGCCCCGTAAGCGGGCAGTTGCAGTTCATGTTTACACAACCCGTAATGGTTGGCGATGAGGTGCTTGGTTTTGTTGCGCTAACGGGCAACACGCAACGCATGGAATTTTTCCTGCGGGAGTTTATTCAGGCATACGACAGCTTCATTAACATTGCAGACCGTTCCGGCGTTATCTTTTTTTCCACCCGTCCCGAAGCTTACACAGGCCGCCACGTAAACGACCTTGGTGTAATAGAAGCTTTCGGCGAAATTCCCATGGATACGATGTTCTTCCACAATTCCGCACTAACGGGCATAGACAAAGTTGCGTACGTAACCCACGATGCGGGGCTTAACTGGACTATCGTAAGTTTTTTTGATGCCGACGCGGTAGAGGACGTATACGCCATGATTGTACAAGAGGTGCGCCTTACCGTAACGGGAATTGTTTTGGGTGCGATACTTATTGTGCTTATCATTCACCGTTCGTTAAAGCCGCTTAAAGGTTTGTCCGACAGCGCGAAGGAAGTTGCGCGGGGCAATGTTGATGTACAATTTCGCGTTAAGCGCAACGACGAAATGAGCCAAGTAGCAAACGCGTTTTTAGAAATTGTACGCACTTTGAATATCCTTCTTGATAATTTTAAAAATGCCGAAAATGCCATGACCAGCGGCGACACAGCCTACAAATTTGAAGACTCGCACCTTGGCGGCATTTACGACGAGATGTTAAAAAGCACAAACAATATAGTAAAGCACGTGCAAGAATCACAGCGCAGAGCCGAAAACGCTTCAAAAGCAAAAAGCGATTTCCTGTCTAAAATGAGCCACGAAATCCGCACACCCATGAATGCCATAGTTGGCATGACAGAACTTATTTTGCGCGAAAATCTTTCGCCCGCCGCACAAGAGCAAGCTACAACCATAAGGCAATCGGGCAATCATTTGCTGTCTATCATCAACGATATCCTTGACCTTTCAAAAGTTGAAAGCGGCAAGCTGGAACTTGCCAATTCGGAATATCTGTTCCATTCCACCATACAGGATGTTATAAATATCATAAAAATGCGTATGTCCAGCCCTGATGTTCGGTTTGCGGTGTATATGCAACACAACATCCCCTCAATGCTTTTCGGTGACGAAGTGCGGGTGCGGCAAGTTTTGCTTAACATTTTAACAAACGCGCTGAAATACACGCGTGAGGGGCATTTTTCCCTTGACGTTACGGGCAAGAAAAGCGGCGATACCGTTATGCTTGTAATGAAAATCCGCGACACGGGGCTTGGCATAAAACCCGAAGATTTGGACGCGCTTTTTGGCGAATTTAATCAGTTCGATTTCGAGAAAAACCGCAATGTGGAAGGCACGGGGCTGGGGCTTGCCATCACAAAAAATCTTGTTGAACTAATGGGCGGAAGCATAGATGTTACAAGCGTTTACGGCGAGGGCAGTGAGTTTACAGTCACCATCCCGCAAAAATTTATATGCGAAGACGTTGCCCCGCATTTTGTGGATAAAAAGGTTTTGCTGTATTGCCGCACGCAACTTATAGCGGATTATATCGCAAGGTCACTTGCGGATTTGCGCGTGCAGTACGAAATTCCGAAAAACGAATACGAACTGCAAACCGCGCTTGAAAGCGGCGATTGGGATTTTATTTTTGCGGAAGCGGATTTAACCTATGTTGCGCAAAAAGCGGCTAAGGCAAGCGGGTTTGCCCCCAAAATTGTAATGCTTTCGGACTCCTACGATGCGACTTACGAAGTGCGGGACGGGCAAGATTTTACGCTTCTTATCATGCCCGCGTATTTTATTTCGATAGTGAATGTGCTTAACGGGCGCGATGCGGATTATGCCGTAAACAACCAAGGTGCAGAGCAGTTTATTGCCCCCGATGCAAAAATTCTTATTGTGGATGACATTGCCACAAACCTTAAAGTTGGCGAGGGGCTTCTTAAATTATATTGCGTTGATGTTGACACTTGCCTAAGCGGACGCGATGCTATCGCCGCAGTTATGGCAGAGGATTACGATTTGGTTTTGATGGACCACATGATGCCCGAAATGGACGGCGTGGAAACCGTAAAAATTATTCGCAAGCTTGGCGACAAATATCTTGATATACCAATTGTTGCACTAACCGCAAACGCAATAATTGGTGCGAGAGAAATGTTTTTGGAAAACGGGTTTGACGATTTCTTGTCAAAACCCATTGAACTGGGTAAACTAAACAGCATTTTGTCCAAGTGGATTCCCAAGGAGAAGCAGCTGCAAGGCGCGATTACACAGCAACCGCAGGAAGCACCCCCCGCGGAAATAAGCATAGACGGCGTGGACATAGCACAAGGGATTTCCTTCTGCGGCGGAAGTTTTGCAGACTATTTGGAAATTTTGTCTGTGTTCATGAAAAACGGAAACGCCAAAGTTGCAGAGCTTGAAAGTTGCGTAGCAGCGGGCAATATTTCGTTGTACACTACCTATGTACACGCGGTAAAATCTGCAAGCGCAAACATAGGCGCGTCTGCCCTTTCTTCGGAGGCGAAGGTTTTGGAATTTGCGGGCATTGCAGGAAACATGGACTTTATTACAAAAAACAATCCCGCGTTTATCGCAAATCTTAAAAAATTACTTGCGGGCATAGACGAAGTGATTTCTGCAAAGTCTATCGCAGAGAACCGTACCTTTGACGAAGATTGGCTTTCGGAACAGCTTACGGCACTAAAAGCCGCCCTTGCTTCCTTCGACTTGGGCGCGATTGACGACATAACCGAGTCGCTTCAACCATATACATCTCACCCAACCAAAGGCGAAACACTGGACGATATCTTGCAAAAAACTTTCATTGGGCAGTACAATGAAGCACAGGCACGGATAGATGGACTATTATAAAAAAAGGAGCATGAAAAATGAAAACCGAAAAATACCAACTTAACAAAAACCTTGCGCAAATGTTAAAAGGTGGCGCGATAATGGACGTAAGTTCGCCGGAGCAAGCGCGCATTGCAGAAAAAGCAGGGGCTTGCGCGGTAATGGCACTGGAGCGCATACCCGCAGACATTAGGGCGGCGGGCGGTGTTTCCCGCATGAGCGACCCCAAAATGATAAAGGAAATTCAGGCGGCGGTGTCCATTCCCGTTATGGCAAAGGTGCGCATCGGGCATTTTATGGAAGCACAAATTCTGCAAGCAATCGAAATTGATTATATAGACGAAAGCGAAGTTCTGTCCCCTGCGGATGATGCATTTCACGTGGATAAATCGCAGTTTGAAGTGCCGTTCGTTTGCGGCGCGAAAGACCTTGGAGAAGCCCTGCGCCGCATACAAGAGGGTGCATCCATGATACGCACCAAGGGCGAAGCGGGAACGGGTGACGTTGTACAAGCCGTGCGCCATATGCGCAAAATGATGGGCGAAATACGCGCACTTACGGTAAAATCCGCCGATGAATTGTATGATGCGGCAAAGCAACTTGCCGTGCCATATGAACTTGTAAAATACGTTGCTGAAAACGGCAGGCTTCCCGTTGTAATGTTTTCGGCGGGCGGGGTTGCAACCCCTGCGGATGCCGCACTCATGATGCATTTGGGCGCGGAGGGCGTTTTTGTCGGCTCGGGCATTTTCAAGTCGGGTAATCCTGAAAAACGCGCCGCTGCAATTGTACAAGCCGTTACCAATTTCAAAGACGCGAAACTTCTTGCGGAAATCTCCGAAGATTTGGGAGAAGCAATGGTTGGCATAAACGAAAACGAAATTAAAATTCTAATGGCGGAGCGCGGTAAATAATGCGCAAAAAAATAGGCGTTTTGGCGTTGCAGGGCGCGTTCATAGAGCATATTCATATGCTGGAAAAACTGGGCGCAACGCCTGTGGAAATAAGGCAAAAAAGTGACTTCACCCCAGCCTTGGACGGGATAATTTTGCCCGGCGGGGAAAGCACGGTTATGGGCAATCTTCTGCACAAAACAGGGCTGTTCGAGCCGTTGCGCAACGCCCTTGCGGAAGGTTTGCCCGCCCTTGGCACTTGCGCGGGGCTTATTCTTATGGCAAAAAACGCGGAGGATTCCGCGCATAAGCATTTGTGTGTGCTGGGCGTTACCGTCCGCCGTCATGGTTTTGGGCGGCAGATTAACAGCTTCAGCACAGAGGGCGATTTTGCGGGGCAGGGGCAAGTGCCGATGGTTTTCATTCGCGGCCCGTACATTACGGCTGTGGAGGACGGCGTTGAAATTTTAGCAACCGCGCAAGATAAAATTGTCGCTGTGCGGCAAAAAAATTTGCTGGGCATTGCCTTCCACCCCGAACTCACGGGCGATACAACGGTTCATGAATTTTTTTTAAAAAAAGTGTTGACAAATGATTAAAGCTGTGTAACAATCTTCTCAGGCAATGGTGCCGAGGAAACCCAATGGAGGTGTTCCCCGGCATTTTTTATATTTTAATTTTTCAAGTAAACAACAAAGGCGTTGTGGTTCTTTAGAACCATGCGCCTTTTTGCGTTTAGCACGAAAAAATGAGAGGGAGATTTTTATGAAAAACGTACCTGAACTGTTTGGAAGCATGGTGTTTAATGACGCGGTAATGCAGGCGCGCCTTCCGAAAGATATTTACAAAGCACTCAAGAAAACAATGCAGATTGGCACACACTTGGAGTTGGACGTTGCAAACGTGGTTGCCAACGCCATGAAAGACTGGGCGGTGGAAAAAGGCGCGACACACTTTACGCACTGGTTTCAGCCCATGACGGGCGTAACCGCCGAAAAGCACGACAGTTTTATTTCGCCAAGCGGCGACGGGAAAGTTATCATGGAGTTTTCGGGCAAGGAGCTTGTGCGCGGCGAACCGGATGCGTCCAGTTTTCCGTCAGGCGGGTTGCGCTGTACCTTTGAAGCGAGGGGCTATACCGTTTGGGATACAACGTCTTTCGCGTTTATAAAAGATGATTCTTTGTACATTCCCACCGCGTTTTGTTCATACGGCGGTGAGGCACTGGATAAAAAAACTCCGCTTCTTCGCTCCATGGAAGCAATAAACAAACAGGCATTGCGCATACTAAAACTCTTCGGCAACAAAACGGCGAAAAACGTAAGTACAACCGTTGGCGCAGAGCAGGAGTATTTCCTCATAGATAAAGAAGTTTACCTAAAACGCCCCGATTTAATTTACACAGGACGTACACTTTTTGGGGCAAGCCCCCCGAAAGGACAGGAGCTTGATGACCACTACTTTGGCGCGATAAAGCCGCGTGTTGCCGCATTTATGAAAGACTTTGAAGAAGAAATGTGGAAGCTGGGCATTACGGCAAAAACAAAACACAACGAGGTTGCCCCCGCACAGCACGAATTCGCACCGATTTTTGCAACAACGAATATCGCAACAGACCATAACCAGCTTGCAATGGAGCTTCTTAAAATTGTGGCGGGGCGGCACGGGCTGGTGTGCTTGCTTCACGAAAAACCGTTCGCGGGCGTAAACGGAAGCGGCAAGCACAACAACTGGGCAATTTCCACAGACACGGGCGCGAATCTCTTAGAGCCGGGCGAAACCCCATACGAAAACGCGCAGTTTCTTCTGTTCCTTGTGGCGGTAATTAAAGCCGTGGACGAATATCAAGATTTGCTGCGGGTTTCCGTTGCCAACGCGGGCAACGACCACCGTCTTGGCGCAAACGAAGCACCGCCCGCTATCGTTTCCATGTTCCTTGGCGACGAGCTTACGGGAATTTTGGACGCGATTGAATCAGGCGCGGAGTATCTGGGTCCCGATAAAAAACCCATGGAAATTGGCGTAACGGTTCTGCCGCACTTCCCCAAAGATACAACAGACCGCAACAGAACGTCACCGTTTGCGTTCACGGGCAACAAATTTGAATTTAGAATGCTGGGTTCTACATTCTCCACGGCGGGCGCAAATATCGCGCTAAACACTGCCGTTGCCGAAGTACTAAACGAATTTGCAGATATCCTTGAAAGTTCTCTTAACTTTAACGCAGACCTTGCCGCGCTTGTGAAAAAAACAATAAAAGCGCACAAGCGAATCATCTTTAACGGCAACAACTACGCCGAAGAATGGGTAACGGAAGCCGAAAAACGCGGCCTTTCCAACCTGCGCACCACCCCCGATGCACTGCCGACATTTATCGCACAAAAGAACATCGACCTATTCACAAAGCATCACGTTTTCACAGAGCCGGAAATAAATTCCCGCTATGAAATCCTCATGGAAAGCTATTGCAAAACCATTCACATTGAGGCACTAACCATGGTGGATATCGTAAACGAAGAAATTATCCCCGCCGCAGTAAATTATCAGAATGATTTGGCAAAACTGCTTGAACGCAAGAAAGCCTTGGGCGATTTCGACTGCACCATGGAAGAACGCTTGCTTGCGAAAACTTCCAAACTTTGTACCTGCTTAATTAAAAAGCTGGACACCTTGGAAGCCGCAATCTTAAAAAGCGGCGAAGACCACGATATTCTCGCACACGCTAAATTCTACCGTGACGAAGTTTTTACCGCTATGAACGTACTTCGCCTTACAGCCGACCAGCTTGAAACCTGTGTTTCTAAAAAGCACTGGCCGCTGCCGTCTTACGGCGAACTGTTGTACAGCGTGAGTTAGTTAAAACCTCGGGGACTCCGTCCCCTCGTGGGGGAGCGGGGGCAACGCCCCCGCGAACTAAAAAAAAGGGAGGAATTAAAATGTTAGGTATCGTATTGGTAATGGTAGGTTTTGTTCTGTTTCACAATGCATGGTTTGGGCTTTTCGGAGAAGTTAAAGGCGAAAAAGCCGGCGCAACCCTATCTGTTGTAAATTTCTTGGGCGGTGCTGTAATTTTGGCGGCGGCGTTGTATACGTTGTGGCAAGGCGAAGGGCATTTTACGGCAATGATATATTTTATGGTGGGGCTTACGTACATTTACATCGGCTTCGACCATGTGTATGGCCTTGACCCCAAAGCCTTTGGTGTGTTTTGCTTAACGGGCGCAATCGCGTTGTTTATGGGCGGTGTGCTAACGCTTGAAGGCGGACTGGAAACTTGGCGGGAAATTTGGCTTTTGGCTTGCTGGTTTTCTTGGGCATTCCTGTGGTTTATACTATTTGTGGAATGCACATTCGAGAAAAAATTTGGTAAACTTACTGCGTTTACTTGTTTGGCAACAACTTTTTACACGGGCTGGATTCCCGGCTTCATGATGTTGGCAGGATGGTGGTAAAATGTATAGGACGCATAATTGCGGAGAATTGCGGAAAGACTCAACAGGCCGGCGGGTAACACTCGCCGGCTGGATTGATACTATCCGCGACCACGGCGGTGTGGAATTTATACACCTGAGGGATATGTTTGGCGTTACACAAATTGTATTTGATAACCCGGAAGACGCGCAGGGATTGGGGCGCGAATTTGTGATTTCTGTGGAGGGCGTTGTGCGGGAGCGCAGTGGCGAAACCGTAAACGAAAAACTCCCCACGGGTGAAGTTGAGCTTTGCGTGGAAAAGCTTACGGTGCTTGGCACATCACTTCCCATGCTTCCCTTTGCGGTTGATGAATCTACCGAAACGCGGGAAGATGTACGGTTAAAGTACCGCTTTTTGGATTTGCGTAACCCAACCGTGCAAGCGAAAATTATAAAGCGTTCGGAAATTATCCGCTTTATGCGGCGGCAAATGGAGGACATGGGCTTTTTGGAAATTCAAACGCCCATTCTAACATCGTCATCGCCCGAGGGTGCTAGGGATTATCTTGTGCCAAGCCGCAAGCACCACGGAATGTTTTATGCCTTGCCTCAAGCCCCGCAAATTTTTAAGCAGTTGCTTATGGTAAGCGGGTTTGACAAATATTTTCAGGTCGCGCCGTGTTTCCGAGACGAGGACGCCCGCGCAGACCGCTCCCCCGGGGAGTTCTACCAGCTTGATTTTGAAATGGCATTTGCCACGCAAGATGATGTTTTTGCCGTGGCAGAAAAAGTTTTGCACGAAACCTTTGTAAAATTTGCGAATGGCAAAAGCGTAACCGCGCCGCAATTCCCGCGTATTCCTTACGCCGAATGTATGTTAAAATACGGAACAGACAAGCCCGACCTGCGCAACCCCCTACTAATCACAGACTTGACCAAATTCTTTGAAGGCGTAGATTTCGCGCCGTTTAAAGGCAAGCCCGTGCGCGGAATTGCCGCGCCAAACTGCGCAACACAGTCCAAGTCCTTCTTTGAAAAAATGCTGACCTTCGCCACAGAAGAAGTTGGAATGGCGGGGCTTGGCTATATTTCTGTGTTGGAAGGGATGGCGTTAAAAGGGCCTATTGTAAAATTTCTTTCGGAAGAAAAACAGAGTGAGTTAATTTCCATGCTGGAACTGAAAGAAAATGACACACTGTTTTTCATTTGCGACTCGCCGCAAAATGTGGATAAATTTGCGGGGCAAATCCGCACACAGCTTGGCGAACGCCTACAGCTTTTGGAGGACGCATTCAGATTCTGTTTCGTCACGGACTTCCCCATGTACGAGAAAAACCCTGACACGGGCGCGGTAGAATTTTCGCACAATCCGTTTTCCATGCCGCAAAGCGATATTTTTACCGCAGACCCGCTTCAAATAAAGGCGTATCAGTACGATATTGTGTGCAACGGCGTGGAACTTTCCAGCGGCGCGGTGCGCAACCACCGCCCCGATATCATGATAAAAGCCTTTGAAATCGCGGGCTACACCAAGGACGATATCATGGAAAAATTCCCTGCGTTGTTCGGCGCGTTTCATTACGGTGCGCCGCCCCATGCGGGCATGGCCCCCGGTATCGACAGAATCGTAATGCTTCTTACGGAACAGGAAAGCATCCGCGAAGTAATCGCGTTCCCCATGAACGCGAACGCGCAGGACGTACTAATGGGCGCACCCGGCGAAGTAACAGAGCAGCAACTACGCGAAGCACACATTAAAATCAGAGGTGTGATTTAATGCTGATTGACAAAAAAACGGTTGATTATGTCGCGGGCTTGTCCCGAATTCAACTGGACGAATCGCAAACCGAGTTAATGCAAACGGAACTTGGCAAAATTCTGGATTACATGAAGATTTTGCAAAACGTGAACACAGAGGGCGTAGAGCCGCTTTCTCACGTATTTTCCATGACAAACGTAACCCGCCCCGACGAAGTAACGGGGCATTTTAAGCGTGAACATTTGCTTGCAAACGCCCCCGACCGCACAGACGAAGCATTTGTTGTACCAAAGGCGGTGGACGTATGATGAACCTAACAGCCCTGCAACTGGGCGAAAAAATACGGGCAGGCGAAATAGGCGTTGCGGAAGCGGTTACGGCGGCTTTGGGCGCGGCGGAAAACAGTCGCACAAACGCTTTCGTTACCCTTGCCGACAAAGAAAAATGCCTGTCGCAAGCCGACACTATTCAGAAAAAAATAAGTACGGGCGAATTAACATCACCCCTTGCGGGCGTTCCAATCGGCATAAAAGATAACATCTGCACAAGCGGGCTTCGCACAACTTGTGCGTCCAAAATGCTTGATAATTTCATTCCGCCATACAGTGCCACCGCCGTTGAAAAACTGGAAAACGCGGGGCTTATTGTCGTTGGCAAATTAAATATGGACGAGTTCGGAATGGGCTCAACCTCCGAGACTTCGCACTATGGCGCGGTGAAAAACCCTCATGATGAAAACCGTGTATCGGGCGGTTCTTCGGGCGGGTGTGCGGCGGCTGTTGCGGCAAACGAAACTTTCATCTCCCTTGGCACAGACACGGGCGGAAGCATTCGGCAACCCGCGTCTTACTGCGGCGTAACGGGCTTTAAGCCCACATACGGTGCGGTTTCGCGCCATGGGCTTATCGCCTATGCGTCATCACTGGATCAAATCGGCCCTATCGCAAAAAACGCGGCAGACTGCGCAGAAATTCACAAAATTATCGCAGGGCGCGACCCAAAAGACGGCACCTCTTTAGACCTACCTGAAACCGCCTGCATAAAAGGTGTTATAGGAAAAAAAATAGCCATACCCGAAGATTGTTTAATCGGCAACGGCGTTGATGAAGACGTGAAAAATAATATACTTGAAACCGCAAAAAAGTTTACTGAAATGGGTGCGAGTATAGATTATATAAAGCTTCCGTTTAACGAATATGTAATCCCCGCATACTATATAATCGCCACTGCGGAAGCAAGTTCCAATCTTTCGCGCTATGACGGCGTAAAGTACGGCTTTCGTTCGGAAGGCGCGAACAGCCTTCTGCAAACGTACAACGCCACCCGCGCAGAGGGCTTTGGCATGGAGGTAATCAAGCGCATTTTGCTGGGTACTTTTGTGCTTTCGTCTGGCTTTTACGATGCGTATTACAAAAAGGCGTTGCAGGTAAAGGCGTTGATTCGCAAGCATTTTGCCGAAACATTCTATAATTATGACGCAATCCTATGCCCTGTCGCGCCTACCACCGCGCCGATTTTGGGCGAAAGTCTAAGCGACCCGCTGAAAATGTATCTTTCGGATATCTTCACCGTTACGGCAAACCTTGCGGGCTTGCCAGCCATTTCCATTCCATGCGGCAAAGACGCAAACGGATTGCCCATTGGGGCGCAAATAATCAGCGACGTAATGAAAGATAAAGTTGTGCTGGGCTTGGCACAGGCGTATCAGGGGGTGCAGCAATGAATTGGGATATAGTTATCGGCTTGGAAATTCATGTAGAACTTTCCACGGCCTCAAAGATTTTTTGCGGATGCTCCACCGCGTTCGGCGGCGAGCCAAACACGCAATGCTGTCCCGTTTGCATTGGAATGCCGGGAACGCTTCCCGTGCTTAACACCCGCGTTTTGGACTTTGCCGTAAAAGCGGGGCTTGCTTTAAATTGCCAAATTACCCGCTACAATAAGTTCGACCGCAAAAATTATTTTTATCCTGATTTGCCAAAAGCGTATCAAATTTCGCAACTGCATTTGCCATTTGCACGAAACGGTTTTGTTGACATCGGCGATAAAAAAATAAGAATCCACGAAATTCACATGGAAGAAGACGCGGGAAAACTGATTCACTCAAGCGGAAAAACTTTCTTGGATTACAACCGTTGCGGCGTTCCGCTAATCGAAATAGTAACCGAACCCGACATGACTTGTGCGGAGGAAGTTATCGCTTGCCTTACGTCCGTAAAATCCATGCTGGAATACTTGGAAGTATCCGACTGCCAAATGCAGGAGGGTTCTCTTCGCGCAGATGTGAATTTGTCTGTAAAACCGAAGGGCAGCACGGAATTCGGCACGCGCACCGAAATGAAAAATATCAACTCGTTCAAAGCAATCGAAAGGGCAATTGCATATGAATCGCGGCGGCAAATAGAAGTAATTTCAAGCGGCGGCGAAATTTCACAGGAAACCCGCCGTTGGGACGACAACGCGGGAGAATCTTTCGTCATGCGCTCCAAGGAAAACGCGCCCGATTATCGCTACTTCCCAGACCCGGACATCCCGCCGATTTCCTTTACAGATGAATTTATCGCAAGCATTCAAGAAAATCAGCCCGAATTTGCAAAAGAAAAAGCCGCCCGTTTTGCGGCGGAATACGGGCTAACCCCCAAAGACGCGGCAATCCTAACCACGGACAAAAACACGGCACAGTTGTATGAAGAAACGGCAAAATCCGCATCACCAAAGGAAACCGCCGTTTGGATGCTGGGCGAAATGATGTATCTGGCAAGCACCACAGGCGCGAAACCGAAAATCACGCCGCCCCCCTTTGCAGAATTTATCAACGCCGTAACGGGCGGCAAAACAAACCGCACCGCAGGAAAGCAGGTTTTTGAATATGTATTCGGCGGCGGCGAAGACGTTGCGGGATATATAGAAAAACACGGGCTTGCCCAAATCAACGATGACGCAAGCATTGCCGCCATTGTAGAAAAAGTGCTTGCCGCAAATGCAGACGCCGTAGCGGAATACAAAAGCGGCAAAGAAAAAGCATTCGGCTTTTTGGTTGGGCAAACCATGAAGGAACTAAAGGGCAAAGGAAACCCCGCCTTGGTGAACGCCGCGCTGAAAAAGCATTTTACGGAGTCTTAAGAATTACGTCCATGATACCCGCAATGCCGTCGGTTAGTTGGTGGTTGGACATGGTATCGGTGAAATTTTGGCGGGAAGAATAGAGGGCAAGTATTTCAGATGTAAGTGTTTGCGGGGTCATTTTTTCCTCGTGAAGTACGGCAGAGAAGCCTTGATTTTTGAATGAATCTGCGTTTTGAATTTGGTCGCCGCGGCTTTTTCCCTTGGGCAGAGGGATTAAAAGGTGCGGCTTTTTTAGTGCAAGAAGTTCAAAAATCGTGTTCGCGCCTGCGCGGGAAATTACGATATCTGCGGCGGCAAGAATGTCGGGCATGGTATCTGTGAGGTATTCAAATTCTACATATCCCGCCGAGTTTATGCCCGAAAGATGGCCTTTCCCGCACAAATGGATTACGCGGAATTTTTCCAAAAGGGCGGGCAAAGCTTCGCGAACGCAAGCATTTATTGCCGCCGCGCCTTGGCTACCGCCTGTTACAAGCAAGACGGGTTTTCCGCCCAATTCAAAGCCCGCCGATTTTAGGCCGTACAAGCGGTCGCCGCCCGCAAGTGCTTGCCGAATAGGCGTTCCCGTCAGCACCGCCTTGTCGCCGCTTGGGAGAAATTTAAGTGTTTCGGGAAACGATACGCAAATTTTGGACGCAAACGGCATTACTAAGCGGTTTGCAAGCCCCGGCGAGATATCCGATTCGTGAATTACACAGCGCACGCCGCACAGCCGCGCCGCAGTGATTACGGGAACTACAACAAATCCGCCCTTGGAAAAAATAATATCGGGCTTGATTTTTCTTATTATTTTCATTGCGTCGCCCAAACCCTTTGCAACACGAAAAATATCCGTAAAGTTTTTAACATCAAAGTAACGCCTAAGCTTTCCCGATGATATACTGTAGTAGGGCAAGCCTGCGGATTCTACCAATCCGCGTTCTATTCCTTCGTGGCTTCCGATATAATGTACTTCAAAGTTTGCGGCTTTTAGTGCAGGAAGTAGCGCAAGGTTTGGGATAACGTGCCCTGCTGTTCCTCCCCCGGTTAGAATAATTTTTTTCACTATTTCACCCATTTCGTGGAACTGTGGTATTCCGCGCTTTCTACTGATATAATCTCATTATATCTAAATTTTGCGGCGTGTGAAGTACTGCTTGAACAAGGAACATGGAGAATCATATATGACAAGACTAATTGCATTTTTGGCGTTGGTTTTTTTGCTTGCAGGTTGCGGCAGATTTGGGAACGAAATTCTGCCCATGCCGCAATATACGGGCGAAGAAATCAGCGGCTATTTTGAAATGTCGGATGTCGCGCCGAAACAGGTGGAGATATCGGCACCAATTGAAGTGCCTCCCCCCGAAGTTCCGCGTTACAACGAGTATCGAATTTCGTTGGACGTGAACCCCGAAAAGCGCGTTGTTTCGGGCATTTCTCATATTACGTTTACAAACCGTGCGTCTGTTCCATTGGATGACATTGTGTTGCGCGTTTTTTTGGATGCCTACATGAAAATCCAATACGCGTTTTTGGATAACGAGCCGCTGGAATTTGAACTTGACGAAACGGTTTTGCGGCTTATTTTGCCCGAGCCGTTACAACCCCACGCCACGGTTCAAATTCTGTTGCAGTATAATGCGAGCGTGCCGAAAACCGCGCACCTCACGGGCGGCAATGATTACGCTTTGTGGTTTGGAATGTTTCTGCCTGTCCTGTCCGTTTTCGACGAACAAGACGGCTGGTTTACGCGGGCATTTTACCCCGTTGGCAATCCGTTTTTGCTTGAAACGGCAAATTTTCGTGTGGACATTACAACCCCTGCGCGGTATGTTGTTGTGGGAACAGGCTTGCGCACCGAGGAGGTAATAAGCGATACCGACACACGAATTACAAACTTCGCGGCGCATCAAGCGCGGGACTTTTCGTTTGCGGTTTCGCCGTATTTCCGCCACGTGTACACCTCCACAAAAAGCGGCATTGACATCCACTTATATTATTACACCAAAACGCTGTTTACAGACGAAATTCTTGATATCGCCCGCAGAACCATGGAGTTTTTTGAGGCGCGTGTCGGTGTTTTTCCCCTTGGAAAGGTGACAATCGTAGAGGCAGATTTGCCCCAAGACAGCGTATCTTTTTCCCAAATGGTATTTGCAAATTCCTCATATTTGACGCACAGCGAACGATATTGGGCAGTGGCACACGGCCTTGGAAACCAGTGGCTTGCAAACATCATAGGTACAAACAGAATTACCGAACCGTGGCTGACAGAAGGCCTAACGCGCTTCATACAGGCGGGCATCTTCTACCCAACCCCGCAAGCCTTTCGCGACCGAATGGAGCGCGAACACGCTTCCATCGAAGCGCGCACAACCCTGTTCATAAATCGCGGCTTGGATGCATCTCCAAACCGCGCCCATTTCGCCCACACCCACGGGCGCAAGGCAATGCTGATGACTTACGCCCTCCACCACCGCATGGGCGATGACCTTTTTTGGCAATTTATCAACGCCTACTACCAAAACTTCTCCTTCGCCATCGCCACACAATCCGACTTCATAGCCCTTGCCGAAGAACTCTACGGCGCAAGCCTGCAAGCATTATTCGACGAGTGGATGACAGTCGGAACTGTACCGGAGTTGCCGTAGGTTTTTAAGACCGTGGGGCAATGAAGTGAGCAGTTTACTGCGAACGGCGGCACCCCCAAACACCCCGCAAACTTTTTGAAAAAAGTTTGAACAAAAACTTTAAATTTTGACTGGCGATAAGCTATATCGCATAATCAAAAACCCGCCGCGAAAATTCGCGGCGGGTTTTTAGTTAAAGTTTTGATGAAACTTTTTCAAAAGTTTCCGGGGGTCGGGGCGGAGCCCCGAGAACTTTTTTTAATTATCCCACAAACTCACAACTTCAAAGCCGCTGTTTTCCAGCGAATCAAAGATGTGGCCGTATAGTACGTGTAGCGCGCCCATTGTTATGAAGAAGGTGGTGGGCTCTTGGGTTTCGCGCAGTAGGCGTTCTATTTCTGCGGCGAAGATTGCGCAACGTGCAAGAATTGTGGTTTCGTACATAAACTGCCCGTACAGGCTGTTGGCGGCTTCTTCGACAAGGGGACGTATTGTCTCACGGTAAAGCCACTCTGCGTCTTGGGCTTCGTATGCTTCCACCATGTTCATATTGAGGGTATCTTCCTTGAATTGGGCAAAGTCCGGGAATTCTTCAAAGGCGGAAATTGCCACGTCGTCGGGCATATCCAGCCCCAGTTCCAACTCGCGTAACACGGTGTTAAGCCCGGCTATTTGGCGGTTATTTGCTTCGGCAAAGTCGAAGATGTACGTGTCCACAGAGTAATCTGCATCTATGCCCAAAAGCGGCAAACCTTCAATCAAGGTGATAAAGTAAAGCGCGAATGCGGGCGAAAAAATCGAAATCATATCGTAGTTTATTTGCGGATATGTTTCCAGCATTGCGTAAAAATGCGCAAAGACGTCGGTACCCCCGCAAGCCGTAAACATAAGCATTGCAAAAACCGCACACAACAACAGATATTTTCTCATAAATTTATCTCCTAATTGAAAACCGCGCATTTCGCGCGGTTTTAAGTTAAAGTTTTTTGCCGAACTTTTTTTCAAAAAAGTTCGCAGGGGTGTGGGGACGGAGTCCCCACGGTTTTAAAACACAGGTACAACCGCGCCTTCAAAGCGTTCCAATATGAAATTGTAAACACGTTCGGTTTTGAGTGTTTCAACAAGAATTGTTATGGCTTCGTCGTTTGCATTTTCGGGGCGTGTTGCAACAATGTTTGCGAAAGGCGAATTTACGTCTTCCATGAAAAGGGAGTCACGCATTGGGTTCAGCCCAACGCCCAGCGCGAAGTTGGTATTGATAACAGCGATGTCTACCTCGCCAAGTGCAACGGGAACAATGGGGGCTTCAAGCTCTATAATTTCCAGCCCGAGGGGGTTGTAGATGATATCGCTTACCATTGCGCGAACGCCCAAGCCTTCGGTTATGCCGATAAGCCCTGCGGATTCCAGCACTGCAAGAGCGCGTCCGCCGTTTACAGCGTCGTTGGGAATTGCAACGCGGCCGCCTTGCGGCACTTGTGACACATCCGTCAAGTTTTCGGAATAAATGCTCATGGGTTCGATATGGATATCCGCAACGCGTGTTAATTGGTTGCCGCTATTTTCAATCCAGTTAAGCAAAAACGGATAGTGTTGGAAATAATTTACGTCAATTTGCCTGTCGTGCAACGCAGGGTTTACCAACACAAATTCCGTAAATTCCACGATATCCAAAATTACGCCGCGAGCCGCTAAATCATCCGCGATGTATTCCAAAATAACCGCATGGGGTACGGGTGTTGCGCCGATTCTCAGCGTAACGGGTGCGTCCGGTGAAACTGCGACTTCTTGCTGCGCGTCAGCGGGGATGTCCTGCACGTTCTGCACCGCAGTAGTGTCCCCCGTCTGCGCACTGCACGCCGCCATTACCATCATCAAAACTACAAACAACAAAAACTTTTTCATGGTACCATTTCCCTTCTTTTTTCCGGGGTGTGCTTGAAAACACTCCCTAAATATTTTGAAATATTAGACCTGTCCGCGAACCCCGTAATGCCGAACCGGCGCGGCAATTTTTCGCAAGACATTGACCGCCAAGGCGGCGTTGCGAGGTTCGCGGACAGGTCTATTATACCATACCCATGTCCCATCTTGCAAAAAGGCGAAGTTGCCACGGGGTCTTTTTGACGCAAAACCAAGTATACGGCAACCGAGAACTTCAGCACATTAGCATAGGAAGCAGTCGTTCCGCTGTGTTCAGTGACGGGTCGTGCATTACCGCGTCAAGCAGTTTTTCCAACGCCGCGCCCATTTCCTTGCCCTGCGGAATTCCCACCGCCGCAAGGTCGTCGCCGTTTACGGCAAGTTCACGCAAAGTAAAGCATTCTTTTTTCTCCAAGATATCCGCGACCTCTTCACGGATTTTTTGAATTTCAGGCGCGGGGTTGGTTTCCAATCCGATAACATTTTTCAGTTCAAGCAGTTTTACAAAATGCTCCGCAGAAATTTCTTTCAGATATTTTTTTATTTCGTAGCGGCTTTGCGGAAGCGGTGCAAAAAGATTTTCTACATACATTGAAATGATTTTTATGCCGTTATTATCAAAACGCAAATCCCGCAAAATGCGTTTACAATCGTCGCCCGTCCACGACAAAAATAACGCAAGGCGCATTTTTTCGTCTGCGTTTTCGTTAAGAGCTTTAATTTGCAAAATGGTTTTGTCTAACAAATTTGCGGGGTAGTCACGTTTTTGCAGAACAAAGTGCATAAGCCCCGTTGATTCCAAAAGCTTTAACGCGCCGATATTTTCGCCGCACAAAAGTTTAACAAGCTCCTCGCGGACGCGCTCTGCACTGATATTTGCCAAGCTGTGTCGCAAATTAAACGCCTCCAGCAAATCCGTTTCATCCACACGAAACCCAAGCACCGCCGCAAAACGTACCGCCCTAAGCATACGAAGTGCGTCTTCCCCGAAGCGTTTTTCCGCGTCGCCCACGCAACGGATTACGCCTTTTTTTATGTCCTCCCGTCCGCCGAAAGGGTCTGCCAAACCACGGGTGGGGCTGTATGCAATCGCGTTTATTGTGAAATCTCTGCGGCTCAAATCCTCTGTGATTTCGCCCGCAAAAGTCACCTCGGACGGCCGCCTGTTGTCCAGATACGCGCCGTCTACGCGGTACGTTGTTACTTCGCAGCATTCGCCATTGCCCGCCAAAACAGAAACCGTCCCGTGGGCAATGCCCGTGTCAAAAGTGCGCGGAAACAGCCCCTTCACCTGTGGCGGCAACGCCGAAGTCGTAATGTCCCAATCCTTGGGCTTCACCCCGCGAATTACATCACGAACACAGCCGCCCACAATAAAAGCTTCATGTCCGGCGGCTTCCAGCGTTTCGATTATATGGCGCACATTTTCGGGAAGAACAAACACATTATCACTCCAAATAATTTTCGCGAAGTTGTTGAATTTCGTCTTCGGTAATTTTAAGCCCCTCGGATACATAATTTGCGAACGTGCCGAATGCCTCTGTTGCGGCATTGTAGGCGGCTTGCAGATACTCGTTTTTTACGCCGAAAACGGCTTCCATTGCGGCGGTTTGCTCGTCTGTGAAGCCGCGTTCTTTTGCCTTCGCAACGTAGTACGCGTGAACTTGTTTCTGATACTCCCGCGTTTTAAGATAATCCTCGAAGATATCTTCGTCAGATACATTAAGCAGTTTAAGAAGTATTGCCGCCCCAAAGCCCGTTCTATCCTTCCCCGCCGCGCAGTGAAAAAGCGTCGCGCCTTCGGTTGCGGCGGCACACGCCTTAATAAACGCCGAATAGCCCGCCATCGATGACGGGCTTGTTGCAAATTCCACATACGTTTTTGTAAACTCGTCGCCAACACTTTCCGGATTTTTGTGGAAAACTTGCATCCAGTAATTAGGGTCGGCGGCTTGGGCGGCATTGTCGCCCATGATATCAATGTGGGTGTATGTAACGCCCTCGATTTCATCCACCGGCATAGTCGTCACCTCATGCCGCGTTCGGAAATCTACAATATATTTCACCTCATGCTCGCGTAATTTTTTCACCTCTTCATCAGAAAGCCCCACCGGCTGCGCCGCACGAAGCAACCGTTTTGCCCGCACTCTCTTCCCGCAATGAGTTTCCATCCCACCCAAATCCCTAAAGTTTTTCACTGTAAATCCTCCAATCTCGTATCTGCGATAAACAAAAAGCCCTTTTTTTACCAGTATACCAGAGAAGCGGTGGAAGCTCAAATTAAAGGAGTGATGGCTGGTTTTTACATATCCATTTTAGAAATATGATACAGTTCATTTTCCCTATGCTTTATTTCTCGCATTTCATCTGTTTTCCATATGACTATCTCTCCGCGGCTATAAAGAACCTTGCCCTTTTCGCCGTCTATGTTCTCTATAATGTTGCATCTCAGACATACCCACTGTTTGTTGCTGTGGCGTAAGATGGCCAAGTATTCAACTTTTTTGTCATCAACCGTCGCGGTAAAAGTAAAAAAGTCATCGTGTTCACCTGTTGCCCGAAGTATAATCCTGCAAAGTATTTTTCCTACGGGGGCAATTAAACATATCGCAGATAATAATATGAGCAATGCCCTTAAAAGTCCATCCGAAATATTAATGAAAAATGCAGTGCCTGTACCTGCCAGCATAAACATAAGAGCGATAGAACCCGGCACAACAAAAAGAAATATTTTTAGAACAACATCGCTATACTTAGGTGATAACTTCTTGTCTACCTTTTTTAGTACTCCTCTGAGATTTTTACTTAACGTATATAAAATTCCCATCATAGTTGAACAAAAAAGTATAAAAAAAGAAATTACCGCTATAATGTTTTCACCTATATTATCTGCCAACCATACGCCCAACCCGCCAAAGACATAAAACAATGGAAATATTACTATTAAAAATACAATAATAAGTTCTATCAGTGAATCGACGGAATCCCGTGCATTCATGGCTGTAATGCGAAACGGAATACCATATATTTTGCACATTGCATAAATAGAGAAATTTGCCATTACGATACTGAAAATCGTCATAACAAGTGCAACTGCTGAAACGGTGGCTTCAAGATTTGGAAATGTAAAACCTATTAGTTGTTGCAAGAATTCCATTCTTCATACCCCCAAGTCAAATTATGCGCCATACTAACACGAATATACATAATATGCAAAAACATTCCAATGTAATCATTTGCAAATGTATCTTTTCTTAGTGGATAATGCACACTCCCCCGTCAGACGTATTTAGACATAAAAGAAGCCCGCAAACTCTGAAATGCAGAATTCACGGGCTTTGTGCGTTCTTGTACGAGAAAGGATTTGAACCCTCGACCTTCTGATCCGTAGAAAAATTCTGTGTGAATATTTCAATTCGGCGCGGATGCGCGACCGACCCAAAGAGAGGAGCAACAAAAATGAGGAAAGTATTTGAGTATTTGAAGGGTAAAATTATGGAGAAGAAACTTGATTTTGCTGATGGGCTTTTCATTGGGATGATGATAATTGTCATTTATACGCATGACATTGGATTTGTGTCATTTGTTTTTTTGACTTTAATGCTTATTGCTGTAGTATATGCAATTTCAGTTTTTACTAATATTATCGTTTCTGCGTTGGTTTTTGTTTTTCGGCGGAAGTCTGCGGAAGAAAAAAGCAAAGACGAGTAGCGCAGGATAAGGTTAAAAGTCCTTGTTTGTTTTAAGAATTTCTTTCATCCTGACTTCTTCTGATACCCTGCATTTCAGCGGTTTAATGTTTGTAAAATCCATGGTTGTGAAAGTACAAGCAGGGTTATTACATACATAGTTATGCATATTTGTAAAAAAGTTACGTTGTTTAAAAATTAAGCCATCACAATTAGGGCACAAAACTTCTATTTTTCCTTCGTTGAAAAGTGTATATTCGTTTCCATTGATTAAATTAGGGTTTGCAGACCATTGTGCAGAATTATAGTGCGCACCTTCTTGTGGAGTTTTCCGAAAAAGAGAATCGGGCAAAGGGTCTAATTTGTGCTTTTTAAGATAATCGTCATATACTTGCTGATTTTTTGGAAGCCATCCGCGACTTACTCTGGCGTGTTCGGTTTCTTGTTTGATATTTTCATATTTTTCAGCCCAGTTTTTTTGTGCGCGTTCCAGTTTTATTTTTTTATAAGTTCTTTTGAGTACGAGAAAAGCACCAAGGATACATACAACCAAAATGATGTGATAATTATTTATATTTTCGATAGCGTCTATAAAAAGATTTGTTGCAGGGGGTTGTTGTTGTTCGGAGCGGATTGAATTTGCAATTTCCGCCGCCGTTCTTGGTGCGGTTGCCGGGGGTTGTTCTCGCACTGGTGCGGGTATGTAGGTGAATCTAAAATTTGATGCTATACCATTTTCATAAAATACGGATACTTCTGTATTGAAAAAAATCCCCAAAGATATTTCGCCGGAGAAGTCGCTGTCTATTTCGTGTGCATTTACGGGAATGATATACTCGTGTTCAGATATAGCTCTGTTTCTGAAAATATAATTTATATGTGTAAGTAGGTTTGTTTCGATATACATAGAAGTTCCATGTTGTGTTCCTACGTACATCTGTATTGTTGACACTAACCCCACACCCTTCTTGCAAGTTCGGCTTCTTTTTCCATTTTTTCAAGAATACGTTTACGTTCGCGTTCTTCAAGGATTTGGCTAAGTTCGTTTAATCCGCTGTCAGAAGTCAAGCCAATAAGCCAATCTGATTTTGTATTATACAGGCGGGAAAGTAGGGCTAGAGTTTCTAAGTTTGGTTCACGTTTACCAGCTTCGTAATTAGCATAGGTTGACTGGCTAATTTTAATTGTTCTTGATACTTCGTGTTGCGTGATTCCATTGTATTCACGCGCTTTTTTTAACCTAGATGCAAAAACCTCTGTGTACATAATAATCACATCCTTGATTTCTTTAAGAATATTTCAAGTGAAGTATTGACAATTTCATAAAGAAACTATATTGTATTTCATATTGAAATATATATTTGCATAAAAATAGGTTTCGCCTTGCTAAAAATACCACAATATTCCAACAAGTGGAAGCAACTTCCAACTTTCACCGCGCTTATCTGTTTCATAAAGGGCGGCGGCGCGGCGGTTGACCTTCTCGTCACTTACCAAAGGCGGTACAGTTCCCCCCTCCCTGCGGGGAACGCGACTTCCTCCGCCAAACAACGAAACAGGTTTCTTGGTCGGTGTAAGCCCGCCTATCTGTTTTCCACAGGTTTTCAATGCATTTTCCATGCCCAGCCTTGGCTAAATTTTCTTAGGAAATTTGGGTTTTCCACGCTTTCCATAGGCTGGCATTTAGCCGTTTTGTTTTGCTTTTGATTTATTTGTTTCATAAATAAATCCGCGCTTTAGCGCGGCAAAACAGCAACGGTAGGCCTGTGGAAAGAGTGGTAAACCCAAATTTACTTAGAAAATTCCAAGGGTGGGTGTGGTAAATGTGTTGGAAACCTGTGGTAAACAGATGGCTTACCCCGACCAAGAAACCTGTTTCGTGAAGTGAACAACCATATGCAAAGCGTTCCCGGCAGTAACCGCGCAAAGTTCCGTCGCTTCCCCGCCCTGTATGTATTGTGGCAAGAAGCCGCGCCGCCGCCAACGGTCTAATGAAAGGGTGTGAGAAAAATGGATTATCTGGTTATCTTTGGTGAATTTCTTGAAAGCATTATGTTTGTGCAAGGCATACTTTTCGGTTTACTTGTCGGAATAACAATAACGTCCCTCATCACAGTAATTTTGGTCATGCTGTATTTAAAAAAACGCTTGCCGGATATAGTGCGTCAACAACGTAACGCTGACGAATAGCGCAGAAGCCCCCAAGCTACCCACGCGAAGCGTCCCCAACAGCAAGCGGAAGCGCGGTAGAGGTACGCAGTGCGTACCCCCGGCGCAAGCAAAAACCGTCACAGAATAAAACGCCCACGTCACGCATCCGCTTCGCGCCCTTGCACCAAAGCATCGCAAATAAATAATTGCGTTTTAACCAACGCCTTTGACCTAATCTTTGTACAAGCCGCCCCGGTATCCGCTTTAGACGGGTACGAGTGGAGCGTAAAAAATCAAATAAAGAGGTGTAACCATGGAGTTAATTATTATCATTGTGGCGGGTGTTCTCACACTTGCTTCCGGTCTGTATGTGTTTTTTATACTTATGAAAGGTGAAAAATTAGGAAAGCGTTTTGGTTGTTCGCTTACGGGGTCTTTTGTAGTTCTTGTATTTGCCCTTTTATTCGGTGCTGTGATTTTAAGCATAGTGGAAAGACCTGCGAGGAATCAACTGCAACAAGAGTTAATGTTACAGGTTAGTTACTCGCTACAGCATTTCATAGAAGATGAGTTTGATGGAAGTGTTCCACATGAAATGTGGTATTTAACGCAAACCAATTTTCCATCTGTGCGATTAACAATAGATTTTTACAGAATACTTTACGTTTGGATAGGCGTAAATGATTTGGATTTTTCGATAAACGATGCAAGACGAGCAATAAACCAAAATTATTTTAGCATTTCACCATTTTTAGCACTGCCCCCAAGGTAGCCCGGAACTACAAAATAAAATCCAAAACGGAAAGGAAGAAAAAGAATGCAAGAGTTCAAACAAAAATGCCTTGTGCTGTCCGCGACCACTTACAAAATGACGGACGAGAAAACAGGCGAAACCAACAGCGGCTTAACCCTTTTTTACATTCCAACGGACAAGCTAACTCCGGAAGATGATGCGGCGGCGCGAGGAAGGGGACAAATATCGTTAGGGATTCAACCGTCAAAGGTAACACTCCCGATAGATTTGCAAACCAAGGTAAAACACGCGCCCGCGCTGTATGAATTAACGCTGAAACTGGTAACGCGCCAGCTAAAAGCGCAAATACAGCCCATAAACCTTGAATATGTATCACTCGCCGAACTACACCCGGTAAAAGGTAAAGAGGCATGACCGAATTAGCAGTAAGAACAGCCCTTGCCGCGCTACTCCCTGAAACCATCCCCACGCCCGCAGTAACACAGGAAATGTTTTTACAATTTGCGGAAGTAATAATAGCCAATCAACTGTGGCTTATAGGACTAAACGCATTCGGGTTGGGAGTGTCCATAGTAACAATATTTGCGATTTTATGGGGGCGAAAGTGATGATAAACACAGTAGGCGAGGTAGTAGCAGCCGGATTCGTTAGCGGAACGGTAGCCGGAACAGTAATATTTCTGTTCAATTTGGCGATATCGTCCGCAATGAATATATTTAAATTTCCATAGGAAGGAGACGGGATATTATGACACCACCAGCAACAAATCACATTGGCGATTTGACGGACGCATTAACAGCCGAAATGGCAATAGTTTTGCCGCAAATCGCAGGCGGCGCGGGTGCTATTATAACCGCAATTGTACCTGTAGCAGTGGGAATTCTCGGTATGCTTGCAGTAGTAGGCATCATGACAGGTTCTTTCAAAAGAATGGTCGGACGCTAAGAAGCACACAGGCGCGAAGAGCTCCGCGCCACTTACATAGAAGGGGTTGGAGAAGGTGAACGACAAGCCATTAAAATTACAAAGGATTTTCATGATGATAGCCGTAATTGCTGTGTTTTTTTCGTCTTTCCAGCCCGTGCAAACCCATGCTAGTGCAACGGTACTACCCAAAGCCGCAGAGGGTTTAAACTTATTGCTGGATGTAATTGGTATAGCGTCCGGTATACGCATTCCGCAAAATAATAGTACTTGCATATGTGAACCCGCATGGTGGGAGGTGATGGCTTGTTTGCCGAATTTTTGCATATCTCGTACATGGAATGATTCACCGATTGAAGACTGGTCACATCGCCATGCAAACCCTATAAATGTTATGAATCATGCAAACCCTGCGGGAGATGATGTAATTTGCCCAGAAGTAAAAGAAAAGATACGTAACGCAAGCATTGAAATGCAACATCATATAGAAAACGCACGAAGACGCGCAAATCGCCCGGACTATGAACCGCCGCAAAAGCCGCCGCATTGGGGTTATCGCCTGATAGCCGGAACAATGGTACCTGTGTTGCTGTACAACGTAAACGCGCCATGGATAGAAACATTAATACACAGTTGGCGGAATATAGCCGAGGAAACAATGTATTCCCAAGGCTATTATTTTTGTCCGCGCTATTTTGATTTCTTCCACCGCGATTACTGGGATATGCGCCCGCACCGCCCGGGGCAACGTCCCCCGCATCAATTGTTTATTGGATATCATATATCGGGTTTGCCTGTATTGCAAATAGCCTCTTCAAATTGGAATGTACTAGACAATTCATATTTTCGTGCGGCAATAACACAACACGGATTAAGGCGTAGTTTTACATTAGATGGTGACTATTTCTCAATTTACATGGCATCAAACACAAGTTTACGAGTTTTAAGAAACGGTGAACAAATCCATTCACGCCATATTTCTAATAATGGTTTTGGGGCCGTGTTAGGGTTTTATATTCGATATTCTGATGGTCGTTTAATGCTTGCACACTGTGATGTTACTGCTAGTTCATCACCCTATCGTACTAGGCATGGTAATGTTTCTTTCATTTATGTTGATTTATACCCACTGGTGCAACCTGACCAATCCGCGCCCGGTATAACCCTCGACCCTGTAAACGCCTTAAACAACGTAACGGAAGTTTTGGAAAGAATTAGGGAACGCGCTAACAACCCGGACGCAGATGCGGATGCTGAACCCGCGCCTATGGCCGCCTTTCCGTTATTAGTCCCTGAATTTTTCCCGGACATACCCGCAGATCACTTCCCCGAGTTTGCCCGCCGCGTACTAGAAGAAATGACATGGGAAGATGTAATAGTACCCGGCAGAGAAGCCGACGAAATACGAAGAAGAAACCCTAACATACCTTGGTTCTTTCCGCAGGAAGCACCCGCACCGCAACCCCAACCCGGACTAACCCCCCGTGACCTTCGAGAAATAGAACGCCAACTTCAGCAACAAACCCGAATACTTGAAGATTTTGATTTAGGACGTCTTACAAGACCGCTGGAAGACATCTTACGGGAAATAGAAAAAATAAACCAGCCGCCGCCGGATTATTGGGATGAAATATACATCTCGCCCTTTGAATTTGACTTGCGCATAGACCTGATGGATTATTTCCCGTTTTCGCTACCGCGCGATTTTGTGGATATTATAAGCATTTTACTTGGACAAATGCCTGCCGAGATGGCGGGAGCAACCACGCAAGAACGTGCGGTATTTTTTCATTATATAGAAACAGGATATGTAGCCGAAGAATATTATTTTCTGATAGAACCCATGTTTTTTTCTTCTGTCGCACCCCGTTTTGAACTGTATATACCAATGCCTGATTTTTCGCAAGGTCTTGGCTGGCAAGCACCAAGCGGTGATTTGTATATTTGTATTCCTGAATGTTGGGTTATTGGCTCATGTCCTGCTTGCCGTGCTTCCGGTAGCGGAAGATTGGTTCACGTTTTTACATTGGATTTCGCCGACCCTCAATGGGCTACAATGGTGCAAATAATACGGTTAAGCAACTTTGTGATGTTTATGTTTACAATGATGACACTTACTCGAAAATTTTTAGTTTGGTAGGGAGGTAAAAAATAATGATTCTTGGTGCATTAAAAGCGTTTTTCTTGTGGCTTGTTACATCGGCGGTGGGTAAAGCCATAATTAAGGCGGTAGTTCCGGTTATAATGCTGGCTACCATGTCCATTGGGCTAGGGGCTATAGGATTATTACCAAGAAGCCCTTTGCGTATTCCGGTCAACTTACTTGCAAATATGGTAAGCACCATACCTTACTTTAGGTATGTAGCATTTTTTGTTCCGGTTGTTCCTATTTTATCTGCCTTGGGTGCGTGGCTTCAAGCAATGATTGGTTTTCATGTTCTTATGATTTATTTAAGAAAGTCGGGGATTATCAAATGATAAAAGTATACACAGGCGGACCGGGTAATGGCAAGTCGGTGCATATGGCGCGGGATATACATGACGCATTGCTTCGCGGTCAAAACGTAATAAGCACCGTCCCCATCAACATAGATGTCATATCCAAAGACGGCGCGAAGCCCATCGGCGACTACATCAGAATATCTATTCAAGATATCACGCCGGAACATCTGTATATGTACATGGTAAATATGCATGAAAAGGACAAGGAAGGTCAAACCCTTGTTTTTTTGGACGAGTGCCAAGTTATTTTCAATTCCCGCGAATGGAATCAACCCGGCAGAAAAGATTGGCTGTGGTTTTTTCAATCGCACCGCCACTTGGGTTTTAATATTTATCTGCTAACCCAACATTCATCTTTCTTGGATAAGGTAATAGTAAAACTCATTGAAATAGAAGTAAAGCACCGCAAAGTTTCTAACTTGCTGTGGTGGTTTCCTGTAACGCTGTTCGTGCATCGCGAAGAGTGGGCGGCAATCAAAAGCACAAATAATAAAATCAGTACAAGTTTTATGTTTGGTCGTGCATTCCTTTTCAAAATCTACGATAGCTATACCATTTTCACTGAAGTCTTGGAGAAGTACGCCCACCTAAAACGCGATGATTGGCGCGAAGTAATAACAACCAAAATCGACCAAGTATAAATTGTTTGTAAAAAAATAGTTCCGCCGAACGGCGGAGCTTGCGTAGTCCGGCGGCGGGACTATTTTTTGGAGACAAAATTTAGAACCGCAGGGGAGGTTGGGGGCAGGTATGTACAACGCCCCACGAATAATTAACATTTTCGGGCAACAAAACCCCACATAATGCGGGTTGAACGGCAAAAATAAAATGTGGTCAAATCGGCTTTTGACCACAAAAAATATAAAGGGGTCAATATGGGATATTTAATTGAAACCACCCGCTCCGAATTTTTCAAAGAACTGCCTAAAGACCTGCAAAAACAGTACTTTGGCTTAAAGCGCGAAAAAACCATAAGCACCATAGATAACATTTACTATACGGTTTTTGTTACCAATGACGGCAAAGAAGATATCCCCGCGGGTTTGCAAAACCTTCTTGAAGGTCTGGAGGAGAGCAAAGCCGAAGCAATAAAAATACATGAACCTATCGAATTTTCACAAGGTTTATACTACTTGCTAAAATCCTACAGCGCGTATGGGTACTGCGTAGGCGAACCCGATTACTACGATATTTTCTGTTGCAAAACCCTGCCCAATGACGATACCCCGCGCTTTGTGGTGCAAATCCGTTCGTTTGGATTATGGACAAAAAATATTGAAGCAATGCTTGAAGATTCATTCAGCAAAGTAGAAGCATTACTTGCGGAATACTCTTGTACCGTGTCTTGGTGCAGGGAAAGCCGCATAGATTATTGCTTCCATACGAATGCCATTTCAAACATTTCAAATTTGATTAAAAAAGATTCTCGCGGGAAAGTAAAGCATATGCACACGAATTTAAGCAAGTACAAGTGGAACGGCGATATAAAACACGAAAAAGACGGCACTGTTCACATAGACGATTATCTCGCCTACGGTTCGCGTGGAAGCAATAACGTATTGGCGCGGATTTATAACAAGGTCAAGGAAGTAATCGAACAAGGTTACAAGGGTTTCTTTTTCAAGCTTTGGCACGAAAAAGGGCTAATATCCTACTATGATTTATACTGCATGGAATATGCATTTCCGCACAAAAACATGGATTATTTAGCCAAAGCCGGCGTGGAATTTTACGCCGAACACGGAACAGACCCCGTGCGCGTGGAGCTGTATAAATCAAAGCTTTTAAGCCCTAAAACAACCCTTGCAGAATTTAAACGTCTTGCAGAATACCTACCCAAGGTCACAAATATTTTGAATATCGAATATGAAACCAAGCGCAAATTTTATTACAACTCCGACAATTTCATAAATGGTTTTCAGCTTACTGCCGAGCGCGGAAACATAAAAAAGCCCATGGAACGTGTTTACAAAATCCTTGATTACCGTGATATTTTTTTGAACTACCTTACAAGCAAAACCATGTCGTTTCATCGCGGCGAAAAGGAAGACGGCGAACTTAAATTTCTGCCGTGGTGGGAGCGGCTTCGCAATACAAAGCATGACGGAAAAAAAGTTGACGGAAAACTTTTGAGAGAATACTCCTGCGCAATGGACAAAAAAGCTGTGCAGAAACGGTTGGTTAATTCGTTGGCATCAAATGCCGTTTATGGAAACCGTCTTGAAACGTGTTTCATTGCCGACCTCTCCGACGTGCTGGCAGACATAACCGACAACCAAGCTCACCGCATGATGGTTCTTGGTGAACATGGCGAAATTTTGGAAGAAGTAGATTCTAAAACCATAGCTGAATACATCTTGACCAAAGCCAAGAAGGAAAAAGTCTTGAAAAATCGCAAGAAACGGTTAGCGGAAAAAACTGCGGAAGCCGATAAGGAATATAAAAGTGTTGGTGATGGTTTGAAATCCTTGTACAACCGAGTGGAAGATAATCAAACAGGGTTTACGGTAACGGATGAAACGGAGTTGTCGGAAGAATGGCGTTCAGAAATTAATTAATGAACATGGGGGATAAAAATGCACGAATTTATATTGTTACCTTGCCCGTTTTGCGGAAGCGAAGCCGAGTTTGTCCGCTTCGGTTCAAAAATACCATATGATGTTATCCGTTGCACCGGATGTTATTGCCAAACAGACGCTATTATTGGCGGACTTAAGTCTGGGGTTGAATCTTGGAATAATCGCGTAACTTATGGTAGTCCCGCGCCTGTTCAAAAATTAAAAAATGAACGTGGAGCTGGTCGCAAGCCAAAAATATCTGATATCGACAAGCAACGGATATTGGATTTTGTTTCCCGTGGTTCGTCGTATAGAAGTACAGCGCATTATTTTAAGGTGTCGTTGGGTACTGTTCATAAATTAATTAATGAACACGAGAAAATAGTGTAATGACACTGTGCAACGCCCTTGATTCTTTCATTCTCGACCAGCGATTAAAAGGCAACACAGATAAGACAATTCGCGGATATCAGGGCTTTTTAAGCCAGTTTATCACATGGCTTGAGAAAAACGAAATAACTTCCGCTACCGAATTAACACTAAAGCACGTTCAATCATATCAGCTGCACATTGGTAGCCGCCAATGCGAAAACAAAAGTCAAAAGCTAACCCGCCGCACGGTGCGAACTTATATGCGGCACATCCGAATATTTCTGTCATATTGCTATGCGGAAGGTTTTATCATTGAGCCGATACATCTTAAATTGAAGCTTCCCAAGGCAGAAAAGCCCGTAATTGAAATCTTAACTGATGACGAAATTGAACTTCTTTTGTCTGTTTTCGGTGATGATATCCTCGCTCGGCGCAACCGTGCGATTATCTGTTTGATGTTGGATTGCGGTCTTCGCGTCTCGGAAGTGGTAGGGGTTTCCGCGGCAGATATAAATTTTGCAAACGCATATTTAAAGGTGACGGGCAAGGGCAGAAAAAGCCGCATAGTCCCCATCGGGCAGAAGGTCAAAACCGCGCTGACGGATTACATCCACGAAAGAAGCACCATTGGCGGCAAGTTGTTCTTGTCCTCCCGTGAAACGCCGCTAACCTCCGCGGGGATAATCCAGCTTATGAACCGCTTAAAAAATCAAACAGGCATCCACCGTTTGCACGCGCATTTGCTTCGGCACACCTTCGCAACAAATTTCTTAATTCACGGCTTAGGTGACGTCCACGACCTGTCACGTCTGCTTGGTCATTCGGAGTTGAAAATAACCGAAAGTTACCTTCACTTGGCAAGCTACTACAGCATTTTGCAAAACCGCGCCCGTCAGACGTATTTAGACATAAAAGAAGCCCGCAAACTCTGAAATGCAGAATTCACGGGCTTTGTGCGTTCTTGTACGAGAAAGGATTTGAACCCTCGACCTTCTGATCCGTAGTCAGACGCTCTATCCAGCTGAGCTACTCGTACAGGTGCGTATGTTTCGCAACGAGGGGTATTATATCATTGCGGATTATATTATACAAGCCTTTTTTGTGCAAAAATGCAAAAAAATTACGCGGGGGATTCCGCGCAATTCTATGCGACCTCTATTGAACAAAATCTTTTTCACTGGTGTATGCGCAACCGTTTTCGTCGGGATCGTCGGAGTCTAGGTAGTAGTCGTCTTCAAATTCGTCTAAACAGCAATCGCAGCCGCAAAGTTTTTTCAGTAGGCATAGTTTTACAACTACCAATGCGATTACTGCAAAAATGATTAGTACTGCAATGCAGACTCCAACAATTACGCCGCGTCTGCCGCTTGCTTCAAGATTTTGTGCTAATCTCCAGTTGTCCATTTTGTTTTCGTCCTTTCGGTATTTTTTATTTTGAGTCGTTTAACTTCGGTTGAGTATTCTGTGAAGGCACGCCGCATTATTTGTCTTTCGTCGTGGAATTTTAGTAGGTGGTATGCTTCGTGTTGTTTGTAAAAGCCTGCGTCTGCGAAAAATTCTTCCGCTTGGGGCTTGCAGTAAAAAGAGTTTGTGGTCATCAGATACCAGTGAACCGTTTTTGAAATTAATTCTTGTTCGGGGTTGCCTTTGAAGGAATATTGCGTTTTTCCCAGATACTTCAAAATACGGGCAGATACGCCACTTTCTTCTTTTACTTCGCGCAGGGCGGTTTGTTTGTGGGTTTCGTCTTGCTCTATGTTACCCTTTGGCATTACCCAACCCAAGTGGCGTCCGTTTTGGTTTTTGTACAAAACCAAGACTCTGTTTTTGTAAATAACAACCCCGCCGCAACTTACAATGTTTCTATCCATTCTATCAATACCACCAAATTTTTAAAATAGTTTACGTTCAAAAGCGGTGGCTTATTCAAGCAAACTTTGTTTTTTTAAAATAGCCCGTGCGCCTGCCTTCGACACTTCCTCCTAAACGTTACCCGTGCAGTTTGCTCGGGTCAAGCACTCCCGCGGCACATGAGCGAACTCGCTTAGTGCTGCTTTCTTCCGAACCTGACACGATTCACAAGAGCCCATTGCGCAGGACTTGACCGTCAACGCCACTTACGCGGGGCAGACTTTAAAAAGAAGGAGCCTATGAACAGGCATCACCCTTGCTATAGCGGATTGCAAGCTACAGGGAGCCGCTACTTCCCCGACTAGCACGAGCTTCGGCTATTATAAACTGTTATTTTTTGGCTGTCAAATTAACAAGAATAATTCCGTGCTTTCTTCGCGGACGAAGGGGCGGATATACTCGTTTTTTTCTGTGCGGATAATGCGGGTTGTCGGTTCGTTTGCCTGTAGCTGTTCGCCGAAAAAATATACAATTCCGTTTTCATTTTTGGTGTAGCATATCGTGTCGGCGGGTACGGTGTGCGTTGCGGTTAGCGTTATTTCATGGTTTTGGAATTGCGAACCAAAAACGGGCATCTCCGATTTTTTTGAAATAACACAGCTAATTTCGGTCTTGTTTGTGAAACTTATCGCGTTTTCCAATTCTTTGAACAAAATATCTTCGCCGTTTTCGCGCCGAAACGCACATATATAATATGTAGAAACACCCTGCGGTTTTTTCAAAAAGACACCGCCACGCTTCTTATACTCTTGCAAAGTGAAAAGTCTTCCGTTTTCAAATTCTGCGTTTTCAAAAACATATACCTGTTCGATTTCTTGCGGCCACGACCATGTTAATTTTAGTTTTTCGCCCTCTTCGCGGCATTTTATATTTGTTATTCGCACGTCAATTCACCCCATGATATAATATGTCAAAAGGAGTGTGGCTTATGATTGCTTATGTAAAAGGCGAGTTGGTATTTGTGTATGAACGGTCGGTTGTGGTTGACGTTAGCGGTGTGGGATATCTTGTGAACGCGTCGCCCGCCACGATTTCACGATTGCCCGTGCGCGGTTCGCAAGTGCAAATTTTCACATATTTTCAATCGGGAGAAAGCGGACAATCTTTGCACGGATTTCTCACGCAGGAAGAAGTGCGCCTGTTCACTTTGCTTATTTCCGTTTCGGGAATCGGCCCGAAAGTCGCTTCCGCAATCCTTGGCGCGATGACACCGCAACAAATAATCCTGTCCATTGTAGCACAAGACGCAGTTGCCCTAAGCAAAGCCCCCGGCGTTGGCAAAAAGACCGCCCAGCGCGTTATGCTGGAACTAAAAGACAAAATAAAAACTGCCGCCGCATTTGACGACAGTTCATCTGAAATTGCCGCGTCTTTCGATTCCGCCGCGTCACCTACCTCCGCCGCCAAACAAGACGCTATCGATGCGCTTCTCGCTCTCGGTTACGGTCGCGCCGAAGCCGTACAGTCCGTCCTCGAAGTCGCCGCCCCCGAAATGCCCGCCGAAACGATTATCAAACTCGCACTTAAAAAACTAATGAAACAATGAGGCTTACATTTTCACATCAATTTTAGGCGGCTCAATTACTTCCCCTGTGATGTCTACCATAGGTTTGCCATTTTGAACCGCTCTGACAGTGTCACTAAACAAGCCCGCCAACTCACGACTCCGTGCCCATTCATTCGGCGTAATAACTTCCCGCCATCCCGTACTTTCGTTGAAAGTTGCGATTAAATTGCCGTTTGAATCATGCACATCAAGATGATTTAACGAAAAATTTGGATTTAACAATGCCCTGCCAAACAGCAACTCAATCCATTCCCCCATACTTGTATGAGTGTTTGATAATTTACGAAGCGAATTAACTTGGGTTTCCAGAGCTGTCAATGCGTTGGTGATAGCACCCCTTCTGTCAGGTGCAGCCGACGACATAAACATACGGGTAAGTTTATTTCTCTCATCGTCATTGCGTTCACCTGTTTCTGCATACCTTTTTCCCAGTTCCACAATTCTTGCCCTAATTTCATCATCGCTTAATTGGGGCGTGGATTGCGTGTTCATATAGTTGAAGTTGGGTAATCTTACTCCCGCAATTTTTTTGTCACCCCCTTGGTTGACATTCTTGTTGTGCGTGTGCAGTGGATTAATTTTCATGTCAATTCCTCCGTTTTAGATTTATTCGTTGCTTGGCTCTATAAGCACCCTATCTGTATGGAATACGTGCTTTAATACAGAACCTTGTGGCAGACTCACATTCAAGTTTTCAGCCAAAAATTCATTTATGTGCGCGTGTATATACCAAATGTCGCCGTTTTCAAGATGGATATTAGCTTGCTCAAAAACCCAATCCGACTCGCCCGAAACCACTATGGAAAGTATGGATTCTTCGTAATATCCAAACCCCTCCGGCAATTGGGTGTTGTTTCGGATATATGCGGTTCTTGTTGCGGGATTTATTGTAAATACGTTTCCCAGTGTTGTTCCGCTAATAAAAACTTGCGTCCCGGGTGCAATATAATCATTCGTTGCGACCATAAGGTTTGCATACGGCAAATGTATATCCAATATATCAATGTTTGCCGAATCAACCATCATGGCTGTAAATATATGTGAATGAACAAAATCGGATGGTTGTATTGCGTTTGCAGTTTCTGTGGGATATCCCATCACAGGGCGTATTCCACTCAATATAACAGCCGCAAAAGCAATTACCAAAAGCTGTACAAAGCCGCTTTTCTTCTTTTTCACATCCATTATGTTTGTGAATCTTGCCTTGATTTTGTTAGTGCCTGCGTAGAAATTGGTTGTGAATACATTTCCACGCATTTTTTGTTGCCCTATTGAGTTTAATATTACCTCGCCGTATTCTCGGCGTTCTTCCGTTCCACTGTTTTCCAAAACCGCATCATCGCATACCCTTTCCATATCGGCGTGGGCTTCTTGCACCATCAAGTAGACGATAGGGTTAAACCAATGGATAGCATTTGCGATAAATAAAACCACCTTATAAACGATGTCCTTATTTTTGAAATGGGTCAACTCATGGCGCAGAATAAAAGTCAACTCGTTGCTTTCGTAATCTTCATGGGGGAGCATAAGCACAGGGCGTATCAACCCCATAATCATCGGGCTTGCAATTCCCTTGTTCACCATAGGAAAGATAGCGGCATTAATCCCCATTTCCATTGAAAGTTTTGATATTGTTTCGTCAATCTCATGCCTTTTCGGAACTGCGCTCCACCGTAATATCTTCCGTTTGACGATAAAATATCGGGCGGCTTGAACCGCGGCAAATGCTATACCGCCTACAAACCATACCAAGAAAAGCACTTGATAAATTGCTATGCTTTCCATCAGGGAGTGGGCTGAATAGACCGGCGGCTCTGTTGTATCAGCTTGCGACGGAATCGGTAACGGCGCAAACAATTCTGCCACAGGCATATTTTGAATAGCCATAACCTCGGACATTCCCGCAGGTGCAGTAAATTGGGGAAGCCCGAAATTAATCGGCACAACCAGCCTAAGCGCAATCAGTATCCATACCCAATATTTCCACTTTGCGTTAAAGTGTTTGCTAAGTATTGGCGACAACGCCCATATGCCAAGAATAAACACCCCGCATACCACAGAAACCCACAGAATATTGACAACGAATTGGCTCACGTTCATCCTCCTTTATTTAACGAATCCAAAAATTGACGTAACTCCTCAATGTCTGTATCGCCAATGACTTTTTTGCTATACAGGGTGGTAACAAAATTGTGTAATGAGTTTTCATAAAGATTGCTCAAAACTTTTTCACCCTCTTGTGCTTTGTAATCATCTTCCGATACTAACGCCACATACTGGTTGAGCCGATAAGTACGGTCGCAAGATACAAAACCCTTTTCGCATAATTTAGCCAATGAACTCATCAGCGATGCCAAAACCCATGCCCTGCGTTTTGGTAAATTTTCCAATACATATTTTGAAGTTACAGGCTCATCAACGCGCCACAAAACCATCATAATTTCAAGTTCTGCATCACCCAGCCATTTTTTATTTTTCATGTGACATTACCTCCATGTTATGTCATTATTTTGTTTCCTATGTATTATGTCGGCACATAACGGTTAAAACTTTAGTGTTTTTTGAAAATTCCTGAAAAAAATCGCGCTAATGCGCGATTTTAGGAAGGGGTCAAGGGGACATTTGTCCCCTTGCAGGGGGTTTGGGGGACGGAGTCCCCCAAGGTCTTGCTCTATCACTCCGTCAAAATTGTTAAAATCTTCTGGTATAGTGCGTTGTAATTTTCGTTCCAGTTTGCCTGTATGAATTTTGCCTGTTCGCGGGTGATTACGGGAACGGAGATTTCCATTAGCATAGAGCCGCGTTTGTCGTCGTAAACGCCGCATTTTACGATGTATTCGTCGTTGTCGGCGTTGGGGAAGTAGTGGGCTGTTTTCTCAAAGCCCTTTTTTATTTTGCCGCGGTTTTCGTCTACATAGTTGGCAATCATGGTGCGCACGGGGCGCGGGATTTGATTTTCGAGGAGTTCCAAATTGGTTAGGCCGTCTTCTGTGAGGGCGTAGCGCGTTGTGTTTTCGTCCTGCGAATTTTCCAGCGAGGCTTCAAGAAATTTGCGCTGTACCATGTCGGTTAGGTTTTGCTCTAAAACGAAGTGGTGCATCAGGTCTTTTTGGATGATGAAGTCCGTAATTTGCGAACGTGACATTGGCAAATCCATCATGTTGATGAGGTAAAGCAAAAGCAATTTGTTTTCTACATCCTTGTACTCAATGGTTATTGCCATTGTAAGCCCTCCCGACAGTTACATAATGGTATATCCGCCCCGCACCATAATCCACGATTCTGTTTGAATTATGATGCCGCGCCCGTCTGTTACGGGGAAAATCATAAGGTGGTTTAAGCTTATCGGCGAACCGTTCATGATATCATCGCCTGCGGTTACGTCGGGAATGCCGTTGTACGGGCCTGTTAATGCGACTGCGCTTCCGCCGCGAAGTATCACTTCTGTGCCCGCTTCAAAGGTGATAATCTGCCCCGCTTGCGGGTTCAGCACTTCAAATGTGGTGGGCGGCAACCCGTATGGCATACCCGCAGGGCCGGGGATGTTTGCCAGTGCCGCGTCAAGTCTTTCGCCGTACATAGCTTCAAAATAGTACATCATTAGTTCAAAAAACTGATGAACTTCCGACTGCGGAAGGTTTGGAAAGTTTGGCACTGCCGGCGTGGGAGACGGCGTTGGCGCGGGCGTTTGGCCGGGGTATGGCGAAGGGGACGGAGAGGGCGACGGCGTTGGCAAAGTGGTCAATGTGCCCGGGCTAAGGTTTGCAACTATGCTGCGCAAAAGCGCGACTTCTTCCGAAAGCACGGCAATTCTGTCTTCCACGAAACGCCGCGTTACAACGGGGTCGGTTGCGTCTCCCGGTTGCGCCGCTTCGGTTGGCACATGAAAATGCGCGAAACCCGCAAGCAATACCGCAACCAGCGCGACCGCGACAAGTTTTGATTTATTGGCAAAAATCTTCTTCATTTAGAACACTCCTTAAAATTTCTTCCATTTCCGTTGCCGATTTTGCGGCGTTTATCAGGCGGCGTGCCTCGGCAGAGCCGTGCAAGCCCTTTGTGTACCAGCAAAGATGTTTCCGCATTTCTACGATGTTATTGCCTTCTTTTTCTGCCGCGTGAAGATGTTGCAATGCTGTTTCGATAATTTCGGCGTGGGTTGGCGGCGGCGGAAGCGTCCCTGTTTCCAGTAACGCCTTGGTGCGCGAAAACAGCCACGGATTGCCCAACGCGCCCCGCGCAAGCATTATTGCGTCGCAACACTTTAGACGCTCTGCGGCAATTTGCGGCGTGAAAATATCGCCGTTGCCAATCACGGGGATTTTTACGGCTTGTTTCACTTCCGCAATGGCGTTCCAATCCGCTTCGCCCGAGTAAAATTGGTCGCGGGTTCTGCCGTGAACAGCCACCCACATTGCGCCCGATTCCTGCGCAACGTGCGCCATTTCCACCGCATTCGCCGTTGACGGCGTAAACCCTTTGCGAATTTTTACCGTAACGGGGCGCGGTGACGCTTTCACTGCCGCCGCAATAAGCCGCCCCGCGAGTGGCGGGTTTTTCATAAGAGCCGCGCCTTCGCCGTTGTTCACGATTTTTGGCATGGGGCAACCCATGTTGATATCCACGATATCAAACGGAAAATCCCCCAGCCGTTTAATAGCTTCCGACAAAAACTCCGGCTCGTGCGAAAAAAACTGCACAGCCCACGGCCTAACATTCTCGCCGTTTGCCATCAGCCTAAACGTATTTTTGCTTCCGTAAACAATGCTTTTTGCGGAAACCATTTCCGAAACCGTAAACCCTGCGCCAAACGCAAACACGATTTGCCTGAAAATTTTGTCCGTCACACCCGCCATGGGTGCCATTATCAATTTGTTTTCTAAGAATTTTTCCAACATTATAGTTCAAGTTTTAACATTTTCCGCAAAAAATTGCAAGCGGGTAGTTATAATGCATTTGATTTCCTGAAACATATATGTTATAGTGTGCTGTGGAAAAATTCTTAGAAAGATTCTTAGGAGATTTCCGATAAAAAATTTTTGGAAGAAAGGATGGTGATAAAATGAAAGCGGCTATCCATCCGAAATATTTTGAAGCAAAAGTACGATGCAACTGCGGCAACGAGTTCGTAACGGGCTCTACTAAAGAAGAAATACGCGTTGAAGTATGTTCCAAATGCCATCCTTTTTACACGGGAAGCCAAAAACTTCTTCTTGAAGCAGGCGGGCGCGTTGAGAAATTTAAGAAAAAATACAAAAGGGACTAGTATATCCTTTGCGCCATTGTAGGTTTGTCTTGCAGTGGCGTTTTTTTGCTGTACGGTCAGTCAATATGAAAATGCGCAAGGGGGTATTGTGCCGTGTTAAAAATGGAAGATTACAACAGGGGCTTAATTTATACAGCGGTTGAGGATTGTATAAATTGCAATAAATGTATCCGTGAATGTCCGATTTTAAAATCGAACGTACTTATTACCGGAGAAAATGACCAGCATAAAATATGCGTGGACGATAGGGAATGTATACTGTGCGGAACGTGCATGGATACCTGCGTACACGACGCAAGGCGTTTTAAGGACGATTGTGACAATTTCTTTGCGGATTTGCAGCAAGGTAAAGATATTTCTGTTATAGTCGCGCCTTCATTTTATTTGAATTATCCAACAACGTATAAAAATATTTTCGGGTACTTGCGCAGTATCGGGGTTAAGAATTTTTACCCCGTTGCTTTTGGTGGGGACATAACCACGTGGGGGTACATGAACTTCTTGGATAAAAACCAAGGCGGATATATTTCTCAGCCCTGCCCCACAATTGTTGCGCATATTGAAAAGCACCACCCGAATCTTTTATCCAGCATAATCCCTGTGCAAAGCCCCATGATAAGCACGGCGATTTACTTGCGCAAATACAAAAACATAATGGGCGACTTTGCGTTTTTAAGCCCCTGTATTTCCAAAAAATTGGAAGCAGAGTCTGTAAGGGGCAAAGGGCTTGTTAAATACAATGTCACGTTTAAGCGGCTTGCAGAGCATTTCGAGAAGCACGCTATATCCCCGCAAACATTTCCCGAGGTGGAGGAAGACATTGAAGCCGGCATGGGTTCGCTGTTCCCAATCATAGGCGGGCTGAAAGAAAACATTGAATACTACTTGGGGCGCGAAGTTCCCGTTATGAAAATAGACGGCGAACGCAAAGTTTGCGAATTTTTAAAGACCTTTGGGGAAGAAAAAGACAGCGGAAAATTTATGCCCTACCTGATTGATATTGTCAATTGCGAAAACAGTTGCTCTCAGGGTACGGGTACGGAGTTTAGGCAAATGCAAGGCAACTCGCTTTCGTATCAGTCTTTGCTTTTCCGCAACAACGTGTACCGCGAACATCGGGGCAAAAACTCGCTTTCGCCCGAGATGCGCCGCGCCGCGCTCAACGAGAAATTCAGCAACCTTAACCCTAACGATTTCGTTTGTTCGTATACGCAAGATATCAACGTTTGCACAACCACCGTTACGGAAGCGGACATAAACGAAGTTGTAACAGAAAAATTGCACAAGCTTACGGAAAACGACCAGCACGTGGATTGTGCCGCCTGCGGTTATAAATCTTGCCGCGATATGGCAGAAGCCATTGCCCTTGGCATCAACCACGAAAGCAATTGTATGTACTACGTAAAAGACGAACTTGTGAAAAGCATGGAAAAAACGTCTTCTGCGGAGGCAGAGCTTCGTATGTTTATCTACACCATGCCCGTGGCAATTATTGTGCGGGATAAGGATATGAACATTGTGGAGTGTAACGAAGAAACCCTGCGGATGTTTAAGGTTACAGATATAGAAGAATACAGGGACAACTATCATCTGTTTTGGCCGGAGACCCAGCCGGACGGAAACAACTCGGCAGAAAAAGCAAGGCGGCTTCAAGACGAAGCCCTTAAAACCAGCTATGCCCGCTTTGGTTGGCAAAACCAAAGTGCGGATGGTGAGCCAATGCCCGCCGAAATTACCATGCTGCGTTTAACTTGGAACGGCGAATACCACGTTGTTTCCTTCATAAAAGATTTGCGCGACGAGCAAAAGCTAAAAGCCGCGTTTAAACTCACGTCGGAAAAATTGCAGGCAATGCTGGACGCGTCGCCAATTCTTTGCGCAATCTATGATGAAAATTTCAAAGTAATTGAAGCAAACCAAGCCGCGGCAAATATGTTTGGTTTGTTGGATAAAAATGTGTACATGGAACGCTTTGAAGAGGTTGTTCCCGAATTCCAGCCATGCGGTACGCCTTCGCTGGAGAAAGTCAAAATTGTTATTGCCGACGCGTTTGAAAACGGTTCGTCCAAATTTGAATGGATGCACTGCACGCCTGACAAACAAACAATGATACCTTGCGAAGTTAATTTGGAATGCGTAACCCTTGGCGATAAAAAAGTGGTTGTGGCGTTTGCTCGTGATATGCGCGAACAGAAAAAACTAAGCGAGACCATGAAACAGCTTGAAGAATCTGTAGAGCGCGAGCAAATGGCAAACCAAGCAAAAACCAGTTTCCTTGCCCGCATGAGCCACGAAATCCGCACCCCGATGAACTCCATCTTGGGGCTTACGGAACTTCAGCTTCAAAAAGATAATCACCCCGAGGATACGGAAGAATCATTCTCGCGCATATACAATTCGTCCATTTTGCTTCTTTCCATCATCAACGATATTCTCGACCTGTCCAAGGTTGAAGCGGGCAAAATGGAAATTATCCCCGCAACCTACGAAGTTTTAAGCATGATTGTTGATACCGTTCAGCTAAACAAAATGTACATCGACGGCAAGCGCATCGAGTTTGTGCTGGATGTTGATAAAGACTTCCCCGCGTTCCTAATCGGTGACGAAATCCGCATAAAACAAGGCTTGAACAATATCCTTTCAAATGCGTTCAAGTATACGCTTGAGGGCTCTGTAAAGCTTAGCTTTACGGTGGAAAAAGGCTCTAACGCGGACGAAATTATCATGGTAATAACCGTGTCCGACACGGGGCAGGGAATGTCGGAAGACCAGCTTGAAAGCTTGTTTGACAGCGAATTTTCACGCTTTAACATGGAAAGCAACAAGTATATCGAAGGAAGCGGTTTGGGGCTTAACATTGCGCACCGTTTGGTTGTGATGATGGGCGGCGAAATTGGCGTAAAAAGCCAACCCGGCAAGGGAACAACTTTCATGCTGCGCATCCCGCAAGAGCGCAATGACAACCGCGTGATTGGCGAAGAAGCCGCGCAGTCGCTTCACAATTTCAAAGATTCGCAATTTTCCATGAAGCGCGTGAAAAAATTTGAACACGAGCCGATGCCATACGGACGCGTTCTTGTTGTAGACGACGTTGAATCCAACTTGTTTGTAGCCAAGGGCTTTTTACAGCCATACAAACTTGCCATAGAAACTGTAGACAGCGGTATTCTTGCCGTGGAAAAAATAAAAGACGGCAACATTTACGACATCATTTTTATGGACCACATGATGCCCGACATGGACGGCATTGAAGCCACGGAAATCATACGCGGCCTTGGTTACACCAAGCCAATTGTCGCGCTTACGGCAAACGCCTTTTCCGACATGGCGGAAACTTTCATGAGCAACGGCTTTTCCGGATATGCGTCCAAGCCCATAGATTCAGGCCGTTTCGACAAAATCCTTATGGAATTTATCCGCGATATGCATCCGCCCGAGGTAGTGGAAAAAGCGCGGCGCGCAAAATCCATCTCTGAAGCACGGCGCGACAGGGGCATTTCCAAAATCTTAATCGCCTCCTTTATTCGCGATGCAAAAAAGGCAGTAAAATTGCTTGAGGGCATCGATTTTGAAAACGCATTAAGCGACGGCGAAGTGAAAGACTATATCATCCAAGCCCACGTCATGAAAAGCGCGCTTAACAATGTAGGCCGCAACGAACTTTCCAACACCGCCCGCATTTTGGAACAGGCAGGCCGTGATAAAAAGTTCAAAAAAATCAAAAAAGAACTCCCCGACTTCTTGACGGCAGTTCACAAAGTCATAGCCGAACTAAAGGCAAGCGACGATGAAGAAAACGCCGAACAAGATATGGAGTTCCTCCGCGAAAAAATGCGCATAATCGCAGACGCTTGCGTCCTCTTCGAGCCGGACGACATCCAAGACGCAAACGAAGCAATCACCGAACTGCGCAAAATAAAATTCTCCAAACAAACCAAAGCCGTAGTAGACGAAATCGCAGAGCTAATCCTCAACAGCGACTTTGAAGAGGCAGGGGAACTGGCAGAGCAAGCCCTTAAATTGTAGCAAGGTGATGGTATGTCAAGCTTATTAGAGAAACGCAGACAAGAAGTGAAAACGCGACTGCCTGAACTTTTGGATGAGGTCGCGTTTTCAATAAAAAGCGTTCATCCCGATTCCACCGTGATTTTATTCGGCTCTTATGCAAAAGGTGAACAGCACGAAGATTCCGACCTAGACATCTGCGTGATTGTGCCGGAACTTACCTATCGCCGCGCAGACATGGAGATAGACGCCGCTTGCGCCATCCGCGATGACTTCCCTTTACCGATGGACTTATTATTGTACGCGCAAGGCGAATTTGAAGAAAAGGCCAAGAAAAAATATCTTGTACAGCATGACATTAAGCATAACGGAGTGATACTTGGTGGATAATTTTTCTGATATTTCGGAATGGCTAACTTACGCACAGCGCGATTACGACATTGCCTTGCATTTAAGCAAAACATTTCAACCGCTGCCAACGGAGAGCATTTGCTACAATTCTCAACAGGCAATCGAAAAATCGCTAAAGTCGATTCTGATACTTCGCACGGGGGATTATCGCAAAACCCACGACATCCGAGAACTTCACCAAATGTGCAAAGAGGCGGGCGAAGATTTTGGGCTGGCTCCAAACATCACACGGACGCTTACGCGCTTCGCCACAAAATCGCGCTATCCCGATGAAATCTACGATTTCACGGACAAAGATGCTGAAATTGGCCTGAAATACGCCGAACAAGTTTTAACACAAGCACGTGAAATTCTTGCGAAAGCCCAGAAGGAAGTCGAAACACCATAAAAGCAATCTGTTCCGTGGGTTTGGTAGCAGTGTGGGTGGCAAAGGGGATGTTGTATGAAAAATATAAAAGAAAGGGCTTTGCAACTGGGTTATAGTACGTGCGGAATTATTCCTGCGGAAGCACTTGACGGATATGCAGAGCAGGTGAGCAATAGTATCAAATCATTTCCAAATTCCGCCGAGATGTACGAACGCCTATACAGGAGGATTGTTTTATCCGAGCCTAAAAAATCGATAATTGTATGTGCGCGGGGGTACGGGCATTATAAAGTGCCTGTTTCTTTGCGTGGACGCTTCGGAAAATTCTATTTGTTTCATGGGCATATTGAGTATTCAGATGCATACCGTGCCAAGCAAGAATTTACAGACTATTTGCAGGGGATTGGGTTGCGTATTATAAAATCTGCGCCCCCTGCACGGTGGGTAGCTGCCAAGGCGGGAATAGGACAGTTTGGATGGAACAATTTTATATACACGCAAGAACACGGCTCGTATGTCGCGCTGGATACATGGGTCATAGACGGCGAACTAGAATATGATACTCCCTCCGAAAATCATATATCGCATAATTGTAACGACAGTTTCAGAAAGTGTATTAAGGCGTGTCCCACAAACGCACTCTCCGACAGCCTTAAAGTTGATTGGGGCAAATGCATAACACATCTTATGTACAGAGATGATGTTTCAGGCTTGGAGCAAAAACAAATGGGGCAGTGGTTATATGGTTGTGATGTGTGTCAAGACGTTTGCCCCATGAATCGCGGCAAACTAACACAGCACACAGATTTTCCGCGCCTTGCCGAATATGAGCAACACCTCACCTTAGAAGCTATCCTAACAATGGGAGAGGACACATATACAAATATTGTTTATCCACGCTTTTGGTTTGCAGGTAAAAACGGACTTTCCACATGGAAACGCAACGCCCAACGCGCCACAGAAAATTTGACTTGAAAGGGTGGAGAGGATGAACAGTGAACTTGAAAGATTTGTAGCGGCCTGTGTCGCCAGAGGTGAGTCCGAGGAAGAGGGGAACAGCAAAAAGGCGACCAAACAGTATAAGATAATAGACTCTATTTTCTTGAAGCTAAAGGAGACTAATCGGCTGGAAGAACTCCAAACCCTGTATGACCATGAAGACCTGTATGTGCGACTATACGCGGCATCCCGTACTTTAGGGTTGCCAAATTCCGGAGCCGAAGAAGTTTTAACAATGCTTTCTTCTCATCGAGGTCTCTTGGGTTTTAATGCGGAAATGACGTTGTCGGAGTGGAGAAAAGGAAATTTAAAGCGGTAGTTGCTGTTTTACGCATTTTTTTCTACCGAAACGCTTGTTGCAACCCGCACGGTGACGGGGCTTTGCAACTCGCGATTGTGTGCGAAGCACATCACAGCGAGTGCAAACCCCGTTACCGCACGTGAGTGAGGTACGCAACTAAGATACGAAAAACAGTTCAACCGCGAAAAAAGCAAGGAGGAAGAATATGTATGCAGTAAAAGCAATTTATGATGGTGCGAATTTCAAACCCAAACAGCCAATTACTGTAAAAGGTGAGTATGAAGTAGTTATCACGTTCCTTGAACCTGTAACGAAGGTGATTGCTGATACGAAAAAACGTTCACGTTCGGAATTTATAGGCAGTTGGAAAGATAAAATTTGGATGTCGGATGATTTTAACGAGCCGCTGGATGAAATGAAGGAGTACATGGAATGAAATACCTGATTGATACCCATGTCCTTATTTGGTTGGCAAAAGACTCTTGTGAGTTACCTGAACGAGTAAAAGCGTTGATTGAGAATCCTGAAAATGATATATACATTAGTTCTGTTTCGTTATGGGAAATGGCAATAAAGATAAATTTGGGCAAACTTGATTTGAAGTTGCCACTTGATAAATTCTTGCTGGATATAAAAATCGGCGGTTTTAGCGTTTTGCAAATAGAGGATAATTATTTAAGCAAGATTTTACAGCTTCCTTATATTCACAAAGACCCATTCGACCGATTGCTCATTTCCACAGCATTGGCAGAAGGTTTGACTATTGTAACCATAGACGAAAACATCCAAAAATATGATGTTCCGTGGGTTTGGTGAGATTATGAATCGGGAGTTGGTTTTGATGGATAAAATCACGAAACGCTCAAAACACATGAACTGTCCCTTTGTCACATTGTTTTTTGGAGGTGAAAAATGGCAACTATCGTATATGACGACAGATATAATGATATTCTGTTTTTTTGTGTAATATTTGCTGTTGTGATTATTGTAATAGCTGCGTATATGATTAATAAGTACAAAAAAATTATTGAGAGTATTGTTGAAAATATTGTTACTGCAATTAAGGCTTGCCTGTTTGGAGTGTTGTGTATTTATATATTAGTTGCTTTTATTGCATTTTGTCGCATAAGCTACAACTTTTTATACTCTTTTTTGTTTCGTGAAACGCTTAACTTTAGTCACGTACTGTCTCTAGTCTTATCAATTTTGTTGGTCAATGTGATGATAATAATAATATCACTTATTGTGCGCGGTCAAGAAACCGGAACCTATGTTGAGAGCATAGGTGAATACGACCAAGCATCAGGCATATATAGCGAATCGTATTGTGATACAGGGATTCGTCGCTCTTGTGGGATGCCAGTAGCACTGATAATTATTCCAATAATACCAATTATTTCAATATCATATTCAATATTTTATAATGTACTTGATTTATCTTTTCCGTTGCCGTTAATCTTGTCTGTCATCGCCCCTATACTTTTAACCCCTATTGTTATCTTTATATATTTTTGGGCGGATACTTAACAATGGGAACGGCTAATCTGTTTTCCTCGTACAATAAAAAAAACACAAAATTATGCTTTTCCTACCAGCACGCTTACAACAGCCCGCACGGTGACGGGGCTTTGCAACTCGCGATTGTGTGCGAAGCACATCACAGCGAGTGCAAGCCCCGTCACCGCGCAGGCACGAGATACGCAAAAAGAAGGGATGTTTTAACATGGTAAATTGCCGCAAAGAAGGTATTTTCGTAAAGAACGGACGCGAGGTTTTGGCGGACGGGGGAGGGGTATCCCGCGAAGAAGCCGCAAAAAACACGATGGCGTACAAGGTTATGGCGGCGCATAACACGGCGGGCGAAGGAAGCGGGCTGTGGCAGTTAAAATTTGACGCGCTTGCGTCGCACGATATTACTTATGTTGGTGTAATCCAGACGGTACGGGCGGCAGAGCCGAATTTTGAAAAGTTCCCCGTGCCGTATGTTCTTACCAATTGCCACAACTCGTTGTGTGCGGTGGGCGGGACAACGAACAGTGACGACCACGCATTTGGTCTTTCTGCCGCAAAAAAGTATGGCGGGGTGTTTGTGCCGCCGCATATCGCGGTAATTCACCAGTATGTGCGTGAGGAAATCGCGGCGGGCGGAAAAATGGTGCTTGGTTCGGATAGTCACACTCGTTACGGCGCGCTGGGTACGATGGGCATTGGCGAAGGCGGCGGCGAACTTGTTAAGCAAATTTTGGGGCGCACATATGATATCTCACGGCCCGAGGTTATCGGTGTGATGCTGGAGGGTGAACCGCGCCCCGGCGTTGGGCCGCAGGATGTCGCGCTGGCGTTGATTGGCGCGGTGTTTTCGGACGGCTTTGTTAAGAATAAAGTGCTGGAATTTTTCGGCACGGGCGTTGCGGGTTTAAGCATGGATTTCCGCATGGGCGTGGACGTTATGACCACGGAAACTACCTGCCTTTCAAGCATTTGGGAAACGGACGGGTCGGTGGAAGAATTCTACGCGCTCCACGGCAGAGCGGGTGACTTCAAGCAAATTTCTCCCGCGGAAACGGCATACTATGACGGGCTTGTCACCATCAATTTAAGCGAAATTGTGCCGATGATTGCAATGCCGTTCCACCCAAGCAATGTGTATAAAATTGAAGATGTGCAAAAGAACGCGGCGGATATTTTGCGGGAAGTGGAAAAATCCGCAGACGAAACCGCGCCGCTGGAATTATCGCGCCTGATTGAAGGCAAAGGGATGCGCGTAGACCAAGGAATTATTGCGGGTTGCGCGGGTGGTTTGTACGAGTCAATTTTGGGCGCGGCGGATATTTTGAAGGGCAAAGGCGTGGGAATGCCGCTTTCTGTGTACCCCGCAAGCCAGCCCATGTATGACAATTTGATGGGCAACGGCATTGCGTCCACGTTATTGCGGGCGGGTGCTGTTATGAAAACGGCGTTTTGCGGGCCGTGCTTTGGCGCGGGCGATGTTCCGCGCAACAATAGTTTTTCCATCCGTCATGTGACGCGCAATTTCCCTAGCCGCGAGGGCGCGAAGCCCGCAATGAATCAGTCGGCATCGGTCGCGCTGATGGACGCTTTAAGCATTGCCGCAACTGCCGCAAACGGCGGCGTTCTTACGGCGGCAACGGATGTTATGCGCGAAAACACAAAGCCAATAAAATATTTCTTTGATGAAGAAATTTACCGCAACAGCATTTACAACGGCGTGGGCAAGCCCGACAAAAACGCAGAGCTTGTATACGGGCCGGGCATCCGCGATTGGCCAAAATTTTTGCCGCTGGGCGAGGATATGATTTTGCAGGTTGCATCTTTTATAACCGACCCCGTCACCACCACGGACGAACTTATCCCGTCGGGCGAAACGTCCACGTTCCGCTCCAACCCTTACGCCCTTGCGGAGCATACCCTTTCCCGCAAAGACCCCTCATATGTGGCGCGGGCAAAAAAATCGCGTGAGTGGGCAGAAACAAAAACAGCCCCCGATTACGCAGAACTCACGGCGGTCTTTGACGCGCTGAAATCGGCGGGGCATAGCGTTTCCGAAAAAGCGGCAATAGGCAGTGTGGTGTACGCCCGCAAACCGGGCGACGGCTCTGCGCGGGAGCAAGCGGCAAGTTGCCAGCGCGTTTTGGGCGGCTTGGCAAATATCGCCCAAGAATACGCAACAAAACGCTATCGTTCAAACTTGATTAATTGGGGCATGATACCTTTCATTTTGCCGGGTGACGCGCCCTTCGCTTGCGAAGATTTCATATATATCCCCGCTATCCGCGCCGCGATACAAAATCGTGACGAAAAAATCCACGCCCTTGTTGTAAGCGGCGGCAAAGTTACCCCCATCACGCTGGAAATTTCCATCACCGCCGCAGAATCTGCCGCGTTGCTTGCGGGCTGTCTAATTAATTTGTACTCATGCTAACACATATTGGCGTAATAATGGACGGCAACCGTCGTTGGGCAAAAACGCACAAAATGGAGCTGTACCAAGGACACAATATGGGTGCGGAAAACTTCGGCAATGTGTGTGATTGGTGCTTGCAATCGAATGTGAAATTCCTAACGGTGTACGCTTTTTCCACAGAAAACTGGCGGCGTTCCGATAAAGAAGTGCGCCATCTGTTCAGCCTGATGGAAAAATATTTCTTGGAAGAAAAGCACCGCTGCGTGGAAAAAGGCGTTCGCATTAAAATAATCGGAGAGCGCAGTCGTTTCGACAGCCGCACCCTTTCCATAATCCGCGACATAGAAACCGCCACAGAAAATTGTACGAATTTGCAAGTGCAAGTTGCCCTAAGCTACGGCGGGCGTGACGAGATTATTCGCGCCGCAAAAAAAATATCCGCCGAAATTTCCGACGGAAAACTGCACCCCGACGCCCTAACCGAAGACATCTTCGCTTCCTATTTAGACACCGCCGGCACACCCGACATAGACCTAGTAATCCGCACGGGCGGCGCGGAAAACCGCCGTCTAAGCAACTTCCTCCCGTGGCAAACCGTCTACGCCGAACTCTTTTTCTCCGACCTCCTCTGGCCGGAATTTAGCCGCGAAGAATTCGACCGCGCACTGCAATATTACGAAACAACGACACGGAAGCTGGGAAAATAAGACCTAGACCCTCGGGGCTCTGCCCCGAACCCCGCAAACTTTTTGAAAAAAGTTTGAACAAAAACTTTAACTAAAAACCGCGCAATTCGCGCGGTTTTTGATTACGATAATCGTTTATCGCTAGTCCATGTCAAAGTTTGGGTCAAGCCTTTTTAAAGGCTTGCGGGGTTTGGGGCAGAGCCCCAAGGTCTTAGTTTAGCAAGTAGTCTATCGAATTTTGAATTACATATGGGCGGGCGTGTGCGAAGCGGCGGATGGCGTCGCGGCTGTACGCCATGCTTTCGGGCGAAGGCCACCACTCGTTTTGCGGGTTGAAAATTCCGCTTAGCATTGCGTAGTTGTGTTCGTTTTCTATTTGGGCGATTAAAGCGTCCAGCGTGGTTATTATGTTTTGCGGGGAAAACGCGCCGTCAATTAGTTCTTCAAACGCATTTGCAAGTTGTGTGCGTGTTTCGGCGTGGCTAACAAATGCGTACAGGAAAGCCGAACTGTAATTGCTGTTCCAGCGGTGATGATTTTCGCCCGTGAGAATATCGCGGAGGGTATCTTCGTTTTGCATACGACCGTAGTCGTCCCAGATTGCCCAGCCCGCTTCAAGGTCATGTGTGAAAACACGCCATCTGCCGTCGCGCAGGTATGGGTGCAGGGTTTGGTCGGCTTGTTCTTCTTCTGTCGGGAAATAACGCCACATCTCTATGTTGTGGTTTGGCCAGTCGTAATTGTTTATGAAAATTTGCATGGCGTAGTATCGGATTAACGCGTCCACGTCTATGCGGCGGCGGAATTCCTCCAGAATGGAGTCGCCGTTTTCGCCCGCCAAACCGTATCGTACAAGCTCGCTGATTTCGTAAAGGTCTGCCGTAGAGCGGTCTTCGCCCGTCCACCAGCTTGAAATAAATCGCCTGTCTCCACCCGCCACAATTTCAAAATTATTCTCATCGCCGCCAAAAATCTGCGACAAATGATTTGTGGTGCGCGGCGTTTTCAGCCACGCAACGCCGTAATATTCGCCGTTTAAAAAAATCGCGGCAGGCCTGTGCGTTTGCGTTGTGGTATGCCCCGCTTGACGAAACAGCGATTGACTAAGCTCGTCGCGGATAAAACCCGCAAGCCTGTCTGTGCCGCCGTTGCGCAAGCGAACGCGCCGATAGCTGTCTATGAGCCGCCCGTCTGCGGAGAATTCGTCGGGGAAAAACGCAAACGGAAAGTCGCTTCTGTCGCCGTAGGACGCACGGGCGAAAAGCTCTATGCTTTTTTGCGGTTCAATTGCGCGGGAAAACCCGCCGCGCACACGCAGTCCCGCCCTTTGCGAAACATGAAGTTCTCCCGCGCTGTCGAAAACCTGCACATGAACCGCCCTTTCGGACTCCCTCCCGCGCCTGTTAAAATTCGCGGGCGAGTCCGGGGCTTCGCCATACCCTCCGTGGCTCGGGCGCGGCATTCTGCCGTGTTCTTCGTAGTATTCTTGGCGGAAAATTTCGCGGTCAATCCCCGGAACAAAAATGCCGTCGTAGTGGTCGAACAGCCCGTGCGGGCAGGAGTTAAGCGCGAAAATCAATGTGTTTTCGCAAAACCGTGTGCGAACATCTCTACCAACCACAAAGTTTTGCGTAACCGTTTCCGAAATTTCATCGCCGTATTTCGCAACCGCGCTGATATTAAAAACGCGCACCTGCTCCGTTGCTTCAACAAAAATTTGCCCCGCAAACCGTTCGGAATACGCATTGGGCGCAGAGCCGTCCAGCGTGAAAAATATTTCCGCGCCCTCCTTCGCGTACAGCCCCAAATAAAAAGACTCCGCATAAAAACCCGCCGCTTGAGAAAAAAGTATCTCAAGCGGCGGCGTAAAGATTCTTACTTCCGTGCCGTGTTGTATGTCATATCTTGCCGTCGCTTGTCGCCAACCAAGTTGATGCCCCAAAACAAAAGTGAAAAACGCAAGCGCGACACCCGCCGCAATATAAAAACTCCGACGGTCTGTTTTCATGTTTATTCTTCCTCTCGCCGTAAAAAAAGGATAATCGGGACAAGGATGAGAGCGGTAAGCCCGCCTGCAAACCCGTTGTTGTAAAGGTTTAGGCCGCCGTGGAAAGGGGCAATGTTTGTGGCAAAACTAAGATGCAAAAATCCGGCGGCAACGCCCCAGCCAAAACCGAACCGCTTTGCCATTGGCGCAAGGCAGGTGGAGAAGAACGCGGCAACAAGAACGCCTGAGCCTGTTACGTCCATGCCCGTGAGAAAGTGGCTGACAACGGCGGCAAGCATTGCGCCCGCGATGATGGGCGCGGAGGAGAACAAGGCCTTTCCGAACGCGCCAAACCCAACAACGGAAATGATAACGCCAATCACTGGCCCGTTGTATTCGCCGCCCACGGCAAGCATAAACAGAAGGCACGCAATCCCCAGTATCCCCATGTGTATGTATGATTTTTCTTTGAACAGCACGAAATAATCAAGGTCAAATTTGTGGAACTTGAAGAAATCCCAAAACGGAACTTTCTCAATTTTGGTAAGCGCGCCACACAAAATAAAGTAGAGCGAAACCGCCGCAAGAAGAATTGTTAAATGAGGTGTGTAACCATAGCTCCAGTTTTCTTTCAACTCGTAATCCACGCCAAAAAGGGTGAACAGCGAAAAAACGCCCATTGCGATAATTCCTGCCGTCCATCCAACATTGTACAAGTTGTAGCCCTTGTGCGCCGCCGCCATATGAATTGCAAGCGGGTTAATCAAGAAGCCGATTAGCAAACCAATCACCGCGCCGATTATCACGCTAACGGCAACGGGCAAGTCGGTGGCGTATGCAACCAGCGTAACCGCAGGCGCAAGACAGGTCGCAAGCACCGCCCGCAAAACACATTTTGCATTTGGCAACTGCGCATATTTTGAATACAAAAAGCCGCCAACAAGAATTGGCAGCATATTAATCGGGTTTTTGCCGAAAAAAGCCAAGCCCATGGTAAGCCCAAAAGTCCCCATGGTAAGCCCTACAGGCTCGTGCTTTGCATGAACCAGCGCGCCCGCAACCAACAGCCCCGTAAGCCCGACATTAACCAATGCCGCACCAAAGCCGCCGGTGTAAATATAATCTGAAATTAAAATATCAACACCCGTAAATATTTCAAAAAGTCCTTCAAAAATCACCATCGGAGGGGCATAAAAAAAACCCGCGATTATAAACAACACGAATAGAAGAGAGTGAACACGGTACGGCTTTTTTAAAAAATCTTCTTGAAAACTCATTAAAAATCAACCCCCAAACGGATTATAACACCCGCTTGAGGGTTTATGCAAATTGTCTCTTGTTTTTTTATTCCACAGAGTAATCGTCGAAGTATCCGCGCACTAAGATAACGGGTGTACCTTTGTCGCCACTGCCGCCCATTAGGTCGCACAGGCTGCCTACTAAATCTGCGTATACGCGGGGGGTCGTGCCTTCGCGGTAGGAATCCGGGCCGACCTTTTTTTCCTTTATCATTTTGGTTACGGCTTCGCGTTTTTCGTCGCCTTTAAGCTCGCCGAAAACTGTGTCCGCAACCAATTTTATTTTTATTTCGTGTGGCTGTTGCCCCAACCGTTCTGTGTATCCGGGCGAAACAACGGGGTCTGCAAGTTCCCAAATGCCGCAAACGGGGTCTTTAAACGCACCGTCTCCGTAAACCATTACTTCCGGCGAAACGCCCGTTTTCTCTTTAAAGCGGGCTTGCACCGCCGTCACAAATTCTTGCGATTTATTTGGAAAAAGCTTTAGCGTCTCTTCGGTGGAAAGATTCGAGCCAAGTATGCCGTATTTGGAATTAAATCCGCTACCGTTTACGCTTTCGCTTAAAATATCCGACAGGGTGAAAACCTTTTCCGCCCCCGCTTTTAACAGCCTTTCGCGTGTTCTGTTACGGTTGTGAATTTCCGCAACCAAGACGTTTTTCGTATACTTCAAAATATCTCGCGGGTCGTTTGAAAAATATATCTGTATGTTGGGACTCACACTCTCATAAAGTCCCACATAATCCATGCCCGTGAAAGTGTGCAGATATTTCCCCGCCACTTCCTGAAATTCTTTTGCGGTAACAATTTTGCCCGCAAGCTTGTCCGCAACTTCGTCCATCAAATCTATATCCATGATTGGATTTCCAACTTCATCGTGCGGATAACTAAGCAAAATATGAACCTTCTCCGCACCCATCGCAACCCCTTTTAATATGTTCAAAAAACGATTGCGCGACAAAATCGGGTAAACCAGTCCAATTTCCGTCCCGCCAAATTTTGCCCTAACATCACTTGCGATATCCGAAATCTTTGCAAAATTCCCTTCCGCCTTGGCAACAATTGCTTCCGTCACGGCAATAATATCGCTTCCCGCAAGCTTTTTGCCCTCTGCGTCAATTACCCTCAAAACATTTTCTGTAACAATATCAACCAAGTCATCACCCGCGCTGATTATCGGCAATCTAATTCCCGCAGCAACCGTACCTGTTAAACGCATAACGAACTCTCCTTATTAAGACCTCTTCCGAAACATAGCAATGCCGAATCTGCGAGGCAATTTTTCGCAAGACAAGGAGGTGGCGACAACGCGAACGTGGAGCGTTCGCTAGGAGCAACCGACGCAGGATTGCGGAAAATTGACCGCAAAGATGGCGTTGATAGGTTTCGGAAGAGGTCTAGTATCATATTTTTTGAATGCACAAATTATATCACGAAATATATTTCCCGTGCAAAAAAAGATTGACAAAGCCCTTGATTATTATATAATTTCATACGGATTTGTACTTCGCAAATTCGCGCTAACGTAGCTCAGGTGATAGAGCAATTGATTCGTAATCAATAGGTCGGGGGTTTGAGTCCCCCCGTTAGCTCTTGAATGAAACCGCTTAAACACGGGATGTTTAGGCGGTTTTTGTTTTGGGCTGTGCGCGTTCAAAAAGGGCAAGAATGACTAATTTTACCCAGTCAAAAATCAGTCATCCAGTCAAAAATCAGTCAAAAAATACCTGAAAATAAAAAAAGCCTTTTCGGTTTGTGATTCCGAAAAGGCTTATGGGATTGCGTTGTGGTGTCGTGGTTTATGTGGTGCTTGCCGGAGTGGGCATATTCTCCGCGACGGCATCCAGCAACCCGGCGCGGTCGAACATCCGATGCACGACAAGAAGAATGCGCATCATGTTTTCGTCTATGTCTAGGTTGTCGGGGGTGCGGCCTGATAGGACTCGCATATCAACAAGCTGTTGCATTTCGGCTTGCGCCCAACTGGGCATTTCTTGAATTGTTCTGTAAACCATTTCAATTACCTCCTTCGATTTTTGTGGCTGTATACCAAAGAATTTGAATACCCCGTTTGCCAATGCTTCCGCCATAAGCGGGCGTCTGTCGCGTAGCATGGGTACGTCTTGGTGTGCGTTTGGGTTGGCGGTGATGAATGCAAGTTCCACCAGCACGGCGGGCATTGAGGTGCGTCGCAGAACAGAAAGCCCGCCGCTGTGCTGTGATTGGCTGTCCATTTTAACGCCACGGTCGCGCAGGCCTGTTGCCTTGATGAATTCGTCCATATTTAATGTAGACGCATTTGCGCCTGTCATAATGTACGTGCCGCCCTGCAAAAACGGCGGCGCGTTTAGGTCAACGGGTTTTTCTACCCAATTGTCGTCAACAAGTTACATTGTTTGGATAAGAATGGCGTCGCCAAACGCAAGCAATCGCCACGGCGTCCATGAAAAATTGTTCCATGTTCGCGTCCAAGTAAGGCCGGGGTTGTTGCTGTTGTTTCCCGCCGTGATTGTTTGCGTAATCAAGCGCGAGCCGCCAAGCAATTGCCCGCCCGAAACCGTTAGCGAACCTTGTCCGGACATCATAGCGGGCCCGCCGTCGCCCGTTGCAGACGAATACACATAGTTTCCCTCAGATGTAAAGGCGTCCAAGTTAAAACCGAGTGTGGAAATGGCGGCGAAGCCCGCCTGCACCCACGGTGTCCATGCGCTTCCGTTGAATGTTCGCGTCCATGATACGCCGTGTTTGTTGCTGTTCGCGGTTGACACAATCGTTTGTGATACCAGCCGAAATGCGCCGCCATCGCGAAAGCCGCCGACAACTAACAGCGTACCCTGCCCGTTCCATCCTTCAGGAAAATTGGAATCGCTCGCCTGCCCGGTTGTGGAATAATTGTAACTGCCCGGCAGTCTTACGTCGTTAAGGTCTGTTCCGCTTGGAAGCTCCGTGTTTACAAATCCTTGCGCCCGCCATTCGCCAAACTGCCCGTCTGCACTGCCGACACGTTGCCACAACACATTAATCTCTTCGCGTGACGCACTATGCGCAATGTATGTTTGCACGATAACAGACCCACCATCCGTCACCCCACCCGATACAACAAACACACCAAACGGTTGTGATATTAGCGGCGGTCTGTTTATAAGCGTGTTGAAATCAGACGATTGTATGATGTATGTTGCCGTAGTGGTAAGCGTATTTAGATTGGTTTCTGCCGCCATATCAAGGATGGGCGGCGCACTGCCACTGCCCGCCGTGGTAATCGTGCGCACGGTGACGCCCACGTTGGCGCGAACCTCCACGACTACCGCAAGCGTCCCCGCTTCATCCCGCACAAATGATTGCCCGGTTGAAAAATTTTCTGCGGTTTGGTTTGCAAGGTCGGTGAAGTAAACGTTCGTGTAGCCGTCAATCATTGTAGACAGCGGCGCGTCTGATTTTGATGTGTGAATCGTTCCTACTACTCGGTTTGTTTCGTTAATCGCGGCGTTTAACTCTTGGTCTTCCAGTAGGCGATTTTGCGCTTCCGTGTTCACCGCCGTTGTGATTTCCTCATGCCGCGCCGTAGCTTCTGCAAGTATCGCTTCCGTTAATGCTTCCGCACTCGCAAAACCCGTATGCCCGCTTTGGGCAAAGCCCAGATTGTCCAACAGGTTGTGCAGGGTTATTCCACCGCTTCCACCGCCGCCAAGTATTGCTTCAAGCAATGCCAAGAGTTTGTCCGCAATTTCCACTTCATTGTAAATATCTCCGCTTTCGGAAATTATCCGCCCGCTTCGTGCCGCAAGCGCGTTTGGGTCTTGCGTGATGTTCGCCACGGGCGGAACGCCCAGCGTTTTCGCAAACTTATCCGCGATATTTGTCACCGCGCCGTTTTCTGCAACCCGCCGCCCGGTTGCGGGGGTCATGCTGTTAATGTCCATGTTGTCACCCTTTCTGATTTCTGTATTAAAAAACCTCCGCGTGGGGCGGAGGTCGTTGACAAGTACGCAACTACACATATAATACATATATATGTTTGAGTGGGATGAGAATAAAAATCAACTGAATATTTTGAAGCACGGAGTTTCGTTTGAGTATGCGAGGCGTGTCTTTGACGACCCCAACCGTATAACCGTATTTGACGAGATGCATTCGCAAGAAGAAGACCGTTTCTTTTGTGTTGGCAAAGTTGACGGCGAAATACTAACCGTGCGTTTTACCGCAAGAGCCGACCACATACGAATTATTGGCGCGGGATATTGGCGACAAGGGAGGAAGCAATATGAAGGACGCAATTGAATATACAGACGCCCCGGAAGATATAACCGAAAGTCTTGAGCGCGGCGTTATAGTTCCAAATTTCCCGATTACTCCGCAGGGCGTCGCCGAATTTGCCGCAAGGCGGACGAAAAAACAAATAAGCATTTATCTTTCCGTTGAAACAATCGAAAAGTTCAAAGGCGCGGCGCAAAAAGACGGCAACCGCTACCAAACCATGATAAGCAACGTACTGGATACCTACGCAGTGCAGTTGTGATATCATCCCTAAAGCAACATTTGGGGCTTGCGCAATAACAAAAACGCAGTGTAGTTGTAGTGCAATGCTTCCCGGAACATTACGCGGGCGGTGTTCCTAGGCAGTGTCGACAATAGCGTATTAATTCCAGCCTGAAATGCAAGCGATTTGAACGGCGGCAAGATAAGATTTTGTATGTTTTGCGTAACGGGTGGC
>WQSG01000001.1 GCA_009788055.1 Defluviitaleaceae bacterium | reverse complement strand
TTGTCGGATATATCGTGTCGGTGACAAGATTCGTTCATATGCGAAATCCCCCTTACGCTTTTTTTCTATTATATCACGTTTTTATTGTCGACACACCCTAGAGAGATGGGCAGAATTTTTAATGAACACACACATTTTTATTCCCTTACCGCGCCAATAGAAAGCCGTGACCAAGCGGGGGTATGGTTTGGCGGTTGGGAAGGCAGTTACCCGTGGACAGGCACTTTAAATCTTGATTTCTACAGATTAAGCGGGCTGGCTTTCGGTAGCGAATACGGCGCAAGGCAAGCCGTTTTTGTAAACACATCGCCATATGCCGCAAATATCAGCATACCTTCGTACCATTTTAGAAAGACATGGAGCTTTGGCAATGGTTCAAACCCGCTACCTGATTTTGCTGTAAACCCCGTGCAAGATTGGAGACGGCATCCGCATTTTATCCCTACGCCAACTGTGCATAGCGGCGGGTTTACGCAAACCCTTTCCGTTCCCGCGTACAGCATGGTGGTTGCCGATATGCGTTATAATTGCATATGCTGCGCCCTCCGCGCCCTCATAGAAAAAGCGGAGGCCTTGCAAGCCGCCACAATGGTATCTGAAAGCGGCATGGATGTTCCAAGCAATTTGTACTGGGCAACACGTTTTGCACATGATAATTTCGCAACGGCTATTCGCAATGCTATTGCCGCGCTGAAAGAATATACGGCGTAGATTTCTGCCAAGGGTTTTTTTTTCATTACAATTATGTTACGCTAGACGAAACACGTACACGAAAGGAGATTATATAATGAACGAAAGAAATTTACCCGGGGGCGAAATGTCCTCACGAATTTTGGATTTTTTCTGGATAGCGGATTGCTCGGGTTCTATGAACGGGGAGAAAATTCAAACACTCAATTATGCGATTAGGCAGACCATTCCCGACATGAGAAAAGAAGCGGATGCAAATCCCAATGCTTCCATTATGGTGCGCGCTGTGAAATTCTCAGACGGGGCGGCGTGGCACGTTCCCACCGCAACTTTAATTGACGATTTTAACTGGACAGATTTAAGCGCGGGCGGCGTAACGGCAATGGGTATGGCGTTGGAACTTGTCGCGGGCGAATTAAAGCAATTCCCGACAGACACAAAACGCTTGCCGCCCGTGTTGGTTCTTCTTACGGACGGCCAGCCTACGGACGATTTTAAGCGTGGGCTTGACGAACTTACGGCAACGCCGTGGGGCAAAAAAGCCGTGCGCATTGCAATTGCGATAGGCAAAGATGTTGACCTTGACGTTTTAGAACAATTTGCAGGAAACAAAGAACTTGTGCTTGAAGCTAAAAATCCACAGCTTCTTGTTAAATTTATAAAATGGGCATCAACGGTTGTAAAGAATGTTTCCGCGCCAATGGTAAGCGATACCGGAAGCGGCGGCGCGATTGACGTAAACACAATTCCTACAGCTTCTGTGGATGACGATGATATATGGTGAGTGGCAAGCGGTTGGCGGCATTGTAATCGGCGCGACGCATATTCGCCAAGACAAACCGTGCCAAGACGCGTTGCTTGTGTGCGCGCTTGAAGAAGAAGAGCAAAGCGAACATGGCTTCGAGACGAATGACAAAGGTTCGGCAGATGTTATTCGGACAAAATCCCCCCTTTGGGGGGTTTCTGCAAGCATTGGGGACGGGCATGGAAGCGACTCTTGCCCGTACAGCAACGAGGGCGCGGAAGCCGCCGTGAAAATTGCTTGCGAAATTTTCCGCGAAATGCACAAAGACCTTGCCGCACATAAAGATATCCGTTTGCCAAAACTGATTGAAGCAAAATGGAAAGAACGCATACGCGAAATCCACGAGGAAAACGGGCGCGAATATTCAGAGCCGTTTCCGTATATCCTTTATGGGACTACTTTGCTTGCAGTGGTAGCTTCGGAGGATTTTATTTTTGCGTTGCAAATTGGCGACGGCAACATACTTCTCATTGACAAAGACGCCAACGCGCACCCAATTCTTGCGGCGGAGGAAAACGTGGGCGAAGATACGGAATCGCTGTGCCTGACAGATGCATGGACGTATATCCGCACGCAGATTATCCCGTGGAATTCGTCGAACGGCCCTGCCATGGTTTTGCTTTCCACCGACGGATACGCAAACAGTTTTTCAAGCGCAAGCGGGTTTCTTAAAGCGGGTGCGGATTTCTTTAAGCTGTGGCAAGAAGAAGGGCTTTCGTATGTAGACGAAAATCTTTCGGATTGGTTACGCCAATCCTCCGACAAGGGCAGTGGTGACGATATCGCAATGGCATTGCTTGTATTTGAATAAAGGGGCGCGGTATGAAAAAAATATTGATATTGGTGGTTGCGGTAATTTTGGGCGCGGCTGTTCTTGGCGCGGCAATTGCCGCAGGACTGTTTTTTTTCTGGAGTGACAGAACAGAACCGGCGGTTGCGGTAGTCACTGAAATTCCGCCCGCAGGCGCAGACCTCCCACCCGCACAGCAAGCCGCAAGGCTGGGCTTGCCGGGCGAATGGGATTGGCTTGGTGTGCCGTATTACATTTTCGACACAGACGGCTTTGGTGCGCGCAACACGGGCGAAACGTGGCAGATTTTCCAATGGTGGCGCGGTGACGGCGGCGTTATTTTTATGTGTGAAACGCCCGATACCTGCAACGACAGATGCCTTGAACCCGTTGGCTGGTACTACCAAATTGACGGCGACACACTAACCCTCGCCCACATACTTATGCCGCAGGACTGGGTTTTTACGTATACCAGAGGGGAAATTTCATATAACGATGAAGATTAATTAGTAAGCAGGAGTCGTGTTTATATGAAAAATTTGGTAGGAAATGAAATTATATACTTGAACTCCCCTAACATCAATGTGTGTTACAAGGTGAGGATTGATTTTAATTTTTCAAATGCAGATTATGAAAATGCGATTATTGCAGTTGAGCATAGGCATCCAATATTAAAATATGTTGTTAAAACCGACCATGACGGACAAAGACATTATGAAACCAATGGAGGAATATCAATCCAATATTATACAGAAAATGAAACCGATTGGCAAAAATGGTATTACGAAACAGACAACATTCCGTTTGTTTTCGAGGGCGATTCACTTGTTAAAGTTGCTGTTATTCGTGGCGACGGATATTCGGATATTGTTTTTTTAGGTCATCATATTTTGGGTGACGGTATAGGGTATCTAAATTTAGTGCGTGATTTTCTTTATGCGCTTGACGGAAAAATTGATAATGAGGTTTTAGAAATTCCTCAAAACAATCATTTGAAAAAGAAAAACGGCGGTTTTTTGTTAAAACTTTTTGCCGGTTCGCTTAATAAGCGATGGAACAAAAGCAAAAAGATATTTTCTAATTCAGAATATAAGACTTTTTTTGCAAAATATCGCGAACAAAACCCGACGGGAATTTATCTGGCTGAAACAGAAAAGGAGTTTTTACCAAAATTAAAAGCAGATTGTAAAGCGCGTGGGGTAACTGTAAATGAAGCTATTTTAACGGCGTTTGTGCGTTCTATTCAATTACAGAATGAGGGTAAGTCAATTCGCGTTGGTTGTGCGGCAAGTATAAGAAATGAGTTTGAAATACCAACACCGAAACATATGGGGAATTATGTAACAGGAATTTCTATAGATGTTGAAAATGCAGAAAACGTACCTGTTAAGTTGCGCGAAAAATTCAACAATCCCAAAAAACGCTATTTGGTTATACACTTTCTTGATAAAGTGGAAAAATCTCTTGTAGAATCGGTTATGTATGCGGGGTATGGTGATTATGAAAACCCTGTATCTAAAAAGTTAGCAGAACAACTACATGAACAACATGGAAAATCTTTTGGAGTGTCTAACCTTGGTGTACAAAGTTTTGATGATTTTTCATTTAATGTTAGTGATGTTTGGTTTGTTAATCCCGCATTTCCGCAAAACTTTTTAACAATAGGACTAATAACAGTAAATGGTATAATGAAATTTTGTTTGCGGTATTCCGGCATGAATGAAACTCAAATTGCAAACATCTATAACAAATTTAAATGGACTGTTGCAAAACCGTGAAAACGGTTGGCAACAGTCCCCTTTTTTTGTCAAACAGCTATATCATCCGTATGAAACAAGGAAAACGGGGCTGCCGCCTACGGGCGAACCCGCTTGCACCCGTCCGCGTGCCGTGTTTACTTCCGTTTGCCAGAACCGCCCGTTGGACGCGGGTATGGTTACATTGCCCGCCGCGCAAACCGTTACGTGCAACCATCTTGCGCCCGTGTTGTAGTCGGGGGCGTGGGTGTGCGTACCCGGCACGGGAAGTTGACCGCCCTCTACGACGTGCCAATATCTGCCGGGGTTTAGGATGAGTGTGTAATTGCCCGGCGCGGCAACACGCAAACGGGATGTTTCGGTGTTATCAAACGGCATTGTTTCGGCGTTGGTGTTGCCGCCCCACGCCATATGCCCGCTTTGCCAACGCGCATGAGAAAGCCGCGTGTCGCCCGAAACAGCTTGCAGATATATCGGGAAGGTTCCGTCACCACGGGCGGTGGGGGTTTCGGGAATCGCGCCGCCGCCCACAGGAGGTGCGGGCGTTTCCGCAGGTGCGGGCGTTCGCACAGGCGCGGGCGTTTCCGCAGGAGAGGGCGCGGAAATATTCCCGCCTTCAAAAATCGCGGTAACGGTTATTTCGCGGCATGAAACGGAGGGGATAATCGTGATGCTCTGCCGCGTTAGGTCGCCCAAAATCGTAGCGTTTTCCGCGCCGCTTAGTTCAAAGCGCAGAAAGTTTGAATTTTCGCGGGGGATAATCGTCGCTTCCACGGGTAATGTTCGCAGATATCTCGCGCTGAAATTCCCTATGCTAAAGCCCGTGAAACCCGGAACGCCGTCAGGCACTCGATTGTATGAAGCTAAATCGCCGCGGCTGAAAAGGTCGGCGCGGATTTGCGCCCCCGCAATGTTAAACCAGCCGTGGTTGGAATCTGTGCGCCAGTTAATTCGCGTGTAACCTTCGGGGATTTGCAAGCCCAAATTTTCGCGCGGGAACGCGCCCGCGTTGGGGCGGTTAAAATACTGCCGCATATGCTCTATGCTGTTGCCGCCCCATGTATTAAATGAAGCGGGAGCGTGTGCAAGCGTTGACGCACGGTGAAACAGAGTATGTTGCTGGCCGCGTTGCGCGTCGTGCGGCGAGCCGCCGCGAATGGTATGGGGCGGCCAAGTAGAGCCATGCCCCAGCCAATTGTTTGTGCGTTCCTGCATAGAAACCCATGTACTATTCCAAGGCACGGCGCGGATATCGCCCGAGATATGCCAGCCCCAACGGTACAAATTTCTGCCAACGGTTGGTTGCCGCGACGCCACTTGCTCGTTGATAATACGCGCCGCCCGCGCAGGGTGAAACGCCGTGCCCGTATAGGTGGAGTAACGCGCCGCAAAAGTATTTCTAAAATACGGGTTTTGCAAAAGCACACGAAACGCCCTTGCGGCGCGTTCGCCACGGCGGAAGTCTTCGATGTCCAAAAAGAAATTCCACGGTTGCGCCACACCGATATCCTCGTGCGGAAGCGCGGTGAAATAATTTAGCATATTATTTCTGCCGCAAAAGATTGCGTTGTCAAAATCCTGTACGATAAATCGCCAGCGCGTATCGCCGCCGTGGACGTTTGGGAAATACTCTGTAGTGCGCCACATTTCCATGTTGTTGCTAATCCAGTCCCAGTTTTCAAAATGGTAAGCGATTATGAAATAGTCGATAAAATCATCCATGCACATGACCGTGTTTAGATGGTCGAACCACGCCCGCGTGGTGTGGTGTGAGTTGCAACAGGGGCAACGCCGCGCATAATTAGCCCCCGTGGGCGCGGCAATATACGGGAACGCGATTTCTTGCAAGAAACGGTTGCCCTCCAACTGTACGCTTCCACGCGGCACATCGAAAATTTCACCGATTAAATGCTCGTGGCGGTGCGTGTGCAAATTGTACATACCCCAAAATTCGCCGTTTATGAAAACCGCGCCATATGTCACATTTTGAATAACGGGGCGTAATGGTTCGCTCATAAGCTGTGAAAAAGCGTCCCGCAAATTTGTGCCGTCTATGTCGGACGTGCGGGCGTTTAAGTGGCGGAAATTTTGCACCGTTTCCGTCGGCGCGTAAAAATGCCGCCGCGTGTTCGGCACCAAATTTCTTACGCCTGTAATATCGCCGTCACCTTGGTTGAAATTCATTCGCAAAGACCGTTCGGGGTACCACCGCGACCAATTGCCGAACACCCAAACAAGCGCGTTTTGGTTCGCCAAAAGTTCGCCGCCGTCACCGAAAACTTCTACATTTGCAAAATGACGCGGTTGCCCGCCCTCCCGCATCCAGTTGCGGTAAATGCCCAAGCGCGGGCAAATGAAATGCTGCGGCTCTATCGCAACGGAGACGATTCGCATATTGCGCCAGCTTAAATTCCCGCCGTCCACAAAAAACGAATGCGTTACGGTTTCGGAAGACTCCCCGTGCGCGTCAAAAGCGGCGGCGCGAATTACCGTGCCTGTGAAAACAGGGCGCGGTTCAAAATATCCCGCCTCGCCACCCGGCGGCAACGCCATGGAAGGCCAGCGAGGTAAATTGTGCGGGTTAAGTTCATGCCCTTGCGGAAAGCGCGGCAAAAAAGCGGCGTAGTCATTCCACGCGCCCGCACCGGGCAAATTCCAATAGCCCACATTTGCCCTGCCTACGCCATGCATCGTCATCGGGCTGTTTTCCCGCGTGGCAGGTGTATATGAAATCATGCGCCCGCCGAAAATTGGCGAATTAATTGTAGGTTCGCTTCCGTCCGTGGTGTAACGCACCGTTGCGCCGTTCCCGTTTATCTCCAGAAAAAATGGCTCGCGATACGCCCCGCCCTCATGCGAAAAAACAGGCGCGGGCAATGTTCGCGGTATTTCTTCACGCGGCACTGTTATGATTACCTCTGCGGCTGTGCTTGTAATTGGCGTTGGTATTGGAATTGGCCGTTGCCACGCCCCCAAAGCAAACAGCCCACCCGCCGCAATTGATAAAACCAAACCGATTATAAAATAACGTTTATTTTTCATTAAAAAAACACCCCTGCCAAAGTTCTTTTCCCTTGCCCCTATTTTAACATCATGATATTTTATGTGCAAAGCAAAAATTACGGAGTGATTTTTATGATACTAAGCGCGTATGTAATGCCGCACCCGCCATTGGCATTGCCGAAAATAGGCGGCGGAATGGAAGAAAAAATATCTGAAACCGTGCAAGCAATGAACAAAGCCGCGGCAGAAATATCAAAACAAAAGCCCGACACAATAATTTTTATCACGCCGCACGGCAACACGTACAGCGATTATTTTCATATTTCAAGCGGGGCGGAAGCTGTCGGGGATTTTTCGCGGTTTGGTGTTGCAAATGCAAAATATCGCGTAAAGTATGACACCGATTTAATTGCAGAAATTTCGCGTATTGTAAAGGAAGCGAATTTTCCTGCTGGAACGGACGGCGAAACAGACCCCGCACTTGACCACGGCATGATGGTGCCCATGCACTATATCAACGAGCGGTATATGAATTACAAAGCCGTCCGCGTTTCGATATCGGGACTGGACGCGACTGCGCATTTTGATTTTGGCGAAATTTTGACGAAAGCGGTGAACGCGATTGGGCGGCGCACGGTTATCATAGCGTCGGGCGATTTGTCGCACAAACTTGGCGGCACAAACGGCTTTGCCCCCGAGGGCGAACTTTTCGACCGCGACATAATGAAGCATCTGCGCGAATGCGATTTCGACACGCTTCTCAAAATGCCGCACGAACTGCGCCACAAAGCCGCCGAATGCGGATATGGTTCGTTTTCTATTTTAGCGGGCTGTTTGAGCGGCGCGTTTGTTTCCGCAAAGCAACTTTCGTATGAAAAACCGTTCGGCGTGGGGTACGGCGTTGTGCGTTTCGCAATTGAAGATTCGTTCCGCGCACTGGCTCGCCACTCTTTAGAGCATCGCGTTAAAACGGGCGAGGAACTGAATTTTCCGCCGCCGGATTTTCAAATTCCGCAAGAGATGCTTTCAACTGCGGCGGGCGCATTTGTATCGTTGCACAAAAACGGGAAGTTGCGCGGTTGCATAGGAACAATCGTGCCCACCACCGAATGCATTGCCGAGGAAATAATGCAAAACGCGGTTTCCGCAGGGCTTCAAGACCCGCGCTTCCCGCCAGTGGAAGAATCCGAACTGCCGCACCTAACCTACAAAGTAGACATTTTGGACGCGCCCGAAGACATAAAAAGCGCGAAAGATTTGGACGTAAAACGCTACGGCGTAATCGTGCAAAGCGGCTTCAAGCGGGGGTTGCTTCTGCCGAACTTGGACGGCGTGGATTCCGTAGACGCGCAAATTTCCATAGCCTGTCAAAAAGCGGGCATTGCCGCGAATGAAAATTTCTGTCTGCAACGGTTCAATGTGACACGTTATGAATAAAACGCGTTGCGGAATTTGCCCGCACGAATGTGATATCCCCGAGGGCAAACGCGGCATATGTACATCGCGGAAAAACATAGGCGGCGAAATAATCCCCGAAGCATACGGAAAAATCACCGCCATTGCGCTGGACCCAATCGAGAAAAAACCACTGCGAATGTTCCACCCCAACGCAATGATTCTTTCCGTGGGCAGTTACGGTTGCAATTTCCACTGCGGATTTTGCCAAAACCACGAAATCGCAATGCCCCACGGCGAAATAAATACACGCCGCATAACCCCCGCCGAGCTTGCGCAACTCGCACGCGAAGCCGTACCGCAGGGGAATATCGGCGTTGCCTACACCTACAACGAGCCGCTGATAAACTACGAATTTATACACGACTGCGCCCGCGAAATCCGCAACGCGGGGCTGAAAAACATCCTTGTCACCAACGGATACATCAACGAAAAACCGCTAGAGAGTCTTCTTCCCCACATAGACGCAATGAATATCGACCTAAAAAGTTTCACCCCCGATTTCTACAAAAAAATCGGGGGCGATTTGGAAACCGTAAAGCGCACCATAAAAACCGCGCACAAATTCTGCCATATCGAAATCACAACTTTGGTTATCCCAAACGAAAATGAAAACGACATTGAACCAATCGCGCAATGGCTGTCCGCAATCAGCCCCGACATTCCGCTTCACATTTCGCGTTTCTTCCCGCGAAACAAATATCTGCACCACGAGCCAACCCCGCAGGAAACGCTCTGCGAACTAAAGCGAACCGCGCAAAAATATCTGAAAAATGTTTTCTAGTTCGTAATCAAAACCACACTGCCGCTTTTAATCGCGCTGATGATATCGAAAATATCAACGGCGCGTTTTTGTAATGCAATGCCGCTTGGTTTTTTTGCATATGCGTCATGCGCGTCCGAGCCCGCTTGCTTGGGTAGGTTGTGCTTTTCCGCAAACTCCAGCGCAAGCCTGTTTGTTTTTGCGTCCATGCTCGCGTTGTGAACCTCGATGCCATCTATCAACGAAGGGTGCGCGGGTTCGGGGTTCGCAATCCAAAACGCGGAACGAAACGGGTGCGCTTGCGCCAAATACGCACCCGCTCCCCGCACCGCCGCGCTAAACTCGTTTAAACTCAGCTTATCAAAATCCTTATTCTCTAACAAAAATTCCTCGTCCAGCCCATACACCAAAAAATCCGAGCCGTTATAACTGGACTCCAACCCGAAAAATACATCCAAGTCGCATTTTTCGCCCTCCGCTTTCGCCCGCTCATAGGCTTCCATGTAAAACCGTACCTTGTCTGCCCACGGCGCGTCCTGTGGGCAACCGCTGTTCCCGTTAAAAAAATGGTCTGTGACAATCACACCCGAATAATCTTTGCTTTTGTAATGCCGAACCATCTCTTCAGGCGAACTAACGGCACACGCACTGGAAGGCCGCGTGTGCATATGCGTTTCATACAAATACATAAAAAATTCTCCTTTTTTCAGAAAAATAAATTTTCGGGGGCACTGCCCCCGAACCCCCGAAAACTTTTGGAAAAGTTTTATCAAAACTTTAACTTAAAACCGCGCATTCGCGCGGTTTTTGAATATGCAATATAGTTCACCGCTAGTCAAAATTTAAAGTTTTTGTTCAAACTTTTTTCAAAAAGTTTGCAGGGGGTTCGGGGGACAGAGTCCCCCGAGGTCTTTTAAAGTTGTATAACAGGCGCGTAGCGAATTCGCAATTGCGGCGGGGGTTTTATTTGGGCGTGGTAGTTTGTTTCCCAGCCGTCGCCTTGGGATGGGTCGTTTGTGCCGTTGGGGGGGGGCGCGAAAATGTTTAGCGTACAATCCGTGGCGGGAGAAGTGAAAAACGCGGGCATAAGGTCGATTGTTTTCGCACCCGGCTTTTTGTAGAACCAGCGATTGTTAATTTCAAGCATCAGGTTTAAAGCGATGTCATCGCCCTCGAATGTTACTTCGCAGAAAGTTGGCGCAGAGTCAAGCGTGATGGAAATGGAAATTCCGTCTGCGTCTTCACTGCCGCCCCAACGCAACGCGGCGGGAAAACTTGCGGCTTCGCCAATGGTTTTTTCGGGCGTGTGTTGCGGAAGCGTCATTATTTTTTTGTAGGTTTCCAAAATGGGTTGCTCGTAGCCTTCGTTTGCGTTGCTGGGGTCTTCGATTTCCAGCCCCAAACGGCCGCGGTCGCGGAATTGGTAAAATGTTACGGCAGAAATAAACGGGGCTTCCGTCGGCAAGCGGCGGTAGAAATCTTCCACCTGTTCGGCTTGCTGAAACGGGCCGTTTACATCGCCGTCGGCATTAAATTCGTTCAGCGCGAAGGGGCGCGAATTTCCATGTGTTTTAAAGCGTTCGTATTCAAATTTCAGCCCCGCGAAAATTTCTTCGTTGGGTACACGTTTATGGGTTGTTCCGCCCGGCTCGGCAATGTCAAAAGGCCAGCCCCAGTGCAGCGAGAGATACGTGTCCGCAGACCACATATCCGCAACAGAAATCGCTTCCGCAAATTCGTCTTCATATTTAAGTTTACCCGTTCCGTGTACTTTTCCGTCACCCACGCACAAAATTGTTTTAATATGCGGCGCGTGTTCCTTTATTATTTTGTGAAAACGCACGTAAAAATCCGCCACTTCTTGGTACGAACAACGCTTGTTGTACGCAAACCAATTCCCCATAGCCTCGTGATTTATGCGAAGCATAAGCCGCCCGAAGGGGCGAAGTTCCTCCGCAAGTTTAACCAAGTGCGCGTCTGTGACGGCGGGGTCTACCGTTAATGTAAGAATGACATCCTGCCCATGGCGGCGAACATCCCGCATGGACGCAAAGGGTTCGCCCTCGGTGTTTCCGCCAATCCCGCCTTCGTACGGAAAATAATCATCATATGCGTAGTCCCATGCGTATGCGGCTGTTTTTCCTTCGGGCAACGGCAATTTTGACGCACGTGTCGGCCAGCCTTCGTCCAGCGGATAATAGCAGTACATCAGGTTAATTCCGCGGTGCGGCTTTCCCAGCTTGTGCAAAATATAATCTTGGTTTACATATTCGCCGCGTTCGCTTCCGTCACCCAAGTCCAACGCGATTTTTGCAGGACCCATGTGAATTTTATTTGCTTTCATAATTTTCCACCTCAACTTGTAAAATATGTAATTATATTGTAACATAAATTCCGCAAAAAATATTTTTCGGAAGGAAAATTTCTTATGAAACTTATCTTATTAATTTTACTAGTCGCGTTTTTACCAACGGCAAACGCATTTGCGGCGGTGGACAATTTCACCGCAACATTTCATGGGCGGATTGTAGATGCAGGTGAAGAAACAACCACCGCCGACCACGAAGATGCATCAATTACATTTTCATTCGGCGAAGAGACAATCCTTTTCATGCGCTTTGACGAACCCGTGTCTTTCATGAGCGATTACGCAAGAATTACGACAAACATCCCCGTAATCGGCACTACGGACGCACTATCAACAGGGGCGCGGCTTACGAACTTTATCCTTGACGGCAACGAGGTGCAAAGCGCGGAGATTTTCCCAACAATGGGCGGTGACGGTTTTCTCGTAATGGCAATAGGCGGGAACGAATATTCCATGTTAACGGGAACAGACCCCTTCACCACATTGGAAATTCATTTTCTTGTAGCAAACGCCCCAACAGGCGCGGAATGCCCCGAATACGAACCCGCCGAAGTTTACGATATAACCGAAACTTCCGAATACATCGGCGACCCGCCAAACGAAAACGGCCGCAGAGGTTTGCCCATCGCAATTGCCTTTATAGTGGGCGCGATTTTCGCCCCCGCAATTATTGGCGTGATAAAAAAAGTAAAGAGTAGAAAATAATCGAAAACGAACCGCCCAAAAGCCGTTACAAAAAATTTCCGCGAAAGCGGATTTTTTTGTTGACAGTATTATTCTTATCGTGTAATATTCTCTCAAGATCAGAACATACTTTCTATAAAACGGAGGAAAAACAATGGACAAGACACTTTTAAGGCAAGCCGCAATTCTTCACCCGAACAAGGTAATGACCCCCTACGCCGAAATGATGGAAATGGACGGCTTTGATGCCATCTATGCCTTTGCGGAAACATTCGGAGGGCTAACCGTTTATGTGCCAAGTGCGCGCACAATTTTTTCGCGCTGTCTTGGCGAAGAAGCGGCAAAAGAATACACGGGCTACAATATAACAAATCTTTCCAAAAAATATGGCTTCTCGGAAAGAGGGCTTAAAAAATTGCTTGGTTTCAAGTAATTTGATTTTTTGCTCAAATTCCGTTATACTAGTAGTAAGTGCCTTTATGAAGGTGCGCAAAATTTTTCGAGGAGGGTTAAAATGCTGTGGGTGAAGGATAATATTGAAGATGTCATAATCAAGCTGAACACCGACAAAACAATGGGGTTAAGCCCCAGTGACGTAGACGTAAGGCTGGTGGAATACGGGCTGAACGAATTTGAAGAAGAAAAAAAGGAGACTTTGTTTAACAAAGTCCTGCACCATCTTTCGGAAATTCCTACGCTTATACTTATCGCGGCGGCGGCAATTGCGGGTTACATGGCAATTTTTCACCCGCCCGATACAATAGGAAACGGCTGGCCGAAAGTTATAGTAATTCTTTCCATAGTCGTGATAAATGTTTGCTTGGGTATTTATCAAGAAAGCAAGGCAGAAAAAGCCCTTGAAGCACTCAAAAAAATGAACGCGTTTAAAACAACGGTAATACGTGACGGCGCGAAACAAATTATTGAAGCTAATCAGTTGGTACCGGGCGACGTTATCGAACTTTCCGCAGGTGACGTAATCACGGCGGACGCACGGCTTATAGAGGCAAGCAGCCTTCAAGTGGAAGAGGCGGCGCTAACGGGAGAAAGCCAACCCGTGGAAAAAGACCCTGCCGCAGTTATTGAAGACACCGTTCCCCTCGGCGACAGAATAAACATGGTATATTCAGGCTGTCTGGTAACGGGCGGACGCGCCACAGCAGTAGTTGTGGAAACCGCAATGAATACCGAAATGGGTAAAATTGCCGCACTTCTTAATACGGCACAAAAACTGAAAACGCCGCTGCAACTTCGTTTGCAACAGCTTGCAAAACGTATTTCGGGCTTGGCATTGGTTGCGGGTCTTTTGATGTTCGCATTCGGTTTCTTCCTTCACGCCATAGACCCTATCTCCGGTCAAGAGCGCGAATTTGTAGACATCTTGATTCTTGCGGTCGCCCTTGGTGTTGCCGCCGTACCCGAAACTTTGCCAATCATAGTAACAATGGTGCTTTCATACGGCGTTTATAATATGGTGGAAAAAAAGACCATCATCCGCAAAATTCCTGCGGTTGAAACAGTCGGCAACACCTCCGTAATTTGCTCCGACAAAACAGGAACACTCACGCAAAACAAAATGAAAATTCGCCGCATTTGGCACATAGACCACGACCCGATATCTTCAAAGGTAGAATTTAACGACAACCAGAAAAAACTAATCGGTCTTCTTGCGTCTTGCAGTAACGCCACAATAGGCGTTGACAACGACGACCACGAAACCGTTATAGGCGACCCTACAGAAATCGCAATTATCCGTATGCTTCACCAATTAGGAATGGACCGTGTAAAAGCGGAACGGCAGTATCCCCGCGTGTTTGAACTGCCCTTCGATTCCGGCCGCAAGCGCATGACAACCGTTCACCACACAGAGGATGGGTTTATTGCCGTTACCAAAGGCGCGTTCGACCGTATTCCCGTAAACTGGGAACCGGAATTGCTTAAAAAAGCCACTGAAATTCATGATACCTTCGCAGAAAAAGCATTGCGCGTTATCGCAATATCCGTAAAAAAATTCGATAAAATGCCCGAAGATTTAAGCATTGAAGCCCTTGAGTGCGACCAAGAATTTCGCGGCATGGTGGGCATGATAGACCCGCCCCGCACAGAAAGCGCGAAGGCAGTTGCCCTTGCAAAAAAAGCGGGAATCAAAACAGTTATGATAACGGGCGACCATGTTGTAACCGCCTCCGCGATAGCCAAAGAAATAGGCATAATGGGAGAGGGCGACATGGCTTGTACCGGTTCGCAGTTGGCGAAAATGAGCGATGAGGAACTGCACAACCAAGTTCGCGATATCTCCGTTTATGCGCGTGTGAGCCCTGAAGATAAAATCCGAATTGTTCAGGCATGGACGGCACAAGGCGAAGTTGTTGCAATGACGGGCGACGGAGTAAACGACGCACCCGCCCTGAAAGCCGCCGACGTTGGCGTTGCAATGGGTATCACGGGAACGGAAGTTTCCAAAAGCGCGGCAGACATGGTTATCACAGACGACAACTTTGCAACAATCGTTGATGCAATTTCCGTAGGCCGCACCGCCTACGACAACATCCGCAAAACAATTGCGTTCCTCTTGAGTGTAAACTTTGCGGAAATTTTCATCTTGCTTGCGGGTATGCTGTTCGTTGGCGTGTCTCCGCTTTTGGCACTGCAAATTTTGCTGATTAACGTGGTAAGTGACGGTATCCCCGGATTCTTTATCGCGTTTGAAAAACCCGAACACGGCGTTATGAAACGCAAACCGTTAAGCAAAAATTCAGGTATATTCTCCGCAGGGCTTGGCATGAAAATTGCCCGCGGTGCGGTTAGCTTCTCTGTCTTGACGTTGACGGCATTCATCTTGGGCGCGTATGTGCTGGACGCACCCGCACACGTTCAAGCGGCAGAAGCGTCACAGTGGGGCGAAAGGTTTGGTGTAACTGCATACTACACCGTGGGTATTTCTATGGCGTTCGTTGTGCTTTCTTGGGCATCGGTTATAAACATTTTCAATATCCGCAGTGAGCAGTCCATTTTCAAAGTTAATCCGCTCTCCAACAAAGGTATGTTCTTTGCGGCAATGGGTACGATTCTGTTTACACTGGTTGTTGCGCTTGTTCCGCCCATTGCGCAAATTTTTGATGTTGAAACAGGGCTTAAAGGATTGCACTGGTTCGCAATGATTCTTCTGGCATCAATGCAACTTGTTTTCGGCGAGATTTACAAATTATTTGCCAACTACACGCTCGTACCCAAGGCAGACTAAAATGTTTAAGTTAACATCCGAGTTTGCCCCAACAGGCGACCAACCCGAAGCAATTGCCGCACTGGCAGAGGGCTTTAAACAGGGCAAAAAATTTCAAACTTTGCTGGGCGTAACGGGCTCGGGCAAGACGTTTACGATGGCAAATATCATCCAAAAATTGCAAAAGCCTACGCTGGTAATGGCGCATAACAAAACGCTGGCGGCGCAACTTTACAGCGAATTTAAGGAGTTTTTCCCCGAAAACGCGGTAGAGTACTTTGTCAGCTATTATGACTATTACCAGCCCGAGGCCTATGTTCCAAGCACGGATTCTTTTATCGAAAAGGATTCGGCGATAAACGAGGAAATAGACCGTCTGCGGCACTCCGCGACTTCGGCGTTGTTCGAGCGCAAGGATGTTGTAATAATCGCGTCTGTGTCGTGTATTTACGGCTTGGGCGACCCTGCCGAGTACCGCGAACTAATGCTGTCCCTCCGCGTGGGAATGCTACGCGACCGCGACGACATCATGCGACGCCTTGTGGAAATTCAGTACAACAGGAACGAAACAAATTTTCAGCGCGGCACGTTCCGCGCACGTGGCGATGTGCTGGAGATTTTCCTTGCAAATTCGGCAGAAGTAGCGTTGCGCGTGGAATTTTTCGGTGACGAAATCGAACGCATTACCGAAGTCCACGCCCTTACGGGGGAAATTTTATCCACCCGCGAACACATTGTAATTTTCCCCGCGTCGCACTATGTAACGGGGCGAGAACGCATGGTAAACGCCATCCGCAGTATTGAAAAAGAACTGGAAGAACAACTTGCATATCTGAAATCGCAGGACAGAATCCTTGAAGCCCAGCGACTCTTACAGAGAACCCGCTACGACATCGAAATGATGACGGAAGTGGGTTTTTGTAGTGGTATAGAAAATTACTCTCGGCATCTTGCGGGGCGTGAAGCGGGTTCGACACCGCACACGTTGCTGGACTACTTCCCCGAGGATTTTCTTATTATCGCGGATGAATCTCATGTTTCCATTCCGCAGGTGGGCGGGATGTACAAGGGCGACCGCTCGCGTAAGGAAACGCTGGTGGATTACGGTTTTCGGTTGCCAAGCGCGTTGGACAACCGCCCGTTGAAATTTGAGGAGTTTGAGAAAAAAATCCCGCAAATCCTTTTTGTTTCCGCAACGCCCGCCGCTTATGAGAAAGAGCATTCCATGTTTGAGGTGGAGCAAATCATTCGCCCGACGGGGCTGTTAGACCCCGAGGTTACAATCCGCCCCGTAAAGGGGCAGGTTGACGACCTAATCGGCGAATGCAACCGCCTTGCGGAAAGCAAGCAAAAAGTATTAGTGACAACGCTTACAAAACGCATGGCGGAAGACCTTACAACATATCTGCGAGAAGCGGGCATTCGCGTGCGATATCTGCACTCCGACATTGACACGCTGGAGCGGCTGGAAATTATCCGCGACCTGCGTTTGGACGTTTTTGATGTTCTGGTAGGCATCAACCTTCTGCGGGAGGGGCTGGATATTCCCGAGTGCGCCCTTGTCGCAATACTTGACGCGGACAAAGAGGGCTTTCTGCGCTCGAACACATCACTCATACAGACAATCGGGCGCGCCGCACGTAACGTAAACGGGCGCGTTGTAATGTACGCAGACACCATCACGGACTCCATGTCCCGCGCCATTGCCGAAACAAACCGCCGCCGCATAATCCAAGAGGAATACAACCGAGCGCACAACATCACGCCGCGCTCTATTGTGAAAAAAATCCACGAACGCATACAACTCACAAAAGCCGCCGAAGTCACCTCCCCCACCCTAGCCAAAGACCCCGAATCCATGAACCGCGACGAAATCATCACCCAAATTAAAAAACTCGAAAAGCAAATGAAACAAGCCGCCGCAGAATTACAATTTGAACTAGCCGCGCAAATTCGCGACGAAATTTTAACGCTCAAGAAAAATATGTAGACTGTTTCAAAAAAAGACCGTGGGGCTCTGCCCCACACCCCGCAAGCCTTTAAAAAGGCTTGACCCAAACTTTAACTAAAAACCCGCGCAATTCGCGCGGGTTTTTGATTATGCGATTCAGTTTATCGCTTAGTCCAAATTTAAAGTTTTTGTTCAAACTTTTTTCAAAAAGTTTGCAGGGGGTTCGGGGGACTGTGCCGTTCGCGATAAACCGCTCACTTCATTGTCCCCCGAGGTCTTCCCTAAAACTCCACAGTAACAGTAGTGCCAACGCCCAGTTTGCTTTTTAGTGAGAGTTTCCAGTTGTAAAGGGCGCAGATGTGTTTTACTATTGCAAGACCAAGGCCTGTTCCGCCGCCTTCTGCGGAGCGGCTTTTTTCCACGCGGTAGAAGCGTTCAAAGATTTTGGCTTGTTCTGCGGGAGAGATGCCGATGCCGTTGTCTGTGACGGAAAGCTGGATGGACTTGTTACGCTCTTCAATCTTCACGGTAACTTTGCCGCCCTCGGAATTGTAACGGATTGCGTTTTCGATAAGATTTTTTACGATTTCATACATATGCTTCGGCTCGGACAGAACCTTTGCATTGCCTTGAACCTCGAAGATGATGGATTTTTCGTTGATTACGGGCATACAGGTTTCCTTTACCTCGTTTATTACTGCGTCAAGCGAAACGGGTGCAGGGTTCTTTTCGTCCGTGTTTTCCAGTTCTGACAGTTTTAACATATCGCTGATTAGCGACATCATGCGGTTCGTCTCACGGGAAATGCCGTCGATATATTTTTTCAGATTCTCGTCTTTGTTTTCGGTGTCGGCAAGTTCGTTAAAGCCACGGATTGCGGTAAGCGGCGTTTTTAGTTCGTGGGACGCGTTTGCGAAAAATTCTTCGCGGCGTTTCGCGCTTTCGCGGCTTTCGGTGATATCTGCGAGGGCAACCATGGTTAAATCCGTATCGGGCAACCACTTCAGCGTTACCAAGTAGATTTTGCCTTCAAAGTCGAATTCAAAAAGTGTGTTCCGCGCAGATTTTACGCAGTCGGTAATCAAGTCCACGAGGGTGTTATCGGGCACAAGATAGTTTAATTTTTTGCCCGTGACATCAGGGGACGCGCTGAAAATACTACCTGCGGCGATATTCACCAGCGTCAAATTCAATTTTTCGTCTACAACGAAGAGTCCGCTGCCGATACTATTTAGAATATAGGTCAGCTTATTTTTTTCGCCTTTCAACGCGTTATAGTTCTCCTGCAACAAAGACGAAATGCCGTCAATTTCCTTGGTAATTTTGTCAATTTCGTAGTAACTGTGCGCAATTGGATTGGGCTTATAATCGCCCTGCGCAAGAAGCCGCAAATTATTTTCGATAGAATTAAACGGCTCTATAGTGCGGTTTGCAACATTGCGAACCACGAAGAAACAAATCACCGCAAGTATCAAGAGAGTTACAAACAGCCACGGAACTGACTGGCGCAAATAGACATCAACTTGCGCAACGGGTTTTGCCGCACGGATGAAAATATGACCGTCACCTGTAGGAACTTGCAATGCGTAGTAAATGAAGTCTATGTTGTGCGTGGTGGAATGCCGAACGCTAACCATTGGCGTACCACGTGCCGCCGCTTCAATTTCCGGACGGTCTAAGCGGGTTTGGCCTACTGCGCCTTCGTATGGGCGGCTGTCTGCAAGCACCACACCCTCCGACGAAATTATGGTAATGCGTGTGTCTCTGCCAACGCTTACCAGCGCGTCAAGGTCTTCCCCTTCTGCGTAAAGCCCCGCGATAATTCTTGTAATTTCCACCACCGTATTTTTACCCAAGCTTAAATTATTACGGTCCATTGTGAATACCGAAACTCCAAGAAAAGCCAACAGCCCCGCAAGAATTATCAGCGTTGTGTAGATAAACAGTCTCTGCTTCATGTCAAGTGCCCTCCCTTAAATTCACGCAAGCATATAACCTACGCCTCTTATAGTTTTAATTGCCGTTTCGCTTTCAGATGCAACAAGTTTTTTCCGCAGTTCCTTTATGTGAATGTCAAGTGTGCGTGTTTCGCCTATGAAATCGTCGCCCCAAACTTCGTGGAAAATTATTTCGCGGGACTGAACTTTGTCGGCGTGTTTGCACAAAAACGACAGAAGGTTATATTCTTTCAGCGTTGTTTGGATATTTTTGCCGTTGACGTTGATTGCGTGTTTTTCGGAATCTATGACTATATCCTTGTAAGTGATTTTTTCCGCCTGCGTTTCCGCTTTGCTTTTTCTCAAATTCGCTTTGATACGCGCTACAAGCTCCAAAACGCCGAAGGGCTTGGATATGTAGTCCTCCGCGCCTATGTTAAGCCCCTTTACTTTGGAAATTTCGTCGCCCTTCGCGCTAATCATAATCACGGGAATATCTTTGGTTTCCCGTTCACACTTGAGCGCGGACAGAATTGCAAAACCGTCCTCGCCCGGCAACATAACGTCCAGCAAAACAATATCGGGCTTACGTTTTGATACAGCATTGAAGAACAATTCGCCGCTTTCAAAACACGCGCAGTCGAAATCATTTTCAAGGGTGTACGTGTAAAGCTCGCGTATGGCAGAATCATCCTCCACCGCGTAAACGATTTTTCGCATAGGAATCCATCCTTACAAATTTACATTTTTGGGGTGGTTGCCTGTGATAGCGTACTCTACCCACTCGCCTACGTTTACGGCGTGGTCGCCAATACGCTCGAAATATTTTGCAATCATAAGAAGCCGTACGCATTGTTTCGCACTGTCGGGTTCTTGTTTCATTTGCACAACCAGTTCATCCGTTGCTTTCTGGAAGAGTTCGTCAACTTTGTCGTCGGTTTCGTCCACAGATTTTGCAAGTTCAAGGTCGCGGTTGATATACGATTGCACCCCGTCCTTCACCATCTGTATAACAATTATTGCCATTTGGCGGATATTGTCAAGGTTACTTGCGTATTTATCGTCTTTAAATTGCGTTGCGATATCCATAATGTCACAGCTTTGGTCGCCTATGCGTTCCAAATCCGTAATCATTTTAAGCGCGGCAGATACCTCGCGGAAGTCGCTTGCCATGGGCTGTTCCATTACAAAAAGCCGCAGACAGGCTTGCTCTATTTCGCGTTCCAACCTGTCGATTACCTTATCCTCTTCGTAAACATCGGCTGCCAGCTCAAATTTACGTTCCACCAGCGCGGTAACACATTTTTCAATCGCCGATTCTATTGTGCGGCACATGATAACCAACTTATCAAAAATATCCTGCAATTCTTTTTCATAGTTTGCGCGTCTTGGCATAAAAAATTCCTCCTGTATCAACCGAACCTGCCGGTAATATAATTTTCGGTGCGTTTGTCTGTGGGGTTGGTGAAGATTTTGGTCGTCTCGTCGTATTCCACAACTTCGCCAAGGAGGAAAAACGCCGTCTTATCTGAAATCCGTGTTGCCTGTTGCATATTGTGCGTTACAATTACTATCGTAAAGTGGTTTTTCAGCTCGCTTACCAAGTCCTCAATCGTGCCTGTGGAAATTGGATCCAGCGCACTTGTCGGTTCGTCCATAAGAAGAATTTTCGGCTCGGCGGCAAGTGCGCGGGCAATACATAGCCGTTGCTGCTGACCGCCCGAAAGCCCAAGGGCACTCTTCTTAAGCCTGTCGGAAACCTCATTCCAAAGCCCCGCCTGTTTTATCGACCGCTCTACCATTTCGTCAAGCACCGTCTTTTTCTTAATGCCTGCCGTGCGCGGCCCGAACGCAACATTATCATAAATACTCATGGGAAACGGGTTAGGCTTTTGAAAAATCATACCAACATTTTTTCTAAGCACCGTAACGTCCGTTTCTTTCGCATAGATATCCTTGCCGCCAATGGTAATCTCGCCCGTGATTTTACAGCCCTCAATCAAGTCGTTCATCCTGTTGAAAATCCGTATAAACGTAGATTTTCCGCAACCCGACGGCCCGATAAACGCTGTCACCTTTTGCTCTTCAATTTCCATACTAATATCCTTCAGCGCTTGAAAGTTAGTATACCACAAATTGCAATCCTTTACGCTGATATCAATATTACCTGTCATATTCCACCTCCGAATTTTTTTAACAATTTATCAAGAGAAAGACCTTGGGGGCGTCGCCCCCAATACCCCCACAAGGGATTTCATCCCTTGACCCTATCTCTGAAAACCGCGAATGCGGTTTTCAAGTTAAAGTTTTTTGTCGAACTTTTTTTCAAAAAAGTTCGTGGGGTTCGGGGCGTCGCCCCGAGAACTTAAACCTTACTAAATTTCCGTGCTATGAACGCAGACAGTGCGTTCAAAAGCAATACGATTATCAAGAGGACAACGGCGGCGGCGTAGGTTTCGTTCATGAAGCGGCCGTAGTTGGAAAGCTGCCACATATGAACTGTTAGTGTGCTGGCGGTATCGAAAAGACCTGATGGAATACGCGGCTCAAGGAGTGCGCCCGCGGTGAAAATGAGTGCGGCACTTTCGCCCACAACACGACCGATGGCAAGGATTACGCCTGCAAGAATACCGGGTATTGCACTGGGCAAAACTATGCGGAAAACGGTGCGTAGTTTGCCTGCGCCAAGTGCGAAAGAGGCTTCGCGGTAGGTCATTGGAACAGCCTTTAAAGCTTCTTCCGTGGTACGCATTATCAGGGGAAGCATCATTATACTCATGGTTAGTGTACCCGAGAGAACGCTCATGCCAAGACCGAGGAAAACGCGGAAGAACATCATCCCGAAAAGACCGTATACAATGGAGGGTATTCCCGCCAAAACCTCTGCGGCAGAGCGGATTATTGTAACAAACTTGTTGCCCGCGCCGGTGTATTCTACCAAGAAAACCGCGCTTAAAACCCCGAGAGGAACGGCGATTAACAAAACCAGCGCGACCATTATAAACGTACTTACTATTGCGGGGATTAGCGTAACTGTTTCCGGCGGGGCGTCAAAACTGAACAGCCCCGGAATTGTAAGGTGCGGCAAACCGTTAGACAATACATGGAAGATAATAAACCCAAGCGCGGCAACGGTCATCCCCGCAAAAATCCATATGATTGCGAGAAAAACTTTGTCCCAGAAGCGAACCAGTTTGTGCAAAACTTTTTCCGGCAAAAAGTTATTGTACACATACCTTACCGGTTTAATCAAAGCAAGAAGAACTGCAACTACTACCAAATTTCCAAGCATACCCATAACTACACCCCTTTCTTACGTACAAGGAACACAAACGCCATATTAATTGCAAGTACGAACAACAGAAGCACAACGCCCGAGCCGATTAGTGCATCACGGTGCAAGCTGTCGGGGCGGCCGGGGGCGTATGCCATTTCCATTACGATATTCGCCGTAAGGGAACGCGCACCACGCAACATATGAACTGGCATTCTGGGCTGATTACCCGCAACCATGTTCACCGCCATTGTTTCGCCGACGGCGCGGCCTACTCCAAGTACAACCGCCGCCAAAATTCCGCTTTTTGCCGCAGGCACGATTACGCACAGCACGCTTCTTGTTTTGCTTGCGCCAAGTGCCAACGCGGCTTCAAAATAATGACTCGGCACGGCACGAAGCGAACTTTCCGAAATACCTATTACAACAGGCAAAATCATTATGCCGAGAAGAATGGACGCCGCCAAAATACTGTCACCCGTCGGAATACCTATCACGTCTACCCTTTCCGCAAGCGGACGCAGAAGCGGTATGATTACAACCATCCCGAAAAACCCGTACACTACAGAAGGAATACCTGCCAACAGATTAACAACCGGTTTAACCAAACCGTAAATTCTTCTGGGACACATATAAGCCAAATAAACTGCGGTAAAAACCCCGATAGGAACACCGATGACAATAGCCCCCAGTGTTATGTATATACTACCCATAATCATGGGCAGTACACCAAATTCGGCAGGGGTATCACCCGGCCGCCATCTTTGACCGAGAAAGAAGTCACCTACTCCAATCTCGAGAATAGCGGGGATTCCACCTGAGAACAAGAATATCGCAATAACAGATATAGCCAGTACGCTAACGCACGCACACACGAAGAACACTTTTGCCATAAACGATTCCATAAATTTCGCCATCATGGTGGAATCCCCCTACATATTTTTTTAAACTACTATCTTATTGTTCAATGTCTTGCCAGCGGAAAAGTTCGCCCATGAAAACTTGACGGATTTCGTCTACGGTAACAGAGGGCAAAGCGTTTGACGGGTTTACGATTACCGCAATGCCGTCATGCGCCATGGTAACGCTGTTTACTTGTGCAAGTTCGCCTTCGCGAAGTGAACGGGAAGACATACCGAAGTCTACGCGTCCGTCGATTGCGGCGGTGATACCTGCGCCACTGCCTGTGGAGTGTACGTCGATTGTTACGCCGCTGTTGATTACTTCATATGCAGATGCAAGAGCATTCATCAAAGGTGCTACAGATGTAGAGCCTTCAATTTCCAACGAACCGAAGAACCCGCCCGGCTCATATGGCTGTGGATTTTCAACTGTTGCAATATAGTTGCGGTCGGCGATAATTGCTTGCCCTTCTTGGCTTTCAATGAATCTGATAAAGTCACGAGACAAGTCGTTTGCGTCTTGGGGAACAGCCAAGTAAAAGCTACGGAACAACGGATATGTTCCTGCAATTATGTTAGCCGCAGTAGCTTCAACACCGTTTACAGGAAGTGCGCGAATGCCCTCACGCATTGCACCGAGGGAGATATATCCCATAGACGCGGGGTTTTCCGAAATTGCAGAGATAACCGCGCCCGTTCCTGTTTGAACAACTGCCTCTTCCCATGTACGGTCTTCGCCGTCATAGTGGATGCCTGTGATTTCCACGAAAGCGTCGCGTGTTCCGCTTCCCGCTTCGCGTGTGATTACGTGAATCGCGCCTGTCGGTACGCCCACTTCAATCTCAGGTGCTTCTGCCTGCGCGGGTGGTGCGGGGTCTTCCGCTTGGTTTTGCGCAGGTGGTGCGGGGTCGTTTGCCGCAGGTACTGCGGGCGGTGCTACAGGTGCAGGTTGGTTTGCCCCGCCGCAAGCCGCGAAAATCGCAACCATTGCAACAACAAGAACAAATAAAAGTCCTTTTCTTTTCATTTTAAATTCCTCCCGTTTTTTAACGTTTTGTTTACAACGCTTTAATATGCGCATTCTAGCCAAACGGGCAAATGTAAAATACCAGTTTTGTGTAATGGGAATGTAAATAATATGTAAAGCAGCCGCCGTTTGGGCGTGCTACAACTTACGGAAAAGTGCGAGTAAACGCTCTAAATCCTCGGCGGAATAGTATTCTATTTCGATTTTACTTTTCTTTTTCCCGGGCACGATGTGAACCTGCGAACCAAGTACGTGTTTTAATTCGGTTTCGGCGCGGCGATATGCTTTTTCGGCATTTTCGTCAGGCTCATCTTTCACGGCGGGAGTGTCTTTTTTTGCGGCGGCTTTAAGCGCGGCGGCAATCATCGTTTCGGATTCGCGAACGCTCAGGGAAGTCTCTGCGATTTTTTCCGCACAGACGGCTTGCAGTTCTTCGTCCTCCACATTTAAAAGCACTTTGGCGTGGCTGGCTGTTAGCTTGCCTTCGGCGGCAAGTTCTTGGGCGCGTGGCGTAAGCTCCAGCAAATGTAATGCCGAAATTACAGCGTGTTTACTTTTCCCAAGCTTCACCGCAATATCATCAGGCGAAAAGAAAAAGTCTTCCATCAGCCGTTTGTAACACGCGGCTTCTTCTATAGAAGTCAAATCTTGCCGCTGGATGTTTTCCAACAGCGCGACTTGTAAAATTTCCATTTCCGTATAATCTTTTACAATTACCGGAATCTCCGTAAGCTGTGCTTTACGCGCCGCACGATAACGGCGTTCGCCCGCGATAATTGTGTAATTGCCATTGTCCTCGGTTACCAACAGCGGCTGGACAATGCCAAATGTTTTCATAGACTCCGCAAGTTCGTCCAAAGTCTCTTCATCGAAAAATTGGCGCGGCTGTGTTGGGTTCGGCTCTACCTTTCGGATATCCACCGTGAGAACGCCACCCAAAACCTCTCCGCTTTCCGCCGCTTGAGTTGCAGACGCCGCCGTGCTTTCCGCAACCGCCGCAGACTGCACCCCGCTTATTAATGCCCCTAGCCCCTTACCTAAACCTGATTTCGCCATATGAATGCTCCTCTGCGTTTAAAATCCCCCATAACTTCCAAACCCTAATAAGTATAATGCAAGCGAAAACGAACCGCCTTTTGCTTGCGCTATTTCGTTTAGTTCGTCCAACGCGCTGTCGTGCGGAACGGCAATTTCCGCCGCGCCCGACACCACTTTTTCAATTGTCGCGGGCAAATGCATACACATTTGGTAGAACGCGTCTTCTTGCCCCGTTACAAGTTCGTAAAATTTATCTATGCTTACCCTGCGGATATTGCGGTGCTTTTTCTTTTGCCCGTCAACGCTTACTGTCCAAGGTATGTTTTGCGAATTTTTCGCTATTACTTCAACAAGCAAGCAAGCGCAATCGTCATCGCTTAAAAGTTGCGATTGCATTTTTATATATGTTTTGCCTGATGCAGACGAGTTCATGGTATTGTGCTTGTTTTTCATCTCAATGAAAACGCGGCTGACATTAACATCGTCTGCAACGCAAATGTCGGGCTTTTCAAAAATAACGTCCCAGCCGTTTGGCGGCACTTTGCAATTTTTAATATATTGGAAAATCCGCTGATGAAAATACCCGATGTCATTGTTATTGGATTTATCGCGCTGGCGGAAAATTTCGTTTTTAACAATTTCTTCCCAAGTGAAACCGTAGACGGTTTTATCAAAAATTAATTTCACGGGGTCTATTATATTTTTGTTGAATTTTTTAAGGTCGAAGGACTCCAGCTTGTCGCCGTAGTTTTGAATCGTTGCCGCAACGTGCTTGTGGAAATTTTCTTCGGAGATAAAGTCCAACATTTACATACCCTCCAGCCCTTCATATATTTTTTTCGCAATTTCATATGCAAGCCGAACGGGAACCGCATTGCCAACCTGTTTGTACTGCTGCCCCACGCTTCCGCAAAATTCCCAGTCGTCGGGGAAGCATTGACAGCGGGCGTTTTCGCGCACGGTAAAAGGGCGAGCTTCCAGCGGATGACAACGGTCTGTTTGCTTTTGGGATGGGGATGTAAGCACGGTCAATGAAGGCTCATCCAAACTTAAACGGCGCAAAATTCCCGTGCGCCCGCCCTCCATATCCCAACAGCTTTTCATGTAGTCTTTGGCTATTTCTTGCGGAATGTCCCGCCAATAACCGCCGGGCGGCACAAGTTCAAATATTTTCCGCTTGCTTTCCGAATACTGCGCCCCCGGGCCTTCGGGAACATTTTTTAAAATATCCCGCAGAACGGGTTTCTTTTTAGATGGCTTTGGCGGGGAAATTTTTACTTTATCGGTAAGGTCGTTGCGTATGCCTATCATTATGAGCCGTTCCCTTTTTTGGGCAACGCCGTAGTTCCACGCATTGTAAATATCCGTTTGAACTGTGTATCCCTCTGCCTTAAAAATTTCGTGGATGGTTTCAAAAGTACGGCCTTTGTCGTGAGAAATTAACCCGCGCACATTTTCAAAAAGAAAAACCTTGGGCTGTAGCTTTTTCAAAAAAACCGCGTAGTGATAAAACAGCGTGCCGCGTGCGTCCTCCAGCCCCAAACGCTTACCCGCATATGAAAACGATTGACACGGCGCACCACCTGAAAGCAAATCCAATTCGCCTTTTGTGATACCGAAATAATCTTCCAAGTTTAGCGCGGATATGTTGGCTATATCGTCGTTTATAACATTCCATTCAGGGCGGTTGGCTTTTAATGTATCTGCCGCCGATTTGTCGTACTCGATTAAACCGATGCTGAAAAAACCTGCATTCTCCAGCCCAAGTGCTAAGCCACCCGCACCTGCAAACAATTCCACAGATTTCATTTTGTTAATTCCTTCTGCGGTTTGTCACCTAAAAAATTCTTTGCAATAACTTCTTGCGCAAGTTGTTCGTATGCTTCCGCGCCTTTGGAATTTGGGGCGTAAAGGGTTATGGGCAAGCCATGACTTGGTGCTTCGGAAAGACGCACGTTGCGCGGGATAATGGTTTTGTATGTGTGTTCTTCCAAATGGGATTTTACTTCGTCCACGACTTGCGCGCTGAGGTTTGTGCGGGCATCATACATGGTGAACACAACGCCCTCCAAAGCCAAGCGCGGATTGAGTTTTGCGTGTACTAAATTTATTGTGTGCATAAGTTGCGTAAGCCCTTCCAGCGCGTAGTATTCGCACTGGATTGGCACAAGAACGGTATCCGCCGCGCAAAGGGCGTTAAGCGTTAAAATATTAAGGGACGGCGGGCAATCGATGAGTATGTAGTCATACAAATATTTTGCATGATTAAACACCTCGCGCAAGCGAAATTCCCTGTTTTCCAAATCCAGCATCTCAATTTCCGCACCCGCGAGGTCTATGTTTGCGGGCAGAAGATGCAAGCCTTCGATATTGTCTACGCTGTGGGTTACTTCTTCCAGATACGCCTCGCCCAGAAGCACCGTGTATATGGACTTTTTCAGCCCGTGCTTGTCCACGCCAAGGCCGCTTGTTGTGTTGCCCTGCGGATCCATATCCGCAACAAGAACGCGCTTGCCCGCTTGCGCAAGACAGGTCGCCAAGTTTACATTTGTTGTTGTTTTGCCCACGCCGCCTTTTTGGTTTGCCACTGCGATAATCCTTTTCATTACGAAACCTCTTCCTGTATTCCAAATTCAAAGTCAAATTCTCGGTACTCTTCGCGAATGCGCCGCCGTTCAAAAATTTCCGCCTGATTTGAACCCGCAATAAGAATTGTGTTGGTGTTGTCCAAAAAAAGTACGTCGCGGGTATCGAACAAAGATGTATGCTCCCACAGCGGCGTTCCGCGGAAATCCATGGCGTGAAAACTTCTGTCGCCGCCCACAATTACCGCGCTGTGTCCCATTCGCAGATGTGTTGCCCGCCGCCCCAGTTCAAAGCGACCTGTTGGGTTTCCGTTTACGCCGTAAATTCGTACCGTTCCCACGGGGTCGCCGTCGCCCATTGTGGTTAAAAGCCTGTCGCCGACGGCAAATGCAAAGTGCGTTCCGCCATAAAATTGTATATGCGTTTTTGCGTTTTCCAAATTGATTGTCCAAAGCTCGCGGCTTACGGCGTGGCCGGGCCCTAACTGAAAGCCCGAAATACGCGAAGTTGTTGCAACAACAAGCCTGTTGCCGTCCATAAACCGTAGCGCGGTAATAATCTCGCCGGGGAAATCTTGCGTGGCGAAAAGCCCCAAATCCGTGTTCCACGCGTCCCATTGGTTCATATATCTGAACTGGACAGAGCTTCGCACGTTGAAACTCAAATCCACGATTGTAATTACAACATATCGTCCATCAGGCGAAACCTCTACGTGTGTCGGCGTTACCAAGTCGTAAAAAATATCCCAATGAAAAAGCGGGGTGCTTGTCCTATGCTCATTGAAAACGTAAATGCCGTATCCACCCTCATACTGCGCTATTACCGACAAAAAACCCGTCTCGTTCACCCCGAAAGAGAGTATCGGATTCTCCATCGTAATGCGGAAACTTAACCCGCTGTCGTTGAAAACATATACCTGTCTGCCGCTTCTTTCCTCGCCCACGGCAACATAGTCGCCCCGCGCAGAAAGCCACGGATTGTTAAAATGCAAGGTGTGATGCCATTCCGCCGCGTCGTTGGAATTCATAAGTCTAACCGCGTCCCGCGTTGCGAAATAAAAAAACCGCGAGTCGTTAGAATGGAACGCCGCCCCCGAATCAAAATCATACGTAAACCCGCGCCCCGTTGGCATAATGCTCATCTCATGCCCCGCGCCAAATCCCAAATACGGCAGAACAAAAATCTGCACCAAAATCGCCGCGGCAACAAGTGCCACGGCAATCAATACTTTTGTGGATGTACTCAAACCTTTTCTCTCATTTTCCATGGGTAAATTATACTATCACCCCGCGCCAATGGCAATAACCCCTTGCAAAGGTTTGTAAACAGATGAATTAATTTTTATTTGGTCAATTTCTTTGCCGTCCATGTAAACTATTTTGAAGAGTTCGACATGGTAGCCCATTTGGGATTCCAGAGTAACTTGGCGAATGCCGCGTGGGATTGTCGGGTCAATCACTTCGCGGTATGGTTCGGGGGGGAGCAGTTCGACTTGACGCACCTCGAAGCGAACGGTGCGGCCGTCTTCGCGTGTGTCTTTGCCGAAAATGCTTACGGTTAGCATATTTTTGTCCACGCGACTTGTGATTAGAATTGGCGAATCGGTATTGTTTTTAAATTTTAAATCGAAGTAGTTGCCCGCAACGGTTGCATCGTAGCCGATATCTACATATGAAACCCGCGCGGAATGGTTGTGCCGTTGGATTATCTGAAGTTCGGAACGAAGAACGGCATTGTACAGCGTGGTTACAACTTGACACACGCCGCCGCCAATGTCTTCGGCGGGTTCGCCGCGAATCATAACGACGGCAGGCTCGTAGCCGCTGTTTGGCAAATGCGCCCCGATTAACTCTCCCGCAGAAAATACCGAACCCGAATACAAAACCGTATTGTTAATCTTGCCCGCCGCCCGAATTATGTTTCTGCAACGGGCTTCGTCGTTTGCGCACGCACAAGGCGTTTCAAACGTGCCCAAAAGTGTGGGCGTAAAATTGAAATGCTCGGTTGTATATGTCGGTTGGATTGAAATTAATTGAAGCTCTACAATTCCGTCGGTTAGACTTTGCAGAATATTTTGCGTTGCTTCTGCCGCCAGAACCGTATCTATCCCCTGCCCCACCGTTTCCTCAACAACGGAAATTTCTCCGTTTTCTTCGCGGAAAGCGGCATTTTGCACGGGCGTATCCATTCCAACAGAAAGCTCTCGCATTATGCTTTCCAGCCGTTCTGCACTGAAAATGAAAATCGGCGACTCCGTTATTTCATATGTATTGCGAAAAACCCGCGTAACCCTTTGCCCGAAACTCGGCGCGTGGCTGTATGCCAACGCGGTATCAATCAGCGGCGCGAAATCGAAACGCGCCCCAAATTCCGCAAACGTAAACGCGTATTTCACATCGCCCTCCACGGCGTATCGCACAACCCGTGCCTCCAGCCCCGCCTGAAAACGCTCCATCAGCGCGGCGTTGGCTTCCATCGGGTTCATGCCGCCCACCGCAACCCCATGTATGTACACATTTGTGTAAATCCTGTCCGTTTCGTTTGGCGAGTCGCCCACTTGCCACAAAAACATTAGCCCCGTCAACAACGCAATCCCCGCAACCACGGCAATTATAATTTTTCGGTGCTTCCGCAAATCAAATGACATAAAAATCACCCCTTAGCTTCTATAATAATGTATATCGCCAAAGGGGTGAAATATTCCTAGTTATAGCGAAATCAATGAAAAACCGTCCCGACAGAGCGGCACCCAAAAACGCGAATAGAGCGTTTTCGGGCGAACTTGCCGCGATAGACGGGGCGGATTTTGAATTATTTTGCTACATTTATGCTTTTTAAAACGTCACCGATAGACCGCCCGCTTGGACGGTTTGTGCGCAACAATTTGAACAAGCAATCCTTGTCGCCTTGGCGGATTACATTCAGCCCTTCTTGACAGGAAATGCTTGCGACCATGCCCAGTTCTTCCAGCACTTCGCGGGAATTTTTACCCATTGCACCCAACGGATAAACAAAGGTCGTTGGGACGTAGTTTAGATGCGTTGCGCAGGCATCCTGAAATTTTTGAAGGTCTGAAAGAAGACGGGCGTGATATGCGCCCGGGTCTTCGCCGCGCTTATTACTGCTTCCCAGCGGAGCTTTGTGCATATCGTAACTGTGGCTTTGAATTTCCGCATGACCCGACTCGTGCAGTTCGATAATTTGCGGCCATGTCAAATTAGGATATTTCGCTTTGGGGTTTTTCTCCGCGTCTGCCGTGCATTTGTCTGACGCACTGCCCAGCACCGCAAGCACCGCTTTCATGTCATACTCTTGCAACAGCGACAACAAAATATGATAGTCACTGGCATTTCCGTCGTCAAACGTCAGCATGACAGGATTATCGGGCAGTTGCTTTCCGCTGTTTACAAAATCAATCAAGTCCTGCATTACCACCGTGTTGTATTTGTTTTCTTTCAGAAATTTCAAATCCGCTTCCAGTTCCGCAGGGCTTATCCCGTACTTCCCGATATACTTCGGCTTTTCCGTCACAAGATGGTACATCACTATCGGAAGCTCAACTTCCTTCACGCGGCGGAAAAATACTTCCGTTTCAAATTCCTCAAAATCGGCGGGTTCGGTTGCAGTACACGGCACGGCGAAAATCACCGCAATAACCGTTACCGCAAAAAAATACATAAAAAATTTCCGCATTTTCGGCTCACACTCCTCTGGAGGTAGTATGTCAAAAATGCGAAAATTTATTATTTTGCAAAAATTTACAACACCAATTTCCCAATATCCATGGGCGGTACGATTTTGCCGTCTTTGTAGACGCGCATACAGCCTGCGGAAATTTCGTCGATTAGCAAGATTTCGTTGCCGCATTTGGCAAATTCAAATTTGATGTCGTGCAGTTCAAGGCCGTGTTTTTTTAAATCGTCGGAAATGAGCATTGCTATTTTGCGGCTAAGGAATTTGCAGGTTTCGTATTCGTGGGGGGGCATTATGTCAAGGATGTCCAGCGCATCTTTTGTGATGGGCGGGTCTTGGCGGGCGTCATCTTTGAGGGTGGTTTCTACGAAATAGTTTAGGTATTCATTGTCATTTATATATTCCCCGTAACGGCGCAAAAAACTACCATCGGCATACACGCGGCAGATAAATTCAAGTCCCTTACCGAAGGTTGTTGCGGCGCGTACGTCCATTGTCGCCTCTTCGATATCGCTTGACACATAGTGGTTCGGAACGCCCGCTTTGGTAAGTAGTTCAAAGTAATGCGCCGTAAGCCGCAGGGATTCCCTACCAAGCCCGTCAATACTTAGACCAACCGTGTTTTCGCCGGGGTCAAAAACGCCGTCTTTGCCTGTTGCATCGTCCTTCAGTTTTAGGGTTAGTATTCCTTCGCCCTTGTCGTACACGTCTTTTGTTTTGCCTTGGTAGATTAGTTTCATTGTCTGTTTTCCTCTCTAATTTCTTCCGCAAGTTGTGTAAGCGGCTCTATTTGTGTTAATGGAATATCCATGCTGTACAGCGGCAAGCGGTACAAATCTTGCCAGTCCCACCATGATTCGTAGGCGGGTTGTTCCAATTCTCCCGTGACGTAATTGTTCCATGTGCTTGCAGGATAGACGAACGAATAGCTTGCCATCTGTGTAAGGCGCACCAAAGGCGGCACTTGGTCGAGAAAATTAACATGGTCGAACCAAACGAAATAACCGCCGCCCGCACCAATGTCCGAACGCACTAAGTTGCCGCTCGGGTCAAGATAAAATTGCGTGAAAGACGTATGCCTGTTGCGCCACTGATTCATCGAAGAAAGCCCGTTGATAAACGCCGTAGGAAAATGCACATACTCGCCGTTTACATATTTGAAAATTTTTCCCTCTGTGCCGCTGTTGCCCGTATCGTCAAACAAATTGCCCGCGTAATACAGGGTGATAACGGGAATTCCGCTACCATCCAAGTCCCACAGGCGGAAACTTGTCGCGTAAAAATCGCCCAAAATCCATGGGGCTTCCGTGATTTTTTCGCCGTCACGGGTGAAGAATCCGTGGTTTTCCGTGGGGACTCCGTTGGAGTCCCTGTCTCGGCGGAAGTAAAGTTCGGGGATTTCGTAGCTGATGATGTCGCGCCATCTGCCGTCTTCGCCCGCTTCCATGCCAAGACTGAATTGCCCTTCTTCCAACTCGCGACCGCGTTCCCATGGTTGCCCCACGCCCGTAACGGGAATTGGCGTGTCACTGAAAAGCGTGGGCAACTGTGATAGAAATGCCGCCGCTTCCCTGCCGTGCGCGGAAATTTCTTCCGCGGATATTTCTTCCTCGGTCTCAACTGTTTCCAATGGATAGGCATTTTCAGCAGTGGGCGCGTTTTCGCTCTCGCAACCAGTAAGAAATACCGCAAGCAAAATCGCGGTTATGAATACTTTTTTCATTTCTTATCCTCCCCGATATCCGTGCGGTAAAACAGATTTGTGCATTTGATTTTTTTAACGTCTTTGTACAGCGCGTTTCGTGCGGCGTCCAAGTTTTCGGCTTTTCGCGCCGCGAAGAGTACGCGCCCGCCGTTGGTTTTGAAGTAGTTATCTTCCTTTTTCGTGCCGCAGTGATAAAGGAGAGTCTCGGCTTCCAATTTGTCCAGCCCTGTAATGGGGAAACCGTTTTGGTATTCGTCGGGGTAGCCCTTGGACGCAAGCACAATGCCCAAAACATTGTCATCGCTCCATTTTAGTTCGGGGTCGTTGCCCGCCAAAATGTCTGTGATTACGGCGAAAAGGTCGTTTTCCAAACGCGGCAGAACAACCTCGGTTTCGGGGTCGCCAAATCGGGCGTTAAACTCGATTACTTTTGCCTCGGCTTTTGTGGCGATTAGCCCCGCGTAAAGAATGCCGCAGAACGGACGGCCTTCGTCCACCATAGCTTTTGCGGTGGGCAGCAAAATTTCTACCCGCGCTTTTTCGATTATTTCCTCGGAAATTTGCGGCACGGGAGAATACGCACCCATCCCGCCTGTGTTAGGGCCTTGGTCGCCGTCAAAGGCGCGCTTGTGGTCTTTGGCAATCACCATGGGGTACACGTTTTCGCCATTCACAAACGCCATGTAGGAAAATTCTGTTCCGCCCAAAAAGTCCTCAATTACTACCGTGCTTCCCGCCGCGCCGAAACGCTTGTTCTGCAACATTTCAGCAAGCGCGGAATACGCTTCGTCATGATTTTCCGCAATAACAACACCCTTGCCCGCCGCCAAACCGTCCGCTTTAAGCACAAACGGCGGGCGGCGATTGCGAATATACTTGGATGCATCCGCAAAATTAGTAAACACTTCGTATCCCGCCGTGGGGATGTCATATTTTTTCATAAGCTCCTTGGCGAACGACTTGCTTCCTTCAATTATCGCCGCGTTGGCTCGCGGCCCAAAGACAGCCAAATTTTCCTTCTCAAAATAATCCACAATGCCGTCCACAAGCGGCACTTCCGGCCCAACCATGGTAAGCGCGATTTCTTCCGCTTTTGCAAATTCCGCAAGGGCGGCAAAGTCCGAAACGCCAATGTCAACACATTTGCAGTTTTCCATCTCGTTTATTCCCGGATTACCGGGCGCAACAAAAATTTTCTCCACCTGCGGTGACTGCGCAAATTTCCACGCCAATGCGTGTTCTCGCCCGCCACTGCCAATAATTAAGACTTTGTTCATCTGAAAACCTCCTATGTATAATGTAAAAAAATTATAACACATTCATAATTCCAACGTAAGCCAAAATTTTTCGCCTGCGATATTGCGAATGAAGAAAAATTAGGATAAACTAGTTGTAATAAATTCGGGAGCGAGTGAGTGATTTTGAAAAAGACAATCATCGGTGTTGTGGCTTTTTGCGTGTACTATTTCGCCGCCAACGCGATTTTTGGCACAATTTCACCCTCTATGATTTTTCTTGGTTTACCTTGCCCTGCGTGTGGTTTAACCCGTGCGGGCATTCTTTTTGCAACAGGAAATTTTGCGCAAAGCTTTCAAATGCACCCGCTTTTTGTTCCCGTAATTGTATTTGTTTCCATTGCCGTTTTAGTAAAAATTTTCAAGCCCGAAAAAATGAAAGCGTTGCAAATCCCCGCTATTTTTCTGCTGTTCATTCTGCTTGCCGTGTACGCATACAGGATGGTGACTATGTTTCCGCACTACCAACCAATGGTGATAAACAGTAATTCCATGCTGTTTAACATAATAAATTTTTTGAGGGAGAGTATTTAAAATGAATCAAACAAAAATAGTCCCCGCAATCAGCGACATCACAGATGAAGCAAAATCTTTATTTGGTGATGCACTGGAAAGGGTCGTAGTTTTCGGCTCATATGCGAGGGGAGATTTTACAGACGGTGAATCGGATTTGGACATTGCACTGTTCTTGCAATGCGACCCACCTGAAATCATAGCAAAACGAAACGCACTAATCGATGCAACCATCAACATAGATTACAAACACGATATAGTGACATCATACAGAATTATTCCTGTGGGGCAATGGACAAAGCACAAGGAAAATTCAAACCTGTATGCGAACATCTTAAACGAGGGTGTGTCTTATTATGAACGAACATAAAATTTTTTTGGCTGAAAACTGGCTTTCAAAAGCCGAAACACGATATCAAGCGGCGCAAGTCCTACTTGAATCGAAGTTGTACGGCGATGCAAGCACAAAACTTTACTACGCAATTTACAGTGTTTTGCGAGCTATTTTCGCCATTGATAATATCACAGCAAAAAACGACCGCGACATTGTAAAACACCCGACATTAATAGGGACATTTAACAAACGCTATGTTCACGAAGAAAAATTGTTTCCTATTGAATTTTCGGCATACATCAAAAAAGTTGAAGCACTCCGCGTAGACGTTGATTACGGAGACATGATAGATATAACCGCAGAAGATATCAAACCTCATATGGAATATTTCCAAGTATTCTTTAACGCAACAAGTGAATATATAAGAAAGAATATGTAATGGGGCTATCTTGCCAAGAAGAAGCGAGACAGCCCCATTATTTTTGTTATTTCATTACCCCCAGTAGCTTATATTTTTTCAAAAACCTGAATATCCCATAAGCGGGAAGAGCCAACAGCGCGATGGGCGGCAGAAGCGAGACAAAAATGATTGCCAGTGACGTAAACAGGGACGCGCTGAAATCTAAGGAAGTGCCGAACGCGGTTGCAAGTCTTGTGCCGAAGCCGTCGGGAGCGGGGGGTTCGGCGGGGACGTATGGGATATATTCTTCTTCTTCGGGTTCGATTATTTCGTGTATTTCGCGGATTGCCAAACGGATGGTGGAAAATGAAGCAAGTTGGTCAATTTCTGTCATGCGGCGGCGATAGCGGTCAACTATTACGCGCAGGTCGGACAGTTGGCGTTCAAGGGCCAATTTATCTTGCAGGGTTGTGGCGGCATCGCGCATGGCTTCAACGCGCCGTTCTTCCTCTTCGCGAATACTTAGACGGCTTTGTAAATCCAAAAACAGCATTGTCACATCCTCGCTGTTTGTTGTAAAGCGCGTGATTTGCCCAAGTTCGGTTATATTTTGGTTGGCGGTATCAAAACGGGCAACGGGTACACGAATTACATACTCGGCTTGCCAGAACTCTTGCCCGTCGCGGCGGGTTGCAAGCCGCTGTGAAGATGTTTCGATAAAGCCGCCGTTTACCGCGATAATTCGCGCAAGCTCTTCCACGGTTTCGTCGAAGTACAGCGTTTCGATTGCGATATCGGAATTGCGAATCACTCGCCTTTGCGCGGCGGGTTGCGGAATATCGGGGGTTGCCCATTCCGTTGGAGTTACCGTTGGAGTTACCGCGGGTTCGCCGTCAGGTTCGGGTGCAGACGCGACTTGGGGAGCGGGTGGACGTTCCTGCTGTACTCGGAAGTTGGCTTCCGCCGCGTCCATAATCACCTCGTCCGCCATTTCCCATGCCCAATCTTCTGTCGGTATCGCTTCAGGAAAAACCGCCTCTTGCGGTGCGCCACTCATTAAGTTGCCTGCGCCGATATCCGTCATGGGTACGGCTTGCATTTCAACCGAATCGGAAGAAGCTGCGCCGCAAGCCACGGCAAAGAGCAAAACAACCGTTAAAATTAAGACTGCAAATTTATTTTTTTTCATTGCCGTCGCCCTCCGTTTTCGTTTTGGGTTTTATTTTCCGTGCCACGCGCCACGCACAAAATCCAACGATTAGAACCGCCGCAAGCGGCAAACTAATGTGCGCAAGAAATATCAAAATCCCCTGTGCGATTGATAATGTCGCATCGGCAGAGCGCGCAAACGCCGTGCTTATTCTGTAAAACGCGCCGCCGCCCTCGGGTTCGGATTCAGGCTCGGGCGTGGATTCCGGCTCGGGCTCGGGTTCGTATTCCGGCACGGGCGGAATTGTCGCAAGCGTGATATGCAGCCGCGTTGTGCCCACTTCGGAATTGAGATAATTTATTCTGCCGCGTAAAGATTCTATTTCCGAAATAATATTCACAAGCCGCCCTTCGATAATCCGAAAGTCCGAAAGGGTTGCCGCTTGATGAAGCAAATCGGTTAGGTTGCGATATTCGATATTGCGAATAGTAAACTCTGCCTGCAAGCCGCGCAACTGCGCAAACTCGTTCCGCGAATTAGAGCTTGTTCCCGTAACCTGCCCCATTCCGCGCAGTATGTTAAGCGTCGCGTCCAGCTCGTGATTATTGATTAGTCGTTCCATTCGCCCACTGCCCGCCTGAATATCCAACACGCTTTGCAGGTCTACCCCCGGCATGGTTAAAATTCTTGGCAGTGCCGCGTCAAGGCTTTCTACCGCAAGTTCTATCCGATACGTTCGGATTAAGTACGCGTCCACGCCGTAAACCTGTGCCGTTGGCACAAGCAACAAGAGTACAACAAGCGCGGACAAAACACGTTTTATATTCAACGTAATCATCCCCTTTGGGTTTTTTAAGGCCTTCTGCACATTAAACCGCAAAGGGGATGGAAATATTACAGTTTGGTTACAAAAAAGTTGGTCGGATAATTTATTGGTTGGCAAGTATCTCGCGGAAGGCTTCATATGATAGCGTCAGCCCGTAAAAACGCAGAAGTTCCAGCACTATATAGTCCTCCTCATGGTGAGTTATACCAAATCTACTTTCCCATTGGTCAAATTCATCTTGAAATTGTAAAAAAAGATATTCTTCAATTTGTTCTTCCACTAAATATACGGCGTGGTCAAAATCGCGCTCGCCGCTTTGCAGAATTTCCTCAAGCATGGCAAGAAACATTTTCATCGCTTCCGGCTCGTAAGCGGCAATCATATTAGCCATTCCGCCCCATTGATAAAGAATCATTTGGCTAACAGCAAAATTATTTACCCACCAAGCATTGCCGCTGTATTCGATGAACTGAAGCATATCCAATGCCCTCTCACGCGAACCGAATGATATCTGCGTAGGCCAACGAGAAACCACAGGGTCTCCCGCCGAAATTGTGCCTGTTTCGTCAAACTGCCGCCCCACGGCTTCGGTTGTTTCCAGCCACAAATCGTCACTGTCTTGCTGCGAATTGAAATTATTTATCACATCCGCAAGGTCTCGCGCATTTCGCCTTATCTCGGCAATGCGTTCTGATATTGCAACAACGGAAATCATTTCCGCAGACAGCGGCAAGCCGTAATATTCCAAAATCTCCACCAGCGCGGAAAACATAAATTCGTAATTATAGCGCAAATCGTCAGGATAAATGCCAAAACTTTCTACCCAAAGAAACAGGTTGTCCTCGTAGTGCCGCATTCTGGTGTTGCCAATCAGGTCATCCACCTGCTCCATTGCTCGGTCGGGGCATCCCCATCCACCGTGCAAAATGCCCTCTAAAACGCGGAACATTTCAAGAAACTCAGGCGCACCTTCGGGGAGTTCAGCTATTTCAATTGCAATTTCTTCGGGGGCTTCTTCCGCTGTTTCTTCATAGGTTATCGCGGGCGGGGTGGTGGTTTGCGTAGGCGGCGCGTTGTAAAAATACGCCGCGCCCGAATGTTCATCCACCATACACGCGGATAAAATTGCGGCAAGGGCAAGCGCACCCGCCGCTGTTAAAATTTTTTTCAACTTTTCCATAATATCCTCCTAGTGTTTGAAATGTCTTACCCCTGTGAAAATCATGGCGATGCCGTGTTTGTCGCAAGCGGCGATGGAGTCTGCGTCCTTGATGGAGCCGCCTGTTTGGATAATTACTTCAATGCCGGCGGCGGCGGCGAGTTCCACGGTATCGGGCATGGGGAAGAATGCGTCCGAGGCGAGTACTGCGCCCTTGGTGCGTTCGCCCGCGTCACCTATCGCGATTTTTGCCGCGCCCACGCGGTTTGTTTGCCCCGGCCCTATTCCCACTGTCATGTTGTCGCGGGCAAGCAAAATGCCGTTGGACTTTACATATTTTACGCAAGTCCATGCAAATTTTGCGGTTTTAAGTTCCGCTTCGGTGGGCTTGCGCTTTGTTGGAAATGTTAGATTTGCCGTGTCAAAGCTTGCCCCGTCTTTTTCTTGTATAAGAAGTCCGCCGCTTACTGCGGAGATTTTTTGCTCCGAAGTTTCGGGCTTTGTTGTGTCTATTTGTAACAGGCGCAGGTTTTTCTTCTTCGTAAGAATTTCCAGTGCCTCTTGCGAAAATGACGGCGCGATTATTATTTCAAGGAAGATTTCACTCATCTGCGCCGCGCTTTTTGCGCACACTTCGCGGTTAAGCGCGACAATGCCGCCGAAAATGGAAACAGGGTCGGCTTCGTATGCGCGGGAATATGCTTCCGCAATGGTTTCGCCAATGCCTACGCCGCACGGATTTTGGTGCTTTACCGCAACGGCGGCGGGCATATCAAATTCCTTTACCATTGCCAAAGTGACGTCTGCGTCCGCAATATTATTGTAGGAAAGCTCTTTGCCGTGAAGCTGTTTTGCCGCAATTATTGTGTCGCCCGGAATTGGGTCGGCATAAAGCGCGGCTTGCTGGTGCGGGTTTTCGCCATAACGCAATGGCTGTTTTATTTCGTATGTGAGCGTGAGTTTTTCGGGATACGGCTCTTTAGTGAAATACGAAGCGATTACCGCGTCATATGCGGCTGTGTGCCTAAACGCCTTTGCCGCAAGGTCTTGTTTGGTTTGCGTCGTAACGCCGCCCGCAGAAAGCTCTTGCAATACTTTTTCGTAGTCTGTCGGCTCTACGATAACCGCCACGCTTGCATGGTTTTTCGCCGCAGAACGAATCATGGACGGCCCGCCGATGTCGATATTTTCAATCGCTTCTTCCCGCGTCACGCCCGCTTTTTGAATCGTCTCTTTAAACGGATACAGGTTCACCGCCACAATGTCGATTGTGTTTATCCCGTGCGCTTGAATTGTCTCCATATGCGCGGGATTGTCGCGCACCGCCAACAACCCGCCGTGAATCGCAGGGTGAAGCGTTTTCACGCGACCGTCCATTATTTCAGGAAAGCCCGTTACTTCGGATATGTTCACCGCGCCAATCGGCTTCAGCAACTCATACGTTCCGCCCGTAGACACGATTTCATACCCCTGCGCCGCAAGCCCTTTCGCAAATTCCAACACGCCCGTTTTGTCCGAAACGCTTATTAATGCTCGTTTTTTCATAAAAATTCTCCTCGTTTATATAAATTTTCGTACAAAGATTTTTGAACCATTGCATTATATTTTACCAAAGATTGTACTTTTTTTCGACACAATATATAATTATGACAAGCAGCCGTGGCGGTTGGTCGCACTCTCTGCCATTTTTACATGGAGAGGAGGCGATACATGATGTCTGTATTCGATATAATCAAAGCCATATACTACGTTGTTTCAATTGCTTTCAAGATACGTCATGCTTTGCGCAAGCGCGGTAATTCAAAACGCGCGAAACGCAAAAGTAGCCGTCCACGTCGAAGCTAACGGCTACTTTAAGTTAATTTAAATTCTAGTGGCCAGCCGCAGAATCGGTTGCGACCGTAAAGCATGGCCAGCGTTGACGCGCTGGTCATGCTTTTATTATACCCGAAACGGATATAAAATCAACACAGAAATTTTTAATATTCAACCACACCCGTGACGAACTTCTGTCAAAATTATTTCCCTGTTAAAAATGGATTTATGATGCCATACAATTTTTTGCTGTGCAAAACGTAACTTGTGTGGTCTTCGCCGTCCAAGATTTTAAGGGTGCTGTTTTTTATATTTTCTGCAATCATGCGCGTGTGCTGTTCTCTGATTAAATCTTTGCTTCCCGCCAAAACAAGCGTGGGCGTTTCTATTTTTTGCAACTCCGCATTTGGGATGTTCGGCTTGGTAAGCATCATTTTGAATTGTTGGCTTCGGGTGAAAAAATACACGGCTTTCATTGCCGCCAATGTGAGCGGTTTAATGCCGTTTGGGTTTGTGTTCGCGCCTGCGATTATCAGTTTGGAAAGCATTTGCGGATATTTTGCGGCAAGCAAAATCCCGATAATTCCGCCGTCGCTAAAGCCAAAAAGCGCGGGGCTTTGAATGTCCAATTTTTGTATGAACTCGGCGGTATCTTCCATCATTGCATGATATTCCAATGTTGACACTTTGTCGCTTTTGCCGTGGTCGCGGCTGTCTATTGCGTACACGGTATGCGTTGCGGAAAGTTGCGGTACTAAAACATCAAAAATGCTGTGGTCTTCGCTGTTCCCGTGCAACAAAATAATAGGGCTGCCGCTGCCGCTTTTTTCGTAGAATAAATTTACGCCGTTTACATCTATGTTCACTGCAACTCACCCTCCAAAAATTCCACCAGAAAAATATGCTCTTGTTCAAGCACACGTGCGGCAAGACTTTCAGGCGTGTCTCCCATGTGAACGGGTACTTTTCGTTGTGCTAAAATATCGCCGCTATCGTATTCGGCGGTTACGCGGTGGATGGTTATGCCTGTTTCCGTATCGCCTGCGGCAAGCACGGCGGTGTGTACGTTAATTCCGAACATTCCCCGCCCGCCGTACTTGGGCAGCAATGACGGGTGTATGTTGAAAATTCGGTTTTCGTATGTTTTAAGTACGGGCGCGGGGATTTTTTTTAGATACCCCGCAAGAAAAACGATATCGGTTTTGTGGGCGTGAAGAACCGCCAGCATTTCATCTCCGAGAGAACCCGCCGCCGTGCTGTTCGCGCTTAGATGAACCGCAGGGATGCCCTCGCCTTTTGCGCGTTCCAACGCCCGCGAACCGCTGTTGTTGCTTATAACAACGCAAACGCGGGCAGGAATTTTCCCCGCCTTGCAACCATCAATAATCGCCTGCAAATCCGAACCGCCGTGTGATGCAAAAACAGCTATGTTTTTCATTTGAAAACCACGCCTTCGCCCGAAATAACGCTTCCTATTACATATGCTTTTTCGCCGTTTGCCCGCAGAAAATCAGCGGCGTTTTCGGCTTCCGCCGCGTCAACGGCAACCACCATGCCAATGCCCATATTATACAAATTGAACATTTCTTCCTCGCATATGTGGCTGTATTTTTGCAGGAATGCAAAAACGGGCGGGCGCACCCACGAATCCGCAAGAATTTCCGCCCCAAGCCCTTGTGGCAAAATGCGCGGGATATTCTCAATAAAGCCGCCGCCCGTGATATGTGCCATGCCCTTCAACTCGAATTTTTCGCATAACAATCCAACCGACTTTGCGTAAATCCGCGTGGGCGTAAGTAGAATTTCGCCAAGGGGTTTATCGTCAAAATAGACCTCGCCCAAATCCAAATTATTATCCGCAACAATTTTGCGAATCAGGGAAAACCCGTTGGAATGCACCCCGCTGGACGCAATGCCGACAAGCGCGTCACCTTCTTTTATTCCGTCGCCCGTAATCATCTTGCTCTTCTCCGCAATGCCAACGCAGAAGCCCGCAATGTCATACTCATTTTGCGGCATCATATCGGGATGCTCTGCCATTTCGCCGCCGATTAGCGCACAGCCCGACTGCACACAGCCCTCTGCAATTCCTTTCACAATGTCCTCCATCACATCAGGCAAAACCTTGCCGCACGCAATATAGTCCAAGAAAAACAGAGGCTTCGCTCCCACTGTGATAATATCGTTCACGCACATTGCAACCGCGTCCACACCAATCGTATCGTGCTTGCCCAGCTTAAACGCCAACATCAACTTAGTGCCAACGCCGTCCGTTCCGCTAACCAAAACAGGCTCTTCATATTTGCCCACCGCCGAAAGGTCAAACAGCCCCCCAAAGCCGCCAAGTCCGCCAACAACGCCCGCCGTTTTCGTCCGTTCAACGTGCTTCTTTATCCTCTGCACTGCATCATATCCGGCATGAATATCCACACCGGCTTTTTTATACGATTCTGACATTTTCAGGCTCCTCTTTTATTAAGTTCTCGGGGCGAGGTGCCGTTCGCTTCGCTCACTTCATTGCCCCGAGGTCTTCCTATAAATCAGATGTTCTGCGTACCGATACAATCCCTGCCACAACCCAGAAAACAAGCATTACACGCGGGTGAAACCATACGTACTCCCCTACTCCGAACACGACGAAAACAGTTAGTGCGGCAATTCCTGCGGCAATGTAAATTTTTTGTTCGCGGTCTGCGATTGCAACGTGGTCGGAAATCCCGCGCTTAAACAGACGGAACAAATAGGCAAGAAATGCCAGAAGCGCACCGATTCCGCTGTGTACAAGTATGTCGAAAAAAGTGTTGTGGGAATGCAAAGCGCGTTCCGCAAGCGGGTGCGCATAGCTGCGATAGATACGCACGAAAGCGGCAGGCCCCATGCCTATGCCCTGCACCCAAAAATCTTCAAGCATACGGCGCACGCCTTCCCAAATTAAAAATCGGTACTGGCTGGAGGTGTCTTGCCCAAGGGTAAACAACCGCTCCAGAATCGCGGACGGAATAAAGGGCAACGCGAAAACCAGCGCGATTAACCCAATCGGAACAAGACGCGGCGCACTCATAAGCACAAAAACGCCCACGCCAGCCATAAGCGCGACATATCCGGAGCGCGAATACGTAAGCGCGAACGCCCCAACAACCAGCGCGATTGCGCCAAACAGTATCAGCCGTTTGGTATCGTTTTTCACGGTGATTGCCATTGCCAAAACGAAAGGCAAAAGCATTGCCCATGCCTGTGCATCATTATTCGGATTGCCCATGGTGGAATACAACCGCGACATTCCCGGGCTTACGCCAAGGTCGGTAAGTTCTTCGCGGATTTCTATGCCCGCAAATAGCTGAAAAAACCCAAACAGCGCGGTGATAACCAAAGCCACCGCCGCCAACAGGAAAAAAATTTGCAAATACTTTTTGTCTTTGAGAACAATCGCCGCAATGACGGAATGTACCACGCAAGCAAAAAAAATCACGAAAACTCTAACGCTGTCCCCGCCGCCATATCCCGTGAAAATACTCAACGCGCAGAAGAAAACGAACAGCACCAACGCGGGCGAAATCATTTCAAATGACAGCTTCTTGCGGTCGTTTTCCAGCACCCACTTCAGCGCGAAAACACCCGCGAAAAACACAGCGGACGCAAGCAAAAGCATATTGTTCCACAAGAAACTGGGCACAGTCAACGCGCCAAGAACAAACAGCATATACCAGATTTTCGGATTGAAAATGCTTGCAAGGCTTATAATCGCCGTGCCGTTGCCCGCGCTGTCTCCTGCACCATTTCCGGCGTCTTCGCAGAAAAACCATTTTGCAAACCGCACGGGTGCGCAACCGTGAATTGTTTTCGCGATAAAGCCCCAAAAACCCGTGCCGTCTTCGCCACGCGGTTTTACGAGAAAATCAAAAACCTTCTTATTAATACTGTTTTCGTTTGCCGCGCAGAACACACGCACAGCCCACCCCGCCGCCGCAAAAACCGCTCCGGCAACAGCCCCCAAAAACCGCATAATAAGCGAACCGCCCCAGTAATTGCGACCGTCCGTATCCAAGAACGCCGCAAGCAAACGGCTTGTGCGTGACGCATTTTTTATCGCCACACAGCCCCGAAAAATAAGACTGTATTCAAAAAAAACATTCAGCCACAGCAACAGCGCGTGAATCTTTTGTATAACAACGCTTCCCGTTCCCATACTAATTTATTTCCTCCAGCCCCGACACGCGCATGAAAATAATGCTCGCGCCCGAACGCACCGCCAGCGAATGTCCTATTCCGTAGCGATTGCCCGCAATCATAATGCCATGCTCGTGCGGCACGGCGGTAAGCCTTGCCGTAATCTCCACCGAAGAAAACCCTTCCTTATTACTGCGCACCGTGTTGCCGTATTGGTCTGCGTTCCAAATTACCGCGTCACCGATATCCAAATATTCCACCACGCCCAAAAACAAATTGGGCCCGTTGTCAAAAACATTGTCACCAAGCCGCAACGCATTCGCGGTGAAATTCTCCACTTCCTCCGTGTAAAACGATATCAAAAATTCCCGCGTTTCCGGCGCGAACGCAATAATCCCTTCACCTCCCCTAAACTGCTGAACACCAAAAACAGCCACACCAATAATCCCAATCACAATAAACAAATCAATAATATTTATCTTGCCAAACAATTTCGCGTCTTTAAACATTTTTAAAATCCTCTCTATTCTGCCCGTACATCTGAAATATGCAACATGGTTTTGGCGCGACCCGCCCAGATAATCACTTCCGAACCAACGCCATAAACATTTCCGCCAAGAACAACCGCGCCGTCGGAAATTCGCCCGTACACGCGGGACGTAATTGCGACGGAAGAATGCCCTTCCATGGGCGACGCCACTTCATTGCCGTGGATATCGGGCATGAAACTTATGCTGTCGCCAACTTCCACGCCAACCACCGTACCAAGAAATGTTGCGTTTACGTCATCAATGACGGGCGTGTCAATTTCGATTGCATTCACAGTAAAATCGTGAAGCGCGGGATTGAAAAACGTGATTAGAACAGGCTGTTCCGCCCCAACATTCAAGTGCGCCCGCCCACCGATATTAAAATAAACAACCGCAACAATTGCGGCAACCATAACCACCGCAAACAAATCCACAACGCTCACTTTGCCGAATAAACGACCTTTTTTGTCCAGCATCATATTCCTCCTTGTCCATGCTATGATATCCAAATTTGCAAAAATTTTCAATCAAAATGTTTTCATGTTATTATTGCCACGAGGTGAACCCATGCAAACCGAAATTTTATCCCTTCTGCCGCAGGAAATTGCGGAAAAAATCCCCACGCAACCCAAATATCGCGCAGAGCAAATTTTTGAATGGTTGCATAAAAAAAACGCGCAAAGCTTTTCGGAAATGCTAAATCTTCCGAAAGAGCTGCGCGAAGAACTTGACGCAAACTTTCATATAACAATGGCGAACGTGATTGAAAAACAAGTTGCGGAAAGCGACGGCACAACCAAATTTTTAACAACGCTTAACGGCGCGTATGCCGAATCCGTTTTAATGCGCTACAAGCATGGGAATTCCGTATGTATTTCAACACAGGCGGGCTGTAAAATGGGCTGTAAATTTTGCGCCAGCGGGGAAAGCGGCTTTCAGCGCGATTTTTCTGCCGCAGAATACTTGGCACAGGTGTACAATTGCGCCCCTGTAAAAAATATCGTGCTGATGGGTTGCGGCGAACCACTGGACAATTTCGACGAAACCATACGCTTCATAGAACTAATCACCCACCCCAAAGGCGCGAACATAAGCGGGCGAAACATAACCGTTTCAACCTGCGGCTTAGTGCCGCAAATTTATTCCCTTGCCGAAAAACGGTTGCAAATTACTCTTGCCATCTCGCTTCACGCCCCCACAGACGAAATCCGCCAAAGCATAATGCCCATAGCGAAAACCTACCCCCTACAAGAACTACTTACCGCCTGCCGCCACTATGCCGAAAAAACCCGCCGCCGCCTAACCTTTGAATACGCCCTAACCAAAGACCTAAACGACTCCCCCACCCACGCAAAAACCCTTGCAAAACTTTTGCAAGGGCTTTTGTGCCACGTAAACCTCATCCCCATAAACAAAACATCCGCAAACTTCTCCCCCACCCCGCACCGCACAGGCGAAACTTTCGCAAATATCTTGCTGGAAAATAAAATTCCAACAACCATCCGCCGAAGTCTAGGCGGCGAAATAGACGCCGCGTGCGGACAGTTGCGTAGTAAATACGCATAAATTTTGATTACAAAGCTTTAACGCCTACAATTTTTTCTACCAGAGCCACGTCCTCTTGCTCCATTACAACCACGGCATCGGAAATTTTTTGCTGAAGACCAATAATTTCCCTGTCTTTGTTGTCCCTTTTGAGTACCAATAAAGCGTTTAAATGGTGCTTGTGTCTTTCTCTTACTTCCAAGGTAATTGCCATACGAGTATCCTCCTTTCGAGTTGTATCACAAAGCCCCGACAGTTTGTCGGGGCTTTAAATTTTTGTTTAGCGTTATGATTATTGCAACAATTGCAGAATGGAAGAGGGCAATTGGTTTGCTTGTGCAAGCATGGAGATACCGGCTTGTTGAAGCACTTGAGCCTGTGTGAAGCGCATCATTTCGCGAGCCATGTCTGTGTCGCGGATGCGGGATTCTGCGGCGGAGAGGTTTTCGCTGGAAACGTCCAAGGATTGGCGTGTGAATTCGAGACGGTTTTGGATTGCACCAAGCTGTGCGCGTTGTCCGTTTACGATACCTTCTGCGGTGTCGATAAGGCGGAGTTGTTCGGAAATGGGGATACCACTTCTTTCGCGAACATCGATGAGCATTGCCAAGTCTCCGCGACCGCCGCCAAGGATACCTGTGTGGATACCTTTAAGTTGCAAAATCATGCCTTGCATGGAGTTTGCACCAATTTGAAACCACATTGCGTTGGACTCAAGGTTTACGTTACCAAGAACGTCTGTTGCTTTGTCCAAAAGCTGTTCCATATCTGAAAGGATTGTATTTGTGGGAGATAATGCTTGCCCATGTGCAATCATTCTTGCTTCAATTGGAGGTGTAGCAGCAGAATCGGCTTGAATAAAGAAGTGATTGCCCGGAGGCGGATTCAGTGTAAACACGTTGTTCGTAGGAGCCGCAACTTGTCTGCCAAACGCATCCTCAAACCTAAAAGTTGGAGTAGGAGGAGTACCCTCAACAACCAGTACAACACCGGGTGCAACCTGTGTCCTATTCAGATTCTCAATGTCGGAGGCAGTTAAGTCACCCACGCCACCTACGCCGGCCAAAGAAAGGGCAAAACCTTGCGCAGTTGGTGTGGCATTATGTGCCAACCACGTAGCATTACCGGCAACCTCTGTTTGTAAGGCTGCCAAGGTAGCGACGGTAACGCCCGGTCCGGCAGTAGGCACGGCTCCGGCGGTTGCTTCCTCAACAAGCGGACCAAACTGTACTTCGTAACCGGAACCATTTGAACGAGTATTCAAAGACCACTCACTGGTGGCACTATCATAAACAAGGAACACACCTTGAACAACAGACCGTCCGTTTAAGGCTTCAATTTCAGCGGCGTTTTCAGCAGCTGTTCCCGTTCCAAGGGGACCGCCGTTAAAAAACTCAGCAAATTCCTCAGCTGTATCCAACCCCAAGGCTGCCGCACCGGCATTAGCACTTAATGTAGCATCAATGCCTTGCCCGCCAATTACTCCAACCAAGGAATTAATAGCTTGGTTCATTGCTTCTAATGCCGTGGTGCTTGACATTGCGGCATTCAAGTCAGCCAAAGCTGTTTCAAAACCGTTGCGTACATTTTCTAATGTGTTGCGGGCTTCGTTCCAGTCAGAAATCGCATTGCCCGAAAATACGGTAGAACCATCAGCGTTTATCGCGCCTGCACCACCCAAGGCGTTGATTTGGTCTTGGGTGATTTGGAACATTTCTTCCGATGCGCGAAGACCTGTTCTTAACATATTTTCTATGCGGTTAGAGATGCTTTGCAATTCCGTGCGTTCTGCCGAAATCATATCCAAAGAAGCAAAGTCAAGTTCGCGCATATTTTCAAACATCGCGCTTAAAGAATCTGCGTCAAAATTTGTAATGCTTGGGTCGTTAGCTTTACGTTCCGCAACGCGACGTGCAAGTGCATTCAAGTCATTTTGAAGCACAACAATGTCACTGCGAAGGCTTGTGTTTGTTCTGTTATTTGAGTTGTAATGCACGTTTGGCATACGCCCTGCATATCCGTCGGGTGTGGAGGTAACAATACCGCCCGGTTGGCTAAGACCCAAAACTCTTGCTTGGTCAAACACCATCCATTGAAGGGATACGGGGCTGGAAGGACCGCCGCCTTCGCCGCCCAAACCACCTGCAAGCAATGTGCGGGTGTTAAACTGGGTGCGGAAGGTAACGTCATTAATTTCTTGCATGATTTGGTCTATTTCTTCTTGAATCATCTCGCGGTTATTGAATGTGTTGGTATCGTTAGCCGCTTGAACCATAAGTTCACGAACACGGATTACCATGTCGGAAATGGTAGCCATCGCGCCTTCAGCCGTTTGAATAAGACCCACGCCGTCTTGGGCGTTGATGCTTGCTTGATCCAAACCGCGAATTTGCGCACGCATTGCTTCTGATATTGCAAGACCGGCGGCATCGTCCGCCGCAGAGTTTACACGGAAGCCGGAGCTTAACCGTTGTGCGGATTGCCTTTGTTGCAACCCTGTGTTTGTAAGATTCCTGTGCGCGTTTAGCGCGAATACGTTTGTACGTACTACCATATTAGACATAGTGTTCCCCCATCGTCTATAATTTAATTTCTCCTACGGCATAATTTACACCACCGTAAACTCCTTGTCAAGTTCCAAGTATCTTTAACATGGACTTTGTATGGCGAAATTATACCCGCTAAATATATAACGGCACTTTTTACTTTTTTGTTTAGGGGTAAATTGAAATTTTGTGCAAAAAATTTAAAAAGTTTTTTATATCTGAGGCTGAAAGCCTGCCAATTGGGGCTTTGCCGGCAATTGAAGATTTCGGAAGTTTAACGAGAGTGCCCGTATCTACATACGAAACTTTGTTAAGTCCCGCGTGTACCCAATCCGTTATCTTGAAATAATTTGCCTTTATTGCTTCGCTTTTACCATCATACTTCGTAGTAATCAGATAAACAGCCACTTTGACACTATCCTGCGCATACACAAGCACAGGGCGGCGTTTACCATCTTTTCCCCACGAAATATACATTATGAATATGTCAAAAGATTTCATCAGCCGTTCATTGCCCAATCGTAAATATCCGGATGCTTATCTTTGTCGATAATGACATTACCATTTTCGTCCGCTTCAAGTTCGACCACTTTGGTATTTTTTTTTACCAATACTTCGGAAAGCTGTTCCTCTAACGTAGGGGTTGCCGCAGGCTGAAAAGATAACCGCCGTTTTGTTGCTGTCATAGTAATCACCTCTTTGTATCATCGTACCATAATTTTTCTTCCGCGTGAATATACTTTAGCGGAGGTGATGGCTTTTGCGCAGTAGGGAGATTAAACGCAGGGCGGGAATTGGATTGCGGCGCGGACGAGTGGGCGTTGCGAATTTTGGATATTTTAAAACGAAGCAATTGAAGGAATATTTTTTCAGGCTGTGTGTTGTTGCGGCTATTGTCCTTATTTTTGGCGGGCTGTGGGGATTGCTTAGGCCGGGGATTAGGGTGCGTGTGGACGCAGAGACTGTGGCAGCGTTTCAAGTGCCGCACAGGGCGATTGGGCTTTTGCGGGCGTATGCGGCGCAAAGCGGCATTTCTTTTGCGGAATTGTTTGCGGTTTTTAATGCGGAAAACGGATTCTTTCCCGAAAAAAACGTTACATATGATTTAAGCGTTTTGGAGCGGCTTTATGTTTACGACTTCAACAGATTGCTTAGGCAATATAATTCGCGAAGCATAACGCCGTATGTACGGATGTTTGAAAATTTGTTTTCGGAAATAGAAGTTTTCCCCATTCCAACAGGCTGGTATGAGGATGAAGCTTCTGTTATGTTTGGCGATTCGTGGGGCGTTGAAGTGAATTTCCAAGGAAACAGAACGCACAGAGGTACAGCGATTATCGACCGCGAGAATGTTCGCGGGCGCGTTCCCGTGGTAAGCATGACGCGGGGAACGGTGCGCGACGCGGGCTGGGATAATCAACTCGGATATTTTGTGGGCATCGTCACAGAAAATAATACCTACTATTTATACGCGCACTTGGACAGTATCGCAACGGGGCTTTCCGCAGGGCAAGCCGTTGCCGCAGGCACACACCTCGGAAATATGGGAAACACCGGCGGCGGACGCAGTGGGCGCAGTTTTCCCGTACACCTTCACATCGCAATTTCGCCCGATGTTTCATTTACACGCGGCAATTTCTGGCTAAACCCCTACCCTATTTTGCGGTACATGGAGAACCCGACAGGATTTTAAAGACCGTGGGGGTTTCACCCCCACCTCCCCCACAAGGGGATAAATCCCCTTGACCCCTATCTTTGAAAACCGCGTATGTGGTTTTCAAGTTAAAATTTTATTAGACCTGTCCGGAAACTCCGTAATGCCGATTTTTCGGATAGGTCTATTGTTCAATAGATTTTTTCGCGCCTGCAAGCCGTTCGTTGCCTTGGAATTTTTTTAGGCCGATATCAAGCGCGTTAATCGCGTCTTTTTCAAAGCCGAGGAAGAAGAAGTTTAGAGCGGTCAGCATATATTTTTCGGGGCAGTCTACGGGGGAAGAAAGGAGTTTTTCAAGTTTGGGGATGGTTTCTTTGCCCGTGTCGGAGATTAGCGATTGGCGAACCACGGCTTCAAGCTTGAGGTAGTCCAGAGAGTTTACATCTGTGAACAGCGAATTTTTCTCGCAAAAATCCATGTAAAGTGTAAGACCAAGGCGCAGGGGGTTTGTGTCGTGCAGGAGGGCTTCCGTCATTTTCTTGGATGCTTCGGCGGATGGTTTTTCGTTTAAGCCGTCGATAAGCATTGCGGTAACGTGTTCGTCTTTTGCGTTTCGTGTGTTGTCGGCGGTTGGTTTTTCTAAGGCTTTTTTGCAAAGCGCGATGATTTTCTCTTCAATTTCCGCACGGCGTGATACATAAATGGCACATTCGATTATTATGTCATCGAAAAATGAAACGAAAAGGTCAACGGCTTCAACGTAGTTGCCCGTGATTTCGGAAATGTCCGCAATGGCTTCGTTAAGCTTGTCCAACCGCTCATTTGCGATGGTTTGCCACTTCTTGCGCTTAACCCGCACGCCTGAAAAAACGTCTGCCTTTTCTGTCATATAAATCTCGTTGTGCTTGTCGTGTTCCTGTTGCAGTTGTGAAATATTCATGATTTTTTCCTCCTGTATAGCGATTTCAGTTGAAAACGGTGAGACCGAGTGGCACCAGAAAACGCGAATAGAGCGTTTTCGGGCGATTTTGCCACGACGGACGAACCCATTTTCAACGGAATCGTCTATAATGTAGATGCCCTGCGATTATAAGAATCGCGGAAGCTATAGCAAACAGAATCGCCACAAGTTGGTTAAGCGGCAATCCCGTGTTTAAAAACATCATTTGGTCTGTGCGCAGGCTTTCCACAAAGAAGCGGATTATGCCATAGCCAAAAAAATACAGCAAAAGAATTTCGCCGCCGAAACGCTTTCGCGGGCGGTAAATAAGAAGCGCGAGCATAAGTAAAAAATTGAAAAACGCTTCATATAAAAATGTAGGATGTACTTGAAAATACTGCACGCCGTTAAAATAAACCATGTTTTCGCGAAGTTCGTTTGTGATATGGTGCGTGCCGAGAACTTGGTCTGCGCGAATTTGCATTGCAAAAAGGTTATCGGTGTAACCGCCAAATGCTTCGCGGTTAAAAAAATTGCCGAACCGCCCAATGACTTGCCCCAGCAACATACTTGGCGCGGCGGTGTCTGTTATGGTGGTGAAGGGGATTTTTTTGCGCTTTGCGATAATAAACGCCGCTAACGCCGCCGCGATAATCCCGCCGTAAATGGCAAGCCCGCCGTCGCGGAAACCGAAAAAAACGCGGAAAAAATTTTGCCCGCTGTATCTGTTCCAATTAAAAATCACATAGTAAAGGCGCAACCCAACAACTGCCATGGGTATACCAAAAAGCAAAAGGTCTTGATAATCGTCAACCTTTTGCCCCGATTTTTTTACCCACCAAATTCCAAGAAAATATGCCGCGATTATACCCACAACAATAGACACCGCATACATATAAATATCCAGCCCGAACAGCGAAACCGCTACTCTTGGTACATTGTTAAACGAGAGTCCCAAATTGGGAAACGCGATATCGGGGGCAACGTAGTTTTGCGGCATGAATTACAACCTTATATCGAAAGATAAATTTTCGTACGGTTCGCGGTTTTCGTCCTCTTCTTCCTGTGATGGAAGGTTTGATTGCTCACGGAAAATGCGAAGTTGCTCGTTTTGCAGATTTTGGCTGTCGCGGTAAAGCGCGCCTATTTGCTGATTAATTCCCGAGGTTAAACGGGCAATCCCGATATTAAGATTTTGGAAATGACGCCCTCTAAATGTGTCGTCACCAAGGGGGCGCGGGGTGAAAAGATGACCGATTGCCATTGGGGTGGGCAAGGGAGTTCCCGTTGCGTATGCAATTTCTTTATCCTGCGCATTACTGCGGCTTACAAACGCCCTAATCGCATCGTTGGAGCGGCGCACAAAAGTGTTGTCGTTATCCGCTTCGTTGCGCAGGCGCGTGGCTTCCGCACTCATGGAAGCGCGTGTGCGGCTCATCTCTCCGATTGTATCCAAACGCGCACCCATCACCGTCATGTTTCGGATTTGCGAACGCTCTGCCGCGGCTTCAAGTTCTTCATCAGATTTATTACTCGTGTTCATATTTTCATGCGCTTGACGTTCACGCTCACGCATTCTCTCTTCCATCTCCTGCTGCTGTCTTTGGAACTCGCGTTCAATCGCAAGTTGTTCACGTTCTGCCCTTTGCGTAAAAATTTCCGCGATTTTCTCTGTAAGCATTGTCACGGTAAGATTTATGGCTTCAACGCCCATCTCAGAATTTTCTACTTCATGAATTTCATCGCGAATATTGGCAATGCGTTTTTCTTCCATCTCACGGATGCGCATTTCACGTTCGTGCGCCGCCATTCTTTCTTGCATCATATCGCGTTGCCGCCCGGTTCGCGTGTTATTTGGCCTGTTTTCGCGCACATTATTTAAACGGAAAACTCCGTTTCTGCCCTGTGTTTCATTACTATTTTCATTGAAATTCGCAAATGCCAACCTCATAACGACACTTCCCTTCACATATATTATCGTCTATTTTCAGCAAAAAACCAGCTGATTTGCGATAAGAATAACTTTTAATCAATATATCTACGTAACGTGCAATATTTAACTTCTCGGGAGTTCGGGGGACAGCGTCCCCCGAGGTTTTTACACTCCAATGATTGACAAAATTTATAATTGTTGTAGAATCGGTAGCAGGTATTTACTGGAGGGGGAAATGAAAAATGAATAATTTGAGGATAGGCACACGCCTGTACATAGTGCTGGCGGTTTCTGTTTTGGTATCTGTAATTATTGCGGTATTTGCGGTTACTAATTTGAACCGACTTTCCGGCTATATTGTGAGAATTGACGAGTATAATGTCACGCAGTTAAGCAAATTGGGTCGGATGACCCATTATTTTGATTCTCTCAGAAGGCAAATTCGGGATGCGGTAATCACGCAAGACCCGGCAAAAATCGAATATCACTTGGAAGAGGTTTTGCGGCGGTATGCAAGGCTTGTGGAACTGTCGGAGTCTTACCGCGACCACTTAATTGCGGTGGGTACAACATCGGGGGAAGAATTTGATACCATTACAAAGTTTGTGGACTCGTTGCCGGGCGCGGCGGAAATTGTACTAAGAATTGCAGGTTACGCAAGCATAAACGACAATGTGACGGCACTTCGTCTTTTAGAAGAATACTGCGTTCCGTACACGCAAGACATGACGGATTGGATTGCGCAGCTTGCCGAAATCAACGACCGCCAATCGGAGCAAACGGCTTTGGAAACAGGGCAGTCTGTGCGCACGGCGTTTATGTATATGGGGCTAACCGCCATTGTGGGAATAACTGCCTTGCTCATTTTAAGCCTTGCGGTAATCAAGTCGATTGTCGTGCCGCTTAAACGTATGGTTGAAGCTACGGAAAATATCGCAGACGGTAAGCTTAACATTAACCTTGACACCGCCGCCAACGATGAAACAGGAAAACTTGCGCGTAAGCTTGCAATCGTGATTTCTACGGTGAACGGTATGGTGGAAGACCTTGCGGATGTAAACCGTAAGTTTAGCGTAAAAGGGGACATCAAGTATAGAATAAATGCGGAAAAATATCGAAATTCTTTCAAAGAAATGATGCTTAGTGTAAATACAATTTTGGACGAAGAGTTGGAAAACCTTACCGCAATGGTTGACTGCATGAACCAAATAAGTTCAGGTAATTTTGACGTACAAGTGCGCGAACTGCCGGGTGATTTCGCGTTCCAAACCCGCGCCATACACGCGGTGACAGAAAACCTGCGCGGCGTAAGTTCCGAGGTACAAGCCATGATTGCATCTGCGGCGGTAAACGGCGATTTGAATTTTAAAATTGACGCGGAAAAATACACGGGCGACTGGCGCGAAATAATGCTTGGGCTAAACAATATCGCAGCGGCGGTGAACGCGCCCATTACAGAAACGCGGGACGTTTTGGCGCAGCTTAACGCGGGCTATTTTGACAAGAGCGTAACGGGCAATTTTGCGGGCGATTTCTTGGCAATCAAAAACGACGTAAACCAGATTGTAAGCGGATTAGGCAGATATGTAACAGAAATCGGCGACAGCTTGGGCGACCTTGCGCGCGGCGATTTAACACGCAGAACGTCGGTGCGGTTTGAAGGCGATTTCAGCCGCATAGGTGAATCCATAAATACCATAGGGGATTCGTTGCACAGCACCATGACAAAAATTTCGGCGGCTTCTTCGCAGATGTCTTCAGGCGTGAATCAAATTTCGGGCGGCGCGGCAGATTTGGCGGCGGGCGCGAAAGAGCAAACCGAATCCGTACGCGAGTTAAGTGCTACAATCGACACTATCAACAGGCAAACCCGCGAGAATGCAGACAACGCCGCCGCCGCAAACGCTCTTTCCGATAAATCTTCCGCGAACGCCAAAGAGGGCAACAACGCCATGAAACAAATGCTTGCGGCGATGGAGCAAATAAAAGAATCATCCGCCGACATATCCAAGGTTATAAAAGTCATTGAAGATATCGCGTTCCAAACCAATCTTCTCGCGCTTAACGCCGCCGTTGAAGCCGCCCGTGCGGGCGACCATGGTAAGGGCTTCGGCGTGGTTGCGGAGGAAGTTCGCTCCCTTGCAGAGCGCAGTCAAACCGCCGCTTCCGAAACCACAGGGCTTATCGCGAACTCTGTAAGCCGCGTGGAAAGCGGCGCGGGCATTGCGGAGTCCACTTCTTCCGCGCTGGATATCATCGTCAAAAACGCCGACGAGGTATTGAAAATCATCAACAGTATTTCCGCCGCGTCGAAAGAACAGGCCGAAGAAATCACCCAAGTAAGCAATGGTCTTGCCCAAATATCGCAAGTGGTTCAAAGCAATTCCGCCATATCACAAGAAACTGCGTCCGCTTCTGCGGAACTCTCCACCCAAGCCGAACTTCTGCGCGAATATGTGTCCTACTTTAAATTGTAGAAACCAAGCGGTTAACCCGTTTTTGCCCTCGTGGGAATATATCCCCGACGGTGAGCCGCACGTTTTTGACGGGCGTATATACATCTATGGCTCGCATGATAAATTCAACGGCTATGTGTTTTGCATGGGCGACTATGTGTGTTATTCCGCGCCCGTTGATAATTTGGCAGACTGGCGTTACGAAGGCCTTATCTATGAAAAAACCGCCGACCCGCTTAACCGCGAGGGGAAAATGTGCCTGTACGCGCCTGATGTAACTCGCGGGCCGGACGGGCGATATTATTTGTATTACGCGTTGGATAAAGTTTCCGTGATATCTGTGGCGGTTTGCGATTCGCCTGCGGGGAAGTATGAATTTCACGGGCACGTTAGCTATTCCTGCGGCACTCGCTATGGCGAACGCCAAGGCGACCAATATGTATTCGACCCCGCTGTGATTACCGAGGGCGAAAAAACATATCTGTACACGGGCTTTTGCGGAGAGGGGCAAACCTCTCATAAAGGTGCGATGGCAACGGTTCTTGCGCCCGATATGCTAACCGTGACGGAAGAACCCGTATGCGTTGCGCCCGGCAGATATTTTGCCCACGGCACAAGCTTTGCGGGGCATGAATTTTTTGAAGCACCGTCTGTGCGCAAGCGCGGCGATACATATTATCTGATTTATTCATCCATTGCCGCAAACGAACTTTGCTATGCCACAAGTAAAAATCCTTTAGGGGATTTTGTGTATCGCGGCGTGATAATAAGCAATTGCGACATGGGCATTTCCACGTACAAACCCGCCGAAAAACCCATGCACCAAGGCGGCAACAATCACGGCAGTATAATTGAAATAAACGGGCAGTGGTACATTTTTTATCACAGGCACACCAACAACACATGGTTTTGCCGCCAAGCCTGTGCAGAGCGGATTGAAATGCAAGACGACGGCACAATCCTGCAAGTTGAAATGACATCATGCGGACTTAACGAAACGCCGTTGATTGGGCAGGGTGAGTACCCTGCTTATTTGGCGTGTAATTTATTTTCGGCAGATGACAGCAACCGCCCGAAACTAACGCAGGACGGCAAAGACGGCGATGAGGAAATCGGCTATGTAACGGATATCAAAGACGCTTGCGGCGTGGGCTTCAAGTATTTTGACTTTAAGGGCATTACGAAAATAAAAATAAAAACACGGGGATACAACAACGGCGTTTTTGAGGTTAAAACCTCGTGGAACGGCATTGCTTTGGGTTGTATCCCCGTGAAGTCTACGAATTTATGGGAAGAATTTTCTGCGGATATTACAATCCCCGATGGCATTCACGCGCTGTATTTTGTTTACAAAGGCACGGGAACTGCTACACTTGGGGCGTTTACACTCGTTTCGGCTACTCCGTCTCCGTAGCGCGCATAATTGCTTCGATGATTTCGGGATGGGTTGCTTGTACGGTTGCGCGGTCGAAAATACCGAAGGTTTCGCCTGCGCCGCCTTCACCAAGCCCAAACTCACCTGATTGGGCGTTGTCCCACCAAAACACGGGAATGCCCCTTTCGTGTGATTGGCTGAAATAAAATTCTGTCCAATCAATGCGGGCATCAATGTTGTTTCTGTTAATCGCGCCCGCTTCGCTGAACACAACGGGGATGCCTTGGCTTACGAAAATATTGTAGGCTCTGCTGATGTAGTTCATGATGGGGTCGGTGTCGCGGTTGTTGTCGCGACTCCATTCTGCCGTGAAATTTTCGCCCGTGTGAAGCGCGAACAGCCACGGCGAGTAGTGGTGTATGGAAACGATAATTCTGTCGGGGACGGTATCGGTTGGCACAACAAGCCCTTCTTGTGCTGGGGCGGAAGCTGATGCCGCATACGTTGGCACAACCAGCACACGCTCTGCGTTGTTGCCGCCTGTGGCGCGTACCGTGTCCACAAAAAGCTGGTTTAATTCGTTTAGGTTGGCGCGTTCTTCGGGCGTGCCGCCGCCCCATTCTGCCGCGCTTCCTCTTGTGCGCGGTTCGTTAAAGCCTTGGAAAATCAGCCGCTCATTATAGTCTGCGAACTCGGTTGCGATTTGCGTCCAAATGCTAACCACCGCCCGCCGTGAGTCTTCCATTTCGCTGTCGTGCAAACGGAAAATCTCATCATCGTGGTGCGTGTTAAGCATGATGAACATATCATTTGCTACGGCGTAGCCCACAATCTCGCGCACTCGCGCCATCCAATCCTCGCGGATATTGAACTCTTCATCCATAGCTTTCTGCCACGTAACGGGAATTCTTATTCCGTTGAAACCCGCCGCGTATACATAATCAATTAACTGCGGAGTAACGGGAACTTCGCCCGTCCATGCGGTTTCCATATGACGTACGGATTCTCCGCGCTCTGTTCGTGCGTCAAGCTGGTTGCCCAAATTCCAACCCGCTCGAACCGCCTCAACCCATTCATGCGCCGTAATCACGTTAAAGCCGTTTTCTTCCGATACAATTTCCGGTTCTGCATTCGTATTCGCGGGTGGGCTTGTGTCCCTCGCCGCAGTTGCGCACGCAGAAAGCATTACCAAAACAATTGCAAAAACAAAAATACATTTTTTCATTTTCTTTCCTCCTTTAAAAATAAAACCGCGGGTGACTCAGTCCCCCGAACCCCCTGCAAGGGGACATTGTCCCCTTGACCCCTAACTTAAAACCGCGCATAAGCGCGGTCTTAGGCATACGACATGGCTATCGCCAGTCCATATTAAAGTTTTTGTTCAAACTTTTTACCTTCTTAATTTGAAATACGAAACCAGTTGTTGCAACAGTTCTGCTTGAGAGTTGAGTTCTTCGGAAGCGGCGGCGGTTTCTTGTGAAACGGCAGAGTTGTTTTGTACAACTTGTGAAATTTGGTTCAAGCCTATGCTTACTTGAGAGATGGCTTCGGCTTGTTCGCTGGACGCGTTGGAAATGCTGTTGATGATTGCAGAAATTTCGCCCGCGCCTTTTACGATTGTATCAAGTGATTCTGATGTTGACGCGGCAATTTCCGAACCGGATTCCACACGCGTGATGGATTCTTGAATTAGACCTGTGGTTTCGGTAGCGGCGGATTGGCTGCGCGCGGCAAGGTTGCGTACTTCTTCCGCAACAACGGCAAAGCCTTTACCGTGTTCGCCTGCGCGTGCGGCTTCAACAGCGGCGTTTAGTGCAAGCAAGTTTGTTTGGAACGCGATATCTTGGATGGATTTGATAATTTTGGAAATGTTGTTGGAAGAATCCTTGATTTGCTCCATGGCTGTAAGCATTTCTTTCATGGACTCGTTACCCTCTGTGGCGTTGGCGGTGGATTTGTCGGAAAGGGTGTTTGCGTTGTTCGCGCTATCCGCGTTGTCTTTCGTTTGTGTTGTGATAAGGTCGATGGATGCGTTAAGTTCTTCAACAGAACTTGCTTGTGATTGCGCACCGTTTGCCAAGTCTTGCGCACTTGTAGAAATTTGTTTCGCGCCCATAAGCACTTGCTCGGAAGCGGAATTAATTTCTTCCATGGTTTTGTGCAATGTGTTTGTGATGTTGTTAAGAGAATCTTTTAAGCGGGAGAAACCGCCCAAGTATTCGCGGGTGATTGTCTTTGTAAGGTCGCCGCCGGCTACTGCTTCCAGCGTTACGGCTACTTCGTCCATATAGCCTGTTAAATCGTCTATCATGCTGTTTACAGCGTTTTTAATTTGCAGGAAGTCACCCGCATAGTTGCCTACCACCTTGGTGCCAAATTCGCCCCTACCCAGTTTGCCCATGATATCGCGGATTTCCACAATCGGGTTGTTTACGGCTTCGGCAATGGAGTTAAGCCCTTGCATGATTCTGCCCCAGTCGCCTTTGTAGCCCGCCTCGTTGATATGGTAGGCAAGGTTTCCTTTTACGGCGGCGGCGTCAATCATGCTGTTTATTTCGTTGCTTACGTTATTCAAATTGTCGGTGAGAATGTTTACGGTTTTGGGAATTTCTGCCCATTCGCCCGGCCACGCAGAGTCGTCCATGTGTACGGTAAAATCACCGTCGCTTACTTTAAGCAATTCTGCCCGCATGGCGTTAATGTCTTCCGTGTTGCGGTGCAAAAGCGCGTTTACGTTTTTAACCACGTCTTCAAAAGAATTGTGATAACCCGCCAAAGGAATGGAGTAGTGCATATTTCCTTCTTCCATATACACCCTGTAAGCTTTGCTTAGGTCGTCCATGATGTTTTTGATTACGGAAATAAGGTTAAGCGCGTTTTGTGAAAGCTCGCCTGTTTCGTCTTTGCTGTCCACGCGGATGTTTACGTTAAGTTTACCGTCTGAAACGTCTTTGATTGCGCGAACCACTGTGGAAATTGGTTTGGTAATCATTTTTGTAATAACAATTGCGACAAGCACCGCACCCACAAAAATACCCAGTGATACAAATGTTAATGTTGCAATACTGTTTTGCGTGTACGCACTGTTGCTTGCGGCTTCAGAATTTTTTACATCCGTGATGGATGAAAAAAGCGCGTGGAATTTAGTGTCAATTTCATCATCTGCAATTAGACTGCGGTACACCAATTGCACGGCTCCATCTGTGTTGCCTGCGCGGGCGGCTTCGATAATCGGTTCTGCGTGGTTGGTTGCGTAGCGTTCAACAAGGTCTACAATGGCGTTTATTTCCGTAGTGCGCTGTGTGCGCATTGCATCGCTCATTGCAATGTCTGTTTGTACATTTTGGCGGAATTCCAGCACTGCCGCATCAAAATCTGCACGGGATGAAGCCAGCGCGGCAGAGAACCTGTCTATGCCCTGTTGGTTGCCCGCATGAAGCGCGATAAGGGAAATTTGATGGCGCATATCGGTAATAGACCTGTCAACCGATTCCAAAACGATATAACGCGCATAAGGCCCGTCTAACAGTTGCTGATAGCTGGTTGCCGTTCTGTTTAAAGCCGTTATTGCATAAACGGAAAGTACCACTACCAAAGCCAGTACCAACCCAAAGCCCAGAGCAAGTTTAGCCCCGATTTTCAAATCCTTCACAAAGCCCATCTTAATGCACCCCTCATGTTTTTAAGATTTTTTCTTAGAAAAAACGATTAAGTCAGAGAGTAGCAAAAAAAGTTGCATTTTTCAATACGCAATCAGTGTTGTTTTTTGTCGGCTGGCTGAAACAAAAATATTTGACAATATCATGTGTCAACCGAAATAAAACACACCCCTTGTAACCACTGTAAAAAAGAGGTATAATTTCCGAAATAACCATATGAAGGGAAAGTTTGAATATGTTTCTTGGCACAGATATTGGAATAGACTTGGGAACGGCATCCGTTTTGGTATATATAAAAGGGCAAGGCACGGTGCTGAAAGAACCGTCTGTTGTTGCCATTGATAAAAGCACGGACAAGATTCTTGCTGTGGGCGAAGAAGCCCGCAGTATGCTTGGGCGTACCCCCGGTAATATCATAGCAATCCGCCCCATGCGAGAGGGAGTTATTTCCGATTATCATATCACGGAAAAAATGTTAAAATACTTTATCAACAAGGCGGTGGGGCGGCCGCTTATGCGCAAACCGCGTATCGCAATTTGCGTTCCTTCTAATGTAACGGAAGTAGAACGCCGCGCTGTTAAAGACGCGGGGTATCAGGCGGGTGCGCGAAAGGTTCATATAATAGAAGAACCTATTGCCGCCGCCATTGGCGCGGGTATTGACATTGCGCGGGCTTGTGGTAGTATGGTAGTTGACATAGGGGGGGGAACCACGGATGTTGCCGTAATTTCCCTTGGCGGAACGGTTGTGAGCGCGTCCATTAAAACGGCGGGCGACCATTTTGATGAAGCAATCATCCGCTATATGCGCAAGAAGCACAATATTCTAATCGGCGAACGCTCTGCGGAAGACCTGAAAATTAACGTGGGAACGGCGTATCCGCGCCCTGTTTCCGCAAGTGTAGAAGTTCGCGGGCGCAACCTTGTAACGGGCTTGCCGAAAAATATCGAAGTTACATCCGAAGAAATGCAGGAAGCCCTGCACGAATCCGTTACAGCAGTGGTTGACGCGGTTCACACCGTATTGGAAAAAACCCCGCCTGAACTTGCCAGCGATATTTCTGACCGCGGCATAGTAATGACAGGCGGCGGAAGTTTGCTGTACGGGTTAGACAAACTCCTCCGCGAGAAAACGGGCATCAACGCAATCATCGCGGAAGAAGCTGTATCCTGTGTTGCTGTTGGTACAGGGAAGTATATCGAATATGTTTCCATGGGCAAACTTAATCCGACAGATTACTAAATTTGCACTAAACTTTTTCGGCAATTGTGCCGATATATATTTAAGGAACATTCTAACTACTGGGGGGAGCTACATGATAAGAGGAATTTACACGTCTGCGCTTGGCATGATAACAAATATGCAGCGGATGGACGTAGTATCTCAGAATATGGCGAACGTAAACACAACGGGGCATAAACGTGACCACGTTGTTTCTCATGCGTTTTCGGATGTTTTGCTCGCAAGGATAGACGACCCCGGACACAGGATGTTCAAACAGGTTTCGGTTGGCACAATAAATCCGGGCGTGTTTATCGATGACGTGTTTACCGATTTCAGCCAAGGCGCGTTTATCCAAACGGGAAATGCTCTCGATATGGCACTGGCGGGGCAGGGCTTCTTTGTTGTTAATTTGGACGGCGAAGAATTTTTTACCCGTGACGGCGCATTTACTTTGGCACACGGCACTCTCATGACCGCCGACGGCGCATTGGTACAAGGCGAAAACGGCAATATCGTACTTCCCGACGGCTATATATCCGTAAGCGACCGCGGGCGCATATATGTAAACGATGAATACGTTACAACACTGCGTTTCGTAAATTTTTCAGCTCCCGAAGGTTTGCACAGCCTGCGCAAAATGCAGGATAATCTGTTCCGCACCTCTGAACATACCCAAGATGACCATTTTATACCGTTCACGGGTTCGGTTCAGCAAGGCTTCTTGGAAGGCTCTAACGTAAACATTGTACAAGAAATGGTTGAGATGATTACCGTTTCGCGGGCATTTGAAACTAATTCACGCGTGTTCACGCTCCAAGACGGAACGTTGCAACGCGCAGTAAATGATATCGCACGTAGACAATAGATTTCTTGAATGATTTAGTTGCCAAGAAGGCTGATTAAAATATTTTAGTAAAGGAAGTGGCTTGTTATGATGCGTTCACTTTGGACTTCTGCGTCCGGTATGACTGCACAAATGCTGAAAATTGACACCGTTACAAACAATATCGCAAACGTAAACACCACGGGCTTTAAGCGCGAGCGTGTAGAATTTAAAACCCTCTTGTATGAAACAATGCAACGCACAAACCTAGACCCCGCAAACATGACAGGGCGTCCTGTAAACTTGCAGGTTGGGCATGGTGTGCGCCCTGCGGCAACAACGCGTATTTTCACCCAAGGCTCGTTCCAAAGAACAGACAGGCCTGCGGATTTTGCAATCGAAGGCAACGCATTCTTCCAAATCCGCACAGACTTTGACGAATATTTTTACACACAAGACGGCTCTTTTCACTGGATGCCGCTGGAAGACGGAACGCTTATGCTTACAACCTCGTCGGGCTTCCCCGTGATGGATGTTGAGGGCGAGGAGATTATCCTCCCTGAGGGGATTACGGCAAGCGATGTAACCGTATCATATGAAGGTATGCTTTATGCCACAATTGAGGGCGTGTTTACGGATTTGGAAGCACAAATTCGCTTAGTGCAGTTTGCCAATCCAAACGGACTTCAAGCAACGGGGCGCAATCTTTTCAGCGAAACAATCGCTTCGGGCGAACCTCTTTTGGAAGCTGAAGGCGAAGTAAACAGATTAAGCCGTGTGGTACAGGGCTATCTGGAAATGTCCAACGTAAACATCGCGGAAGAGATGATTGGTATTATCACGGCGCAACGCGCATTTGATACAAACTCTCGCGGAATTACAACCTCCAACGAGATGCTTCAAACGGCTACTCAGCTTATAAGATAAGGAGAGGGCTAATATGGAAATCTCAAATATTCTTTCTTCTACCATGGATTCGCACGCGGCGATGATGCAAGCGCGGAGTGCTGATACCGAATTCAACGAGTTTCAGAGTCTTCTGGAGCGGGTGATGAGTAGCCCTGCGGGTGCTATTGACGAAGCGCATGAACGTGCGCAAATTCGGCAAGCGGCAGAAATGTTTGAATCATACTTTCTAAACATGATGTTCCGCAATATGCGAAGCGTAAATTTTGACGAAGAGGGCTTCATTCCACGCGGTAATGCCGAGAAAATTTTTACCGAAATGCTGGACGAAGTAATCTCCGATAAAGCGGCGTCTCATGGCGGTTTAGGGCTTGCAGATATGCTGTACGCGCAAATGACACAACGCTTCAGATAAAACTTAAAATTTGAAAACCGTGCGGAATGCGCGGTTTTTTAGATGCAGACAAAGATACATTTGAGCTTAACACTCGGATAATATAATCATTGCCAAATATCGCCCGTTTCGTTCACCCATGGTGCGCGAAGTGCGAGGGTATTTCCCAGCAAATAAAAAGAACAGGCGATATACGTTTAATCGCCTGTTCTTTTGGTTGTTTATGAAATTAAAACAGCGTAAGCCCAAGTCTGTTAACAATATGCCGCGCATTTGAAATAACTACCCTGCGCTGTGCACCCTGACCATGACTCCCAACAATCAGCCCGGCAATACTTCTGTTTCCTCTGTATATTACAAGTCCACCGCTATCTCCACCACCAATTCGATTGTTGGTGTCATATACAAGAATGGCATCTTCAATAACGTATATTGGACTACGCATAGAAGATTGCCTGACGCGAAGGCTGTGTATAGTAAGAAGCCTATGTGACGTAGAATTACGCCCAAACGCAACTAAAGCATCGCTCCATCCCCTATCATCAAAAAGCGTAGCATTATACGTCCCGCCAAAACCCGGAAGGCGGTTAGAAATCGTCACTTGGAAATCGGGAGGTACTCGCGTTGCAACAAAAGAAGCATCGACATATCGGGGCGCAATACCGTTTACTCGCCCAATTACACCGGTAGTAGCAGCAACTACATTTGCATTGTTTAGTGTAAACACGTGCGCGGCAGTCACAAATCCCGGCTGTCCATTGCGTCTTGCCCTAAACCCTACCGACCCGCCATGATCACTCATAACAGCACAATATACACGTGCGCCCGGTGCCAAATAGAAAGAAGACATGAACGGCTCTGCACATTCAATCTCTGATTGAAATAGCTCTTCGTTAACGTATTCTTCTTCAGAGGGAAAAAAATTCTCCACTTCGATGGGTACATTCCAAATCGGACAATAATCGGGGTTGAAATCCATAAATTCAAAAAAAACAGCATTTGTGCTTATCGAAGATGCATTAACAAGGTCGATAATCGCGTCATTACCTGCATTGTAGGTATCAAGTGTAACAAATACTACGTTTTTACGCGGAGTAATTCCCCATGCCCTCACAACACCATACGCAAGCTCATTCAAATTACGATTTTCGTCAAAGAACAAGTCATCAAGCACATAAAGCGTGTCAATCAAATAATTACTTGAAAACTCAACATACTTGATTGTTGCATCGCTAAAATCAATATGCCCAAGCTTGCTTCTTGCAACATCGGCTTCCGATTCCACTATCCAAAATTCCAAATGCCCATTTTCGTCAAAACCGGAGCCGCCATAAAAATTTGGAAAAATAATTTCTCCGGACCTGCTTACCGCAAAAGTTTCACGTATTAATGAACGGGTTTGGCTTGCATTTCTGTGGTTTTGCGCATATCCGACAACACCCATGTCTCTGTCGAACATTTCGTCATCCAAAGCTTGCTGTTCATCGATTAAAGGGACATAATAGTGTGTGTTGCTGTTGGATGAAACAACCATTATCGTACATAAAATCAATGTCGACACAAAATACAGACTTGCCGATTTTCTTTTCATTCCTAAATCCCTCCTCTGACAATGTGTTTTACATAGTTTATCATTATGTTCAAGGACGGTCAAATCTTAAAGTCACTATATTTTATGCTTACAGCATAACCGCCTTTTACAATGAGTTTATGCTTGCCGTAGGCATTCGGTGATTGTCTACACGCAAGTGGTTTTTTATTGCGGTCTATTACATAAAAATGGAATATTTTAACTCCTTTGTGACTATATTTATTAATGGGCGAATTGTACCCGCTTACAAGGTCGTGTTTGGAAACCCGCTTCAGACGGATTTTTGAGGAAATTTTTTGACTTGCAAGAAGGCGCGAACGCCGCATATCGGAGAGAATCTGCAAGTTCGCGCCGCCGCCGCAAGGCAGAAAATTTACCGAAAATACGGCGGAATGGGGTTTTCAAACACGACCTAAGGGAGGAGAATATTTATGACGAATACGCAACCGATGGCATTTGCACACGCACCTGCGGCGAAAAAAGAAAGACGCTTTTTTGGCAGAAAAACGAAGCGTCTTACGCGGGAGGATATGGAAATTGTTGCGGCGATTGAAGCAATTAGAAACGATATGGAGTTTCTACATAATTGCTTCGACCACACCACCGACGCAATTTTAGTAGACAGTTTGGTTTACGAATTAAAAGCCGCAAACTTGAAATATCAGTACTATTTGAACCTGTGCAAAGAAAAGGGCATTGTCCACGGAGGAGCTTTCTGATGAGTGTTTTTCTTTTGCTTGCGTTGGTATTTGTTTTTTTCGCATATCTTGTTTATACGCGTCAAATGCAGTGGTTTCTTGGGGTCGCAAGAAATACCGCCTGCGGTATTTGCGGGCTGTTGATGTTTAATTTTTTCTTTTCTGGGTTTGGGCTGGCGGTGGGCATTAATGCCGTGACGGTACTTATTGTGGGTGTTCTTGGTGCGCCCGGGTTTTTGCTTTTGTATGCTACACAACTATTGGTGCGGTAGCGGCAAACACAGTAAATACCATGTATGCAAGATACATGAGAACCATAAGCGCACCTTCGGGGCGGGAAATTCGCTTGCGGCTGTACACGAATGCAATTGTTAGAAGACTGCCGACAATAAGGAAACTCGTATCAGCAACCAATCCGCCGTCTATTTGCAAGGGGCTTACCAGCCCTGCAACGCCCAAAATAAACAGGATGTTGAAAATATTTGAGCCGATGATATTGCCAAGCGCGAATTCATTTTCGCCCTTCTTACACGCGACAAGGGAGATTACAAGTTCCGGCAGGGATGTGCCTATCGCGATGACTGTTAGTCCTATTATTCGCTCTGAAATATTCATTGCGGCGGCGATGTACGACGCGCTTTCCACGGTAAGATGTCCGCCGCCGATAATCAGGCCAAGTCCGAAAATCGCAATAAGTGCGTAAATAGGAAGCGGACGCGATTTTTTTTCCTGTTCATCATGTTCATGCGGTTCTGCGGTTTTTATGGCTTTTCTGATTAGAAAAAACATATAGGTTGCGAAAATTGCAACAAGAAGCAGACTTCCCGCACGGGGGATAAAATCGCCGCCTACAACTTTAAGTACAAGAAGCATAATCGCCGCGGCAATGGAAATCCAGAAGTCTTTATGGATTTGGCGCACGTTTACAATCATCGGGCGAATTACCGCGCACAGCCCGATTATCAGCATCAAATTGAAGATATTTGAACCAACTATATTGCCTATCGCAAGCGCGTTAGACCCACGCGCAGACGCGGTTACGCTAATTACAAGTTCCGGCGCACTGGTCCCCATTGCAACAATCGTTAGCCCGATTATTACTTTTGGTACACTTAGTTTTTCCGCAATGCCAACGCTTGCGTCAACAAAAATATCGGAACCCTTGATAAGAAGCGCGAACCCCAAAATCAGTAAAAAAGAATTTAATATCATGAAAGCCACTTCCTTGCGGTGCTTTTTAAATACATTTAAAATACCCCTTTTCTTTTTTGTAACATAGTGGTAATATTGTAAGACTACTTGGAAATTTTCTTAGGAGACACGCACATGATACTTTACTACAGTCGCGAGAAAAAAACAAAGGTATTTGCCACGGCGTTGGGTGAAGTTTTAGGGCGTGAAGTTTACGAACTTGAATCTGATTTGAATGATAAAGGTTCATTTGGTTTCATGATTAAGGCATTGGGTTTGGCGTTTACGGGCAAAAGCTACCCCGTTACCAATATGCCGCAAAATTTGCCCGAAGAAATTTTCTTGTGTTCGCCAATTTGGGGCGGACAAGTTGTAGGACCTGCAAAGTATTTTCTGGAAAACGCGGATTTGAAAAATACAACAGTAAATTTGCTTGTAACCGCGAGTGTTCCTGTGGAAAAATATAAAAATAACGCGCTTGAAGAACTTAACAAGATACCATGCACACCCGGCAGAGCGTTTATTTTTGCGACATCAGACAAAATTCCGCCCGAGCTTGACGTAATAAAAGAGCAACTTCGCGAACTACTCTAATAATCGAAATGGTGTAATTCTATGCATATAGCAATTCACACGCTGGGTTGCAAGGTGAACCAATGCGACGCAGACGCCCTTATTACCGCGCTTAAAACGCGGGGGTTTAATGCGTTTTCTACGCGGGAATTTGACGTTTGTGCGGACGTTTTTATCATAAACACTTGCACCGTTACGCACACTTCGGATAAAAAATCGCGGCAAATGATACGCCGCGCAAAAAAGAAAAACCCAACGGCACTTGTGGCAATGTGCGGTTGTATGGCGAAAAAATCTTCGGAAATTGATGGCGTTGATTTCGTTTTTGATGCGAGAGAGCCGTCCGATTTCCTTGCAAAAATAGATTCTTTAAATGTGGATTCGGCGCGGGTTGCGCAGGAACTTCCGAAAAGCAAGACCCGTTCCTTTATAAAAATACAAGACGGTTGCGACCGTTTTTGTTCTTATTGTATTGTCCCGTATGTACGCGGAGAACTTAAAAGCCGCCCGCTTTCGGAAATCATTGCCGAAGCGGAAACGCGCATTAAAACGGGTGCGCTTGAAATTGTGCTTACCGGTATACAAGTTGCCGCCTATGGAAACGATACAACAAGTGGTTTTTTGAAAGAAGGGCTTGCCCATGTTGTGCGCAAAATTTCTGCACTTGACGGGCTTAAACGTCTGCGATTAAGCAGTATAGACCCATGCGCGGTGGATGAAGATTTTTTGGACGCGGTTGCCGCGTCACCCGTGCTTTGCGAACATTTCCACCTGTCGTTGCAAAGCGGTTGCGATACCACGCTGAAAAAAATGAACAGAAGATATACTGCGGCGCGATACAAAAATGCCGCCGATGCTTTGCGAAAAATCCGCCCGACCGCCGTCCTCACCACAGATATAATCGTAGGCTTCCCGGGCGAAACGGATTCCGATTTTACACAAAGTTTAGACTTTGTGCGCGAAATGGAATTTTCGCAGGTACACGTTTTCGAGTTTTCGCCGCGAGAGGGCACACCTGCGGCAACTTTCCCCGCGCAAATCCCGCAAAATATAAAGCACGAACGCGGCAAAATCATGCGCGAAACGGTTTCGCAACTTCAAAAAAATTTTTTATGCAAACAGGTTGGCAAGGAACTGCACGTACTGTTTGAAAAGGAAAAACAACACGGAATGTTTGAGGGCAACAGCCAAAATTACTGCACCGTTCACGCGCCGTCCGCTTTCGATATAAGAAATACGATACAAAAAGTAAAAATCATATCTTGTACGGAAAACCTTTTAAAGGGGGAAATTTCAACGTGAAAAAAGTCTTGTGTCTTGTGGCGTTATTGCTGGTCGGTTGCGCAAGCGGCGCAGCGGAAATTTCCTACGAAGACAGAGCCGAAGCCGCCCGCATTTTGGCGGCACAATCCGACCGATTGGATTTCACTTCCATTCGCGATATGGCGCAAGATGTTGTAATTTCCTTGGGCGACAGAGTGGAAGACGTAACCGCCGCGCTGGGCGAGCCGATAAGTGTGACAAACTTGCCTGAAAACATCACAGGTGAAGCGCGAAAAGTTTTGTCGTTTTCAAACGGTATGTATGTACGATTTTACGACGGCGCGGCGGGTTTGATTACGGGAAGACACGCCCACGACCGCGGACGGTTTGAAATTCTTGGTTATTCCCCTGAAATGAATGCACAGCAAGTCGCCGTAAACTTCGATAAACACCCGCAGGACAGCGGCGAAATTCAATATATTTTCACAAGTCATTTCGACCCTCACGGGGAAAAACTCACCGGCTATTGGCACGAGGTAAGCGGGGGGAGCCTCACACCTTATCCACTGGAGCATAAATCATGTTGACTTGGTACTTTCAAGACACTAATAAAAAGACAAGGAGAATATCCAATGGAAACACAAAAAATCAGCCCATATCAGCGCGTCGCGCAGGACGAAGTACGCGCAAACCTTGAACTGGTTTACACCGCGCTAAAAGAAAAAGGCTACAATCCGATAACACAAATTGTAGGGTACGTTCTCTCGGGCGACCCTACATACATCACAAGCCACAGGAACGCCCGCGCCCTAATCGGCAGGCTTGAGCGGGACGAACTTCTTGAAGAGATGGTTCGCGAGTTTCTGCGTGATGTACTGTAAGTATGCAAAAAAAGTTCATCGGACTGGATTACGGCGAAAAAACAATTGGTGTGGCGGTGTCGCACAACGGGCGTGTTGCAACGGGGGTTAAAACCCTGTTTCGCAAAGACCCCGAGGCGTTGCGGCCATGTCTAAAAGAACTTAAAACTATACTCCGCGAATATGAGATTAAAGATATCGTGCTTGGTTTTCCAAAGAATATGGACGGCGAAGATTCGGCGCGTTGCGCAGAAACGCTGGCTTTCAAGGAAAAACTTTTGCGGTATTTTAAAAATGTTAATGTTATTTTGTGGGACGAGCGTTTAAGTACGCTTGCTGTTTTGCGCGTTTTTGACGGCAAGCAGAAAAATTACAAAAAGAATGTTGACAAAATGGCGGCGGTTTATATTCTGCAAGGATATCTTGACTATCTGAATAGAAAGGAGAACGATATGTTGCAATCGACAGACGCAAATGATTTTGAAAATTTTGACGACGACGGGCTGTATATTGAAAGCGAAGACGGCCAAAAAATTCCGATAAACATCGTGGCAAGCCAAGAGGACGAAAACGGCGTTTATTTGCTTGCGGTAACGGAAGACGAAAGCGAAGCCGTGCTTTTCAAATGTTCGCCGCACGAATTAAATCCCGAAGAAGTTATTTTGGAAACGATTGACCGCGACCACAAGGATTTTAAAAATATTTTCGCTATGTTCAAAGACGACTGCGAAGAACTTGGACTAGATTTAGAAGTAGAAGGAGAATAATTTTGCCTGCAAAAAAAAATAAACTAAAAGTTTTTTCACTCGGCGGACACGGCGAGGTTGGAAAAAACATGACCGTACTGGAGTACGGCAACGATATAATTGTCATAGATTGCGGCGTTGCTTTCCCGCAAGACGAAATGCTGGGTATCGACCTTGTTATCCCCGATTTCACCTACCTGCAAGAGAACAAGGACAAAATCCGCGGGCTGTTTCTTACCCACGCCCACGAAGACCATATTGGAAGCGTGCCGTATTTTTTGCGCCAAGTAAAAGTGCATTTGTACGGGACAAAACTTACCCTTGGGCTGGTTGGCAACAAACTGCGCGAACACGGGCTTCTTAACCGCACCGAAATGACTCCCGTGCTTCATGGTGCGTCGGTTTCGGCGGGGTGTTTCAAGGTGGAATTTTTGCGCATAAACCACTCCATCGCAGATGCGGCGGCGTTCGCAATAACAACGCCCGTTGGGGTTGTGATACATTCAGGCGACTTTAAGGTAGACTTTACGCCAATCCAAGGCGAAACCATGGATTTGCAACGTTTCGGGGAACTGGGGCGCAAGGGCGTAAAATTATTGCTTTGCGAAAGTACAAACGTGCTTTATCCGGGCTACACATTAAGTGAGCGCACGGTTGGCGATATGTTCCGCCGCGTGTTTGAAGAATCGCCCACGCAACGTCTGATTGTTGCAATGTTCTCGTCACACATAGACCGCATTCAGCAGGTTTTAAATTCTGCCGTGGAACACAGACGAAAAGTGCTTTTCATGGGGCGGAGCATGGTAAACGCCGTAAAAACCGCCACAGAACTGGGCTACATTAACGCGCCCAAGGGTCTTGTAATCGAAGTTTCCGAACTGAAAAATTACACGCCAAACCAGCTTGTAATCATCACAACGGGCAGCCAAGGCGAGCCAATGGCGGCACTTTCGCGGATGGCGGCAAACGACCACAGACAAATTACCATCTCGCAAAGCGACAAGGTAATCATCTCTGCGTCACCAATTCCGGGCAACGAAAAACTTGTTTCCCGCGTAATCAACAACCTGATGGAGCAAGGCGCAGACGTAATTTACGAAGGTCTGATGGACGTTCACGTCTCGGGTCACGCCAAGCAGGAAGAGCTAAAAATGGTTCACGCGCTTGTTAAGCCCGATTATTTCATGCCCATTCACGGCGAATTCCGCCATCTTAAACATCACAAAGACCTCGCGATTTCCATGGGAATGCAAAAGGAAAACATCTTCATTGCCGATATCGGCGAAGTGCTTGAAATCTCCTCCAACGACGCGAAAATGAACGGAACAGTTCCTTCCGGGCAGTTGCTCGTAGACGGGCTTGGCGTTGGCGACGTCGGCAACGTGGTTCTGCGCGACCGCAAGCATCTTTCCGAAGACGGCTTAATCATTGCCGCCGTAGGTATTTCCATGGCAGACGGTTACTGCCAAGTGATTTCCGGCCCCGACATAATTTCCCGCGGTTTCGTTTTCGTACGCGAATCCGACGACCTCATCGACGGCGCGAAATCCGTTGTCGCCGACACCCTCCACGACCTCGAACAAAAAAATACCTCCGACAGGCAATACATCCGCAACCGCGTAAAAGAGTGCCTTCGCGAATACATTTGGCAATCCACAAAACGCAACCCAATGATTTTTCCAATTCTTGTCGAAGTTTAAAAAAGTTTGAACAAAAACTTTAAATTTTGACTGGCGATAAGCAACATCGCAATTTCAAAAACCGCGCGAATGCGCGGTTTTTAGTTAGGGGTCAAGGGGATTTATCCCCTTGCAGGGGGTTCGGGGGACGGAGTCCTCCGAGGTCTTTTCGAGAAAATCACCCTCGCCCCAACGCTTCCCATATCCCCTGTAAATATGTCGCCCCTAAAGCGCGGTCGTATAGGCCGTAGCCGGGGCGGCGTTTTTGTTTTTCTTCGTTCCAAATCATACGGCCGTGGTCGGGGCGAATCCAGCCGCGAAAATTTGTATCGTGAAAGGCTTTCATTATGGCGAACATATCCAGCGAGCCGCAAGGGGTCGGGTGTGCGGATTCGTAGAAGTCGGTTTCGTTTTCAAATTTCAGATTGCGCACATGGGCGAAATGAATGCGCCCCTCGCCGCCAAATTCCCGAATCATGGCGGGGATGTCCGCGCCCTTTTTCGCGCCGAGTGAGCCTGTGCAAAGGGTAAGCCCGTTAAATTTGCTGGGGTGCAAATCCAGATACTTGCGGACATTATCGCGGCTTATGATTAATTTTGGCAAGCCGAAAATGGGTTGCGGCGGGTCATCGGGGTGTACCGCCATCAGGATATTAAGCCGCTCTGCGTGAGGAATTATCGCGTCTAAAAAATATTTCATGTTGGCATAAAAAGTTTCTTCTTTCATGCCCTCATAGGCGTCCAATAATTTGCGGATGTTTTTTAAGCGTTCAGGTTCCCAGCCCGGCAATTCGTATTCGCCCGATTCCGCCGCGTAACGCGCCGCAAGTTCTTCCGGCGATAAATTTTTAATAAACGCCGCTTCATATCGCATTGTGTTAGAGCCATCGGGCAAATTGTAATAAAGGTGACTTCGCGCCCAGTCCAAAACGGGCATCATGTTATAGCAAATGCATTTTATGCCGTACTTTGCAAGCCGTTCCATTGTTAAGATATAATTTTCAATTTTCTCGTCACGCGAAGGAAGCCCAAGTTTTATGTCCTCGTGAATGTTCACGCTCTCGATAACTTCGACATCCAGACCCGCGCCGCTTACCGTTTCTTTCATGGCACGAATACGCTCTTCCTGCCACGCTTCCCCCGCAGGAATATCCAACAGACTTGTAACAACCCCCGTCATCATGGGTATCTGCCTAATTTCCTGCAACGTGATTGTGTCCTGCCCCTCGCCAAACCATCTGAATGTCATTTTCATAATTTTTTCTCCTTCTAAAAGAAAAAGACCTTGGGGACTCCGTCCCCCAACAGGCTTAACCCAAACTTTAACAAAAATCGCGCAAATGCGCGATTTTTTTAATTGCAATGATTGCTCATCGCTAGTCCATTTTAAAGTTTTTGTTCAAACTTTTTTCAAAAAGTTTGCAGGGGTGTGGGGGAGGTGCCGTTCGCTTCGCTCACTTCATTGCCCCGCGGTCTTTCCTACTCAATACGCAACGGATTGATTCTGATACCCGGACCCATGGTGCTTGCAAGGGTAACGGATTTGAGGTACGTTCCTTTTGCGGCAGAGGGCTTTGCTTTGATTACAGCGTCCATGAGGGTTTTGAAGTTTTCGCCAAGCTTTTCTGTGCCGAAGGAAACTTTGCCGATGGGTACGTGAATGATGTTTGTTTTATCCAAGCGGTATTCGATTTTACCTGCTTTGATGTCGTTTATGGCTTTGGTTACGTCTGCGGTAACTGTGCCTGCTTTGGGGTTTGGCATAAGACCTTTGGGCCCCAAGACGCGCCCGATTTTACCAACGACTGCCATCATGTCGGGGGTAGCAACAACAACGTCAAAGTCGAACCAGTTTTCTGTTTGGATTTTTGTGGCTAATTCGTCTGCGCCAACAAAGTCTGCGCCGGCGGCTTCTGCTTCGGTTGCTTTTTCGCCTTTCGCGAATACGAGAACACGCACCGTGCGGCCTGTTCCGTGCGGCAGAACTACCGCGCCGCGAACTTGCTGGTCTGCGTGGCGAGAGTCTACACCCAATCGAATATGCGCTTCCACCATAGAATCAAATTTTGTTATGCTGGTTTTTTGCACAAGTTCAACCGCTTCTTTTACTTCGTATAATTTATCTGCCTCTACAAGTTTTGCGGCAGCCGTATATTTTTTACCACGTTTCATATTTTTCGCCTCCCTTAACTTCCTACGACAATGCCCATACTGCGGGCTGTGCCGGATATCATGCTCATTGCCGTTTCAATGCTTGCGGCGTTAAGGTCTACCATTTTAAGTTCGGCGATTTTTTGCACATCTGCCTTGGAAATTGTCGCAACTTTTTCCTTCGCGTTTGGTGTGCCGCTGGCTTTGTCAATTTTGCAAGCCTTTTTAATAAGAACGGCGGCGGGCGGTGTTTTGGTGATAAACGAGAAACTTTTATCCGCGTAAACGGTAACAACTACAGGAATTATCATGCCTGCGTCGTTTTTTGTGCGCTCGTTAAACTCCTTACAAAAGCCCATCATGTTTAGACCGTGCTGACCCAATGCGGGGCCGACGGGGGGCGCGGGGGTTGCTTTTCCGGCTTCAATTTGCAATTTTACATAAGCCGTAATTTTCTTTGCCATTTACATTTCCTCCTTGTGGTCCTTGCGGACGGCGTATCCGCTTATCTATATCCAAAGCTTCGGTATTCGTCTCGAAGCCGGATACGATACAGCAAGATTATCGTCCTGCCACATTATTTATTACAACATTCTTTGCAGAACGTGATAATCAACTTCAACCTGTGTTTCCCGCCCAAAAACGCTGAGGGTAACGGAAACGGTTTTCTTCTGATGGTTGATGTCCTTTACGTTGCCTATAGAACCTTCAAACGGCCCTGTTATAATGCGCACCGCTTCGTTGAGTTCCAAGTCAAGTTCAAAGTCGGGGACTTCTATTCCCATCGTGATAATTTCTTCGTCTGTAAGCGGCACGGGCTTAGACGCAGGGCCTACAAAGCTTGTTACACCGCGTGTGTTCCGCACAACGTACCATGTTTCGTCTGTCATAACCATTTTGAGAAGCACGTAGCCGGGGTAAATTTTGCGCTGTACCGACTTTTTCACATTGTTTTTCATCTCAATTGTTTCCTGTATGGGAACAACAATGTTGTCGAAAAGGTCGTGCATACCGCGGTTCTCAACTATTTTTTCGATATTTGCCTTTACCTTGTTTTCATACCCCGAGTAGGTATGAACAACATACCATTTGGATTCTTCCGCCATAGTATCTCCTTACATTACAACACGTTGCACAAATTGCTGGAATACAGTGCTGAAAATATAGTCATTAAGCGCGATGTACGCACCAAACATCAAAGATACGGCAATTACCGTAACGGTGTGTTTAAAAAGCGTTTCCTTAGAAGGCCACACTATTTTACGAAACTCTGCGCGGTAGGTTTGGTACGTGCCTTTCACTACGCCTGTTTCGTTCACGGATTTGTCTTTTTTCTTATCATCGTTCATAAAAAGTCACCTCAAATTAGACTATTTCGTTTCACGGTGAGATGTGTGCTTGTTGCAGAATTTGCAGTATTTTTTTGTTTCCATGCGGTCGGGATTGTTCTTTTTTTCCTTCATCGTATTGTAGTTGCGTTGTTTACATTCCGTACACGCCAAGGTAATTTTTGTACGCATCTTGAACTCCTCGCTTCCTTTGCCTATGCATTTGATTTACAACATTAAAAAAACACCGCCGCCCAGTGTTCACAAATCATCTTAGAACATTTCCTAGAGTTTGTCAAATGTTTTTTTGCCCAATTTACGCACGACACGGCTTGACATTACCAATATTTATGGTTTACAGTTCCATGTAGAAGGAATTTTTCTTAGAAGGCGGAAATATAATGTACACACGTTTAAAAGACTTGTATCGGAACACTTCGGAGTTTATGAAAAAAACGGTTACGGTTGGCGGCTGGGTTCGCACCTCGCGCAACAATGGTAATTTGTGTTTTATCGAATTAAATGATGGCAGTTTTTTTAAGCCTGTGCAGATTATTTTAGAAGGAACGCTTGCGGGCAATTCGCTTTCATTTGATGAAGCGGTTAAGCTTGGCGTTGGTTCTTGCGTTACGGTGGTTGGCGAAGTGGTGGAAAGCCCGGGCGCGAAACAACCGTTTGAAATCAAGGCTTCTTCCGTTACTTTGGAAGGTTCTTGCCCCACGGATTATGTTTTGCAAAAGAAACGCCACGGCTTTGAATTTTTGCGCACAATTTCGCACTTGCGTCCGCGCACTAATACTTTTGCGGCTGTTTTCAGAGTACGTTCGGTTGCGGCGCACGCGGTTCATGAATTTTTCAAGCAACGAAATTTCGTTTATGTTCACACACCAATTATAACAGGCAGTGACTGCGAAGGCGCGGGCGAAATGTTCCGCGTTACAACTCTGCCGACTGGTGAGGGCGATTTTTCCAAAGACTTTTTCGGAAAACAGGCGCATCTTACCGTAAGCGGTCAGCTTGCCGTAGAGCCGTTTTGTCTTGCACTGCGCGATGTGTACACCTTCGGACCCACGTTCCGCTCCGAGCCTTCCACCACCACAACCCACGCCGCAGAATTTTGGATGATTGAGCCTGAAATGGCATTCGCAGACCTTGACAACTATCTTGAAACAGGCGAAGCAATGTTAAAATTCATAATCAAATATGTTTTGGAAAACGCGCCCGAGGAAATGGAATTCTTCGACCAGTGGATTGAAAAAGGCCTAACCGCCCGCCTTTCCGCCTTGGTTGACGCCGCCTTTGCGCGTTGCTCGTACACGGAAGCCGTTGAGACACTTCAAAAATCCAACAAAAAATTCGAGTACCCCGTAAAGTGGGGCGCGGATTTGCAAACCGAACACGAGCGTTATCTTTGCGAAGAAGTCTACAAAGGCCCTGTTTACATCACAGACTACCCCCGCGAAATAAAGGCGTTCTATATGCGCGTAAACGACGACAGAAAAACCGTTGCCGCCGCAGACCTTCTAGTCCCCGGCGTCGGCGAATTAATAGGCGGAAGCCAGCGCGAAGAGCGCGTTGACATCCTTGAAGAGAGCATAAAAAAATTCGGGCTTGTTCCCGAAGATTACGACTGGTATCTTGACCTTCGCCGATTGGGCGGCGTAAAACACGCCGGTTTCGGCCTCGGCTTCGAGCGTCTCCTCATGTACCTCACCGGCATGAAAAACATCCGCGACGTTATCCCATATCCGCGTACGATTGGGCAGATGTCGTTCTAGGATATAGTCGTGTACCGCATAAAAATTTTACCCCTGTTTATAAACGGCAACGTATTAACGCGCTTGTATTCCACAAATCCAAAATCCGTATAGCTTTTAATTGCGGGGGCGTTCGCGCTGTCCACATCAAGAATAAACTCCGTATATTGCGGAAAATTTTGAACAACGGCGTTGAGAAGTTCCTTTGCAACGCCTTTTCCGCGTGCCTGCGGCAAAACGCCAAGCACGTCGATATAGCCGACGTTTGCGGGATATTCGTGCGGACGCATAAGCTCCGAACGGATTACGCGGAACGCAATCCGTCCGCGAACAGCACCCAAATTCGCCACGCATTCCTCTTTGGTGGATTTCAAAACACGACCCGCACGGCAACCGCAAGCAACAATGCCAATCAGTTCGCCGTCTTGCTCTGCCACGCAAAAACGCTCAATGGCAACGCCATTCTCAAAAACCTTTGCCATTCGCCCCATGTCCTTTGTGAACGTAGCAAAAATTTTCGCGAAGCTGTCCGCAATTGCTCTCGAAATCTTGCCCTCTTCGCCCGCACGTGCCTTCCGCACGTCCACTACTTATTTACCTCGTCAATCAATTTGCGCATTCGCATTCCATGCTCGATAGAGTCGTCATACACAAACGAAATCTCAGGCGTCTGCCGCAAATTAATAACCGACGCAACCCGCTTGCGAATAAAACCCGCCGCACGTCCCAGCCCTGCCATCGTCTCCTTTTGCTCCTCTTCCCCCCCGAAAATGCTTACACGAATCTTGCAATATTTCAAATCCTGCGTAGTCTCCGCCCCTATAACACTAACCACCGCACCAATACGCGGGTCAGACAACTCCGACCTAATCACATCCGCAGTAACGCGGGCAATCTCGTCATTAATTCGTATCATTCGGGTTTTCATACGTTTTCTCCTTTTCTGTCTAAAAGAAAGACCTTGGGGCTCTGCCCCAAACCCCGCAAGCCTTTAAAAAGGCTTGACCCAAACTTTGACATGGACTAGCGATAAACTCTGTCGTAATTTAAAACCGCGCATAGGCGCGGTTTTATGTTAAAGTTTTGATGAAACTTTTTCAAAAGTTTCCGGGGTTCGGGGCAGAGCCCCGAGGTTTTTCTTTTATTATCTCGGAATTTCCTCCATGATATACGCCTCTACCTTGTCGCCATCTTTGATGTCGTTGTAGTTTTTGAAAAGCATACCGCATTCGTAGCCTGTGGCAACTTCTTTCACGTCGTCTTTGAAGCGGCGAAGGGTGTCCAAATGGCCGTCGTAGATTACACGGCCGTCACGTACTATGCGCACTTGGGCGTTGCGTGTAACCTTGCCGTCTGTGACGTAGCAACCTGCGATTGTCCCTATTCCGCTGGCTTTGAAAATCTCGCGGATTTCGGCATTACCGATATTTTTCTCTATAAATTCGGGGTCTAACATACCCTTCATGGCGGCTTCTATGTCGTCGATTGCGGAGTAGATTACGCTGTACATTCTAACGTCAACGTTTTCGGTTTCGGCAACGGATTTCGCAACGGGTTCGGGGCGCACGTTAAAGCCGAGGATTATTGCGTTGGACGCGGAAGCCAGCATAACATCGCTTTCCGTGATTGCGCCAACGCCTGTGTGAATTATGCGAACGCGAACTTCCTCGTTAGTGAGTTTTTCAAGACTGCCGCGCAAAGCTTCAACAGAGCCTTGAACGTCTGCTTTCACAACGATATTAAGGTCTTTCACTTGCCCCGCCTGAATTTGATTGAACAAATCGTCCAGCGAAATTTTGCCCTGCGTGGCTTTAACCATATCTTCGCGACCTTTTGCAATAACGGTTTCGGAAAGTTGCCGCGCTTGCTTGTCGGAGGTTGCGGCATATAGGATATCGCCCGTAACGGGAACGTCTGCCAAACCGATAATCTCCACGGGCATGGAAGGCCCAACTTCGGTTTTACTGCGTCCGCGATAGTCAACCATGGCGCGAACTCTGCCGCTTGCCGCCCCTGCAACAACAGGGTCGCCGATTCTAAGCGTACCTTCTTGCACCAAAACGGTTGCAACAGGCCCGCGGCCTTTGTCCAGTTTCGCTTCTATGATGCTTCCGCGAGCGGGCTTGTCGGGGTTGGCACGAAGTTCTTTCATTTCCGCAACCAACAAAATCATTTCCAAGAGCTGTTCGATACCCGTTTTCTGCCGCGCAGAAACCTCTACGGTAATTGTGCTTCCGCCCCAGTCCTCGGACTGCAAGCCGTGTTCCGCAAGCTGCGCCTTAACTTTATCGGGGTTTGCATCAGGTTTATCCATCATTGTAATTGCAACGATAATTTCAATCCCCGCCGCTTTGGCGTGGTTGATTGCTTCAACCGTTTGCGGCATAACGCCGTCATTTGCGGCTACAACAAGTACCGCGATATCGGTTACTTGCGCGCCGCGCATACGCATTGCCGTAAACGCTTCATGGCCGGGTGTATCAAGGAATGTAACGCGCTTGTTTTCGTTTTCGCGCAAGCGCACGGAATACGCACCGATATGCTGTGTAATGCCGCCTGATTCCGTTTCCTGCACATTTGCGTTTCTGATAACGTCCAGCAAAGATGTTTTACCATGGTCAACGTGACCCATAACAACAACAACGGGCGGGCGCGGTTTAAGGGACGCTTCGTCATCGGGTTCTTGCGAAAACGCTTCCTCGAAAACGTCCACTTCAACGTACTCGTCAACCAAAACGCCGAATGACTCTGCAACCATGGATGCCGTTTCAAAATCAACGGTTTGGTTCGCTGTTACCATCAAGCCGTTTTTCATAAGAACCTTGATAACATCGGCGTTGGAGCGCAAAAGTTTTTCTGCCAAAAGGCGAACGGAAATTTCAGGCGCAACGGTTATCATTGTCACAACGGGGCGCACAACCGGCTGGATAATACGCTTTGCGGGTTTGCTTCTTCTGCCGCCGCGGTCTAGGCCTTGGCGGTTTTCTTTGGAGTAATTATCTTTTTTATCTTTTTTGCTGATTGAATTTGCTTGTTGAATCCGATTCCATTGTTGACGCTTATCGTCCTTGGTCGGTTCGGACTTTTTGACTACGTCGCGACCGCCCGGTTGGGGTCTGCCGCCGCCGAAGCCGCCTTGCGGTCTGCCACCGCCACCTTGCGCACCACCCGGACGCGGCGCGAAACCACCGGGGCGATTTCCGTAACCGCCTTGACCTCCGCCCTGTCCTTGCGGACGATTTCCACCGTAACCGCCCTGTCCTTGCGGACGATTGCCGCCGTAACCACCTTGCCCTTGCGGACGGTTGCCGCCGTAACCACCTTGTCCTTGCGGACGATTTCCACCATAACCGCCTTGCCCTTGCGGACGATTTCCACCATAACCGCCTTGCCCTTGCGGGCGATTGCCGCCATATTGCGGTCTGTCGCCGTGGGGGCGTTGCCCGTCACGGGGCGGGCGCGGAGAATAACCGCCTTGCCCGCGATTATCTGTGCGCGGTGCGGGGGCGGGTGTAGTTTCTCTTTCCGCAGAAGGTGCAGGAGTAGAAACCTCTGCAACTTGTGCGGGGCTTTCTGTTTTTTCAGGTGCGGACGCAACGGGCGTTTCCGTACCTGCTTCACCTTCCGTGCGCGGACGGCGCGGCAATGGCTTTCCGTCCGCACCAATCGGACGCGGGCGCGGCGGCAAGGGTTTGCCATCCGGCCCTAAACGCGGCAACGGCTTTCCGTCAGGACCAAGGGGGCGCGGACGCAATGGTTTACCGTCAGGTCCTAAGCGCGGCAATGGTTTGCCGTCCGGCCCAAGGGGGCGCGGGCGCAATGGTTTTCCATCAGGCCCTAAACGCGGCAACGGTTTGCCGTCCGGCCCAAGTGGGCGCGGGCGCAATGGTTTTCCATCAGGGCCCAAGCGCGGCAACGGTTTCCCGTCCGGCCCGAGGGGGCGCGGGCGCAATGGTTTTCCATCGGGGCCTAAGCGCGGCGCGGATTGTTCCGTTTGGGCGGGCGCACCTTTCATATCACTTTTCAAGCGCGAAACATCGGCATCATCAATAGTACTCATATGATTGGGTACGGACTTGCCGTACTCCTCCATTTTCCCGATAATTTCTTTTGAATCTACACTAAGTTCTTTGGCTAATTCGTGAACACGAACCTTTGGCATTTAGCCACCTGACCTTTCATTCCAATAGCTTTGCATATACTTCCGAAGGAATTTTGCGCTTTAGTGAACGCTCCAAACCTTTTATTTTATGTGCCTTTTTCATGCATTGTTCATCGCGGCAGATGTACGCGCCCCGTCCGGGGGCTTTGCCGCTTGGGTCTAGTTGAATTTCGCCCTCTGCTGTTGCCGTGATTCTGATGAGTGAAGATTTGTCTTTCATTTCGCGGCAGGCAACGCAACGCCTTTGCGGTTTACTTTTCATCGGCGGGCGGGGATTCGGGGGTTGCTTCGTCGTAGTATTCATCGTCGTAGTACTCGTCGTCGTCGTAGTATTCATCATCATCGTAGTACTCGTCGTCATCGTAATATTCATCTTCATAGTATTCGCTGTATTCGATTTCCTCTGTTTGCGCGGCGGGTTCTTCTGTTGCCGCTACTTCTTCTGTTGCCACAGGGACATCGTAGAAATCCGCATAGGCGGCTTCTACTTCGGCAGCGGCGGCTTCTTCTTCCGCAGTTGGCGGAAGTTTTTCCGGCTCGGGGAAGATTAGGAAGTCTGTGCCGCGGGCTTGCGATTCGCTTTTAATATCTATGCGCCAGCCCGTAAGACGTGCGGCAAGACGAGCGTTCTGCCCCTCTTTTCCGATTGCGAGAGAAAGCTGATGGTCGGGGACAACCACCCGCGCCTCTTGCCCCGTGGGGCTTATCGCAACACTTACAACCTTGCTTGGGCTGAGGGCGTGAGAAATATATTTCGCGGGGTCTTCGTTCCAAAGGATGATGTCGATTTTTTCGCCGCGAAGTTCGGAGCTGATGATATTAACGCGTTGCCCGTTTTGCCCAACGCAAGAACCGATAGGGTCTACGTGGGGATGGCGGGTGTACACCGCAACTTTACTGCGGTTGCCCGCTTCACGCGCAACGGATTTTATTTCAACAATGCCGTCGGAAATCTCGGGTACTTCGTGTTCAAACAGCTTTTCCAAAAGCTCCGGCGCGGTGCGTGACACGTTTACAATAGGGCCTTTGGCGTTTTGGCGCACTTCTGTTACGTAAACTTTTACGCGGTCGTTAAACTGATACGGTTCGCGCATGATTTGCTCGCTTGGCGGAAGCACTGCTTCCAGCTTGCCCACGCTTAAAATCACGTTTCTGCGGTCGCGCCGCTGAACTATTGCGATAATTACGCTATGTTCTTTTTCAATATATTCGTTGTAAAGAATCTCGCGCTCTGCTTCTCGGAATTTTTGTACCACAACTTGTTTTGCGTTTTGCGCGGCGATTCTGCCGAAATTCTTTGGTGTAACATCAATTTCAACAACGTCTTCCAATTCTATTTTGGAATTAATTTTTCTGGCGTCTTCAAGGCTTATTTGAAGCCAAGTATCTTCAATTTCTTCAGAAACGGTTTTCGCCGCAAGCACGGTATACTGCCCCGTTTCGCGATTCAAAGAAACGCGGAGATTTGCGTTTTGGTTAAGCTGCCGTTTACACGCGGCAACCAGAGAAGCCTCAATTGCTTCAAAAAGAATTTCTTTGTCAATGCCTTTTTCTAAAGAAACCTGCGCGAGTGCGTCAATCAATTCTCTGCCGTTATCCATTAGTTAAAGTTCCTTCCTTCAAATGACATCATCAACTACCAACCTGCAAGACGAAACCTGTTTTTTTTCAAAAATCCAAATTTGTCCGTCTTCGTCTTTCAAAGTGACTTTGCCTGTATCGTCGTATTCGGACAAAACACCTGTGAATTTTTTGCGCCCTGTTGTAACAGATTCTGCCGCATCGGGGTCTTGGGGGGAATGGGGCGCGAACAGCTTTACCAGAACCTTATGCCCCACATACCGCCGAAAATGTGACGGCTTTACAATACGCCGCTCTATCCCGGGAGAGCCAACCTGTAACCGATACGCCGTTTCAATCGGGTCATGCTCATCTAAGACTGCACTAACCGCACGGGATACACGCTCGCAGTCGTTCAGGTCTACGCCGCCCTCTTTGTCTATGAAAAGGCGCAGTATTCTGCTGCCGCCTTCTTTCACAAACTCTATATCGTAGAGTTCTACGCCGCTGTCTTCCACAACAGGCGTAATTAATGGCTCTAATGCTCCAATCAAATGTAAAAACCCCTTAACAATTCCTATGCAATATGAAAGAGTGGGCGCACACCCACTCTTTAAAGTCGCACAATATACACTTACTTTAATTCACAATACCATATTTTAACGGGGGTTGCAAGTGTTTTTTTACTCAATCATTGCCTTCATTTCGATTAGGGCCTGCGCGAGGGCTTCATCTGCGCGGGAGGCGTCTTTACCGCCTGCTTGGGCGTGGTTTGGTTTTCCGCCGCCGCCGCCGCCGCAAATTTTTGCGGCTCTGCTTACCAGCCTACCTGCGTCTGCTCCTGCTTTCACGGCATCATCGGTTGCGCTGGCAAGGAACTGCGCCGCGCCTGTTTCGCCTGTTGTTCCGCACAAAATCATGCAGCCGGATTTCATTTCCGCTTTGAGTTTGTCGCATAGTTTGCGAAGGGCGTCCATGTCGTAGTTTTCCATTTTGGCGGAGATTAGTGTAAAGCCGTTTACCGTTTCGGCAGACTCTAAAATATTTTCGACAACCTGACCCTGTTGCTCGCCGACTGTCGCCGCTTGAATTTTCCCGAGTTCGCGCTTTAGGTCGCGGATTTCTGCGAAAACTGATTTGGCTTTTTCGGGCAGTTGCATGGTGGGGATTTTGAAAACCTCGGCGGCTTCTGTTAGGTCGCGGAGTTCGCTTTGGTAGCGGGAAATTGCAACGCGTCCCGTTTCGGCTTCAATGCGCCGAACGCCCGACGCCACCCCCGTCTCCGAGACTATTCTGAAAACGCCTATTTCGCTTGTGTTTTTCACGTGGGTTCCGCCGCAAAGTTCTATGCTTTCGTTGCCTACGTTTACCATTCGCACGGTGTCGCCGTATTTTTCTCCAAACAGTGCAAGCGCGCCTTTTTTGCGGGCTTCATCGGGGGTGGTGACTTCCGTTGTAACGCAAAAAGCTTTTGCAATGTAGTCACAAACAAGCGACTCAACTTTTTCGCGCTCTTTGGGGGTAAGCGGCTTCATGTGCGTGAAGTCGAAACGCAAACGGGATGCGTCCACGGCAGAACCCGCTTGCTCTACATGGTCGCCAAGGACGGAACGCAACGCTTTTTGCAATAAATGCGCCGCTGTGTGATTACGCTCTGTTGCCAACCGCGCAAAGCCGTCTATTTCCGCACTAACTTTTTGCCCAATTTTTATCGCGCCCGTTTTCACGACGCCCATATGAACGATATTGTTGCCCGCAACGGTGATGCAGTCTGAGATTTTCACCTCTGCACCGTTTGCGAAAAGCTTTCCTTTGTCGCCTCTTTGTCCGCCGGACGTTGCATAGAACGGCGTACGATTAAGCACAACCGCAACCTCTTGTCCTTCGGCTGCCGTTTGCGCAATCGTGCCGTTTGCGATGATTGCCAAAACTTCCGCGCTGTCGCAAGAATTTTCGGTGTAGCCGATAAATTCTGTGGGAAGGTCGGGGGTGAGCTTGTGGTAAACCGTTTCGTCCGCGCCCATGTATGTGGACGTTCCGCGAGCCGCCCGCGCTCTCGTTTTCTGATTTTCCATCTCTGCCTTGAAGCCGTTTTCGTCCCAAGAAAGCCCGTTGTCTTCCAAAATTTCGCGGGTTAAATCGGGGGGGAAACCAAATGTGTCGTACAGTTTGAAAGCGTCTTCGCCGCTAAGGGTTTTCGCGCCGCTTGATTTCAGCGCGTCAATATGCTTTTGCAGAAGATTCATGCCCGTGTCCAGCGTTTCAAGGAAGCGGTTTTCTTCGTTTTCCAGCACGTTTAGAATGTGCCCGCTTTTTTCCTCCAAAGACGGATACGCGTGACTATATGCATTAATCGCCGTTTGCGCAATGTCGCAAACAAACCGCGTAAGCCCTAACGATTTCCCATGCCGAACAGCGCGACGCAGAAGCCTGCGGAAAACATATCCCCTACCCTCATTTGAAGGCAGAACCCCGTCCGACGCCATAAACGCAACACTGCGAACGTGGTCTGCAATGATATTCGCGCTTACCAATGCACTGCCCGTTGGCTCGGCTTTTGCCATTGTAAGAACCTTGTCGCGGATGGATTTCACATTGTCGATATCAAAAATGCTGTGCGCGTCCTGTAACACAATCGCAAGGCGTTCCAGCCCTATTCCAACGTCGATATTCGGGAACGCAAGGGGCGTGTACGTGCCGTCTTCCTGTTTTTCAAACTGGGTGAAAACAAGGTTGCCTATTTCCATAAATCTATCGCAATCGCAACCCACGGTGCAGGTTGGTTTGCCGCAACCGCTTTCAGCCCCGCGGTCGAAATGTATTTCCGAACACGGCCCGCACGGCCCCACACCATGCTCCCAAAAATTTTCTTTTTTATCCAAACGGAAAATTCTTTCCGTCGGAATACCGATATCATCGCGCCAAATGGCATACGCTTCATCGTCCTCTTCGTAAACCGAAATGGAAAGCTTGTCCTTTGGAATTTCCAGCGTTTCCGTAAAAAATTCCCACGCCCACGGGATAACTTCCTTTTTAAAGTAATCACCGAACGAGAACATTCCCAGCATTTCAAAAAACGAAGCGTGTCGCGCATCCTTGCCCACTTCGTCGATATCAATTGTGCGGATGCACTTTTGACACGTTGTCACCCGCTTTGACGGCGGCGTTTCTTGCCCCGTGAAAAACGCTTTCATGGGTGCCATGCCCGAATTAATCAGCAACAAACTTTTGTCGCCCTGCGGCACAAGCGGAAAACTTGGCAAAAGATAATGCTCTTTGCCAACAAAAAAATCCAAGAAGTTATCCCGGATTTGGTCTACTGTTTGAAATTTCATTTATAACACTCCTGACAAATATCACAATTTTTTTACAATCCCCAAAATAATAACGCGATTTGTTTTTTTGGTCAAGATTCTCTTCCATATTTTTAAACGCTGTGGTATACTTGCCGAAATATTTTGAACACAAAGGGGGAAATTGTATGGATTTCGGAATGGTAGCAATCGCAACAAGCCAATCAAACATGGAAGTAAACCAAGAAATGGGCATTGGCATGATTCGCCGCGCATTAGACCACACGGAACAAATGGGCGCGCAAATTGTGCAAATGATGCAAGAAATGACTGTACAAATGACAGGTGAGGGCGGAAACGTTAACTTGTCGGTGTAAGAGTTTATGCGATAACCACCGTTACTTGTGGCACAAATTCAATTTGAGTAAATGTTTCAGACCAATTATCCGCGTATTTTTTATACAGCGGATAATTTTTTTTGCGCAGGTGTTCGAGCAAGTTGTAGCCATCCACGGCGTATTTTTTTTGCAGAAGTTGGGCAGTGGCTGTGATTTCTTTTTGAATTTCTGCGGCGAAAAGGGCTTCCATGTTTTTGCGCGTGGTTGGGGATTCTTGGGCGGTTTGAGAAATTTCGTCCACTGTGCCGTGGGCGGTTACTTCAATTATTGCGCGGAGGGGGGCGTTTTCCGCAGGCTGAATGGTGATATTTGTCTTGTGGCTTTCCACCTGCATTGAAATATTCTCAGCCGTCACCACCGCGCCCCTGTTGCCCTGCGGGAAGCACCACAAAAAGCCCTGCAATTCTTGCGGGGTGATAATGCCCGTTTTGCGGCAGTCTTTGATTATCGCCGCCCCCGAAAGACGCAGTTCGTCGTCGGCGCGTTCTATTTTTGGGATGATTGCGTCGCTGGTATGGTTTGCATTCTTAATGAAGGAAAGGCGTTCAAAATCCAGCGCGAAGGCTCTGCCGCCTATTTTGTTTTTGTCGCGGTAGATGTCTGAAATATATGAACCGGGGAAAATTTCGCCCGGCGGTTTTGCGGCAAGAATCTTTGCCGGCTCTTCTGCCGCAAGCACGTGAATGCGGCGCGGAGCTTCCAGCTTGTTCTCCAGCGTGGTTAGGGTTTGGCGCAAAAATTTTTCATCTTCAAGCAAATCCGTGCCAAGAATTACTAACTTCGTTTGCCCAAAGTAAAGGCTTTTATCGTTTTTTGCTTCCAGCTTTTTTAGTGCTTCCGTTATGGTTTTCCCCTCAGATGTTTTTATGTGCGCGGGGATTTCTTCGTCCTCATCTTTTTCCGCGATTATTGGGATGCTTAATGTTACGGCGTAGTTTTCTTCGGTTTTGTCAACGCCCATTGCCACAACAAACGAGCGGTTTTCTACCTCTTTAGAGTCCCAACAGCCAACCAACAGCATAGCCGCAAATGCAAGAAAAATCATAAGCGCGGCGGTTTTTGCCAAGATTTTGTTCCGCCCCCACATAGTAAGTTTTGCCGCAATTAGAAGCGCGATTGGCAAAACCACAAGAAAAAATATTCCCGTTGTCATATATAAAAAATCCATTTGCGCATACACCGTCTCGCGGTGAAGCGGCAGAATGCTAACGCCAAAAACGCCCAACGCGCTTAAAATAACGCCCGTGCGGAGGGTCGGTTTCTTAAAGGTATCCTTCACAAGAATGCCGCCGAAAAACAGCATCGCATTCCCCAGCGCGAAAGCCGTTACAATCCAAAACCCGAACATTAATGCCTCTTGCCGCTCTATAAACGCGCCGGGCAAATTAATCACGTCCATCATACTAAGCACGGGCCACGGCATATATCCCACGCCGCCCCCAAAAGATGCAATTGTAATCACCGTAATAAAAACAATAACCGCACCCGCAATCCCAAGCGCACCCACAACCGCACGCGCCAAATTTTTCTCTTTAGGCACATACGGCGACACAAGCAAGAGACATTCCATGCCCGTTAAAATAAACCCAAGTCTAATCGAACCATGCACCAACGACCTCACATCATTAACCAAAACAGGTTGCAAATTTGAAAAGTCCGCATCCAACACCGCAACCGTAAACAAAAACAACACAGGCAAAATAAGCAACGCAAAAAGCACTTCTGCAACCCGCGCCCGCGTTTCAAACCCCTTCGCCGCCGCATATCCGCAAGCACCAATCATCACCGCGCTAACCACCCAAACAGGCGTATGCGGCAACATTATCTCCCGCGAAATTTCCAAGAAAATCCGCAACTCCAGCCCCGCCGCAACAACCAACTTCACCCACATAACAATCCCGATAGCACACGCAACGGGTTTTGTAAGGAGAACAGAGACAGCATCAATGAAGGAAATGTTTTTAAGTTCGCCCTCAAACTTTAACTCTGCTTCGTCCAAATTAAAGTTTTTTTGGAGAGGGGTTTGGGGAGAACCTTTTTGTTCACAAAAAGGTTCTCCCCAAGGTCCTTCTTTTTCTTCCATCGCAAATTCCGCCGCTTTTTGCGCGGCGCGGGCGGCGGTGCTGACCAGTGCGCCCACCGCCATTGCGATAAGGGTTAGACCTACGGCAATGAGCCAGCCGTCTTGCGCACCTTGGGGCAGGAAGTCTGCCGCCCGCCGCGGCAAGACAATAACGCCCGTACCCATCGCACTAAGGATTATAAGAATTTGCAGTTGCCGCATGGTTATTTTTCTGTTTGAGGTCATGGGTATTCTCCTTTATTTCATCCGCACAGCTTCATCTTGGTTGGCGAAGAACGGCCGCCGCTTCAGGCAAAAGAGTGGGAAGCGGAACAGGCTGTCTTTGAGGTCTTCGCCCTTGCTGAGTTCGGACGCGGCGAAGGGCATCAAGTACGGGAAGCCGAAACTCTGCAAGCCCGCAAGATGAATAAGCGTGAGAAGCATTCCGATGATAAGGCCGAAAAAACCAAGGAATGCCGAAAGAAAAAGCACTACATATTTTACAAGACGGAAGCCGTAAACCAGCGACACGCTGGGAATGGAAAACGTGGCAATGCCCGTAAGCGCGACAATGATTACAACTATGGGGCTGACAAGTCCCGCTTCAACAGCGGCCTGCCCAATGATTAGACCGCCCACAATGCCTATCGTGCCGCCGCTCGCGCTCTTTAGACGAATGCCCGCCTCTCGCAAAAGTTCAAAAGCGGCGTCCAGCAAAATAAATTCGATTACGGCGGGGAAAGGCACTGCCTGCGAAGCTTCTGCCAACCGCGAAACCATCAACAGCGGAATCATGGACGGGTGAAACAACGCCACCGCCAAATACAAACCGGGCAACGCAACCGCGATAAAAGCCCCGACAAAGCGCAAAAACCGCGTAACGCTCATCACCTGCCAGCGACTGTAATAATCCTCGGACGCTTGAAAAAATGCGTTAAGCGTAACGGGGACGATAATCACAAAGGGCGAATTGTCTACAATAACGGCAATGCGCCCCTCCAAAATGGACGAAGCCGCCTTGTCCGGGCGTTCTGTAAGCTGAACCTGCGGAAAGGGCGAAAGCCAACTTTCTTCAATAAATTGTTCAACGCTGCCGCTGTCCAAAATTCCGTCTACGTCTATGGATTCAAGACGGCGTTCAACTTCCGCAAGCACTTCCGGGCGCACAATGTCGCTCATGTACACCACGGCGATATCCGTAAGACTTCGCTTGCCCAGTTTCGATTGCTTCACAACCAAGTGATTATCCCTTATGCGCCGCCGAATAAGAGCCGTGTTAAAACGCATAACCTCGCTGAAAGCCTCTCGCGGGCCTTGTACAACCACTTCCGTCTCCGCCGACTGAATCCCCCTGTTGGGAAAGCCACGCGTTGCCACAACAATACACTTATCACAGCCGTCAATAAAAACCGCCGTGTCGCCCGCGTTAATGAAATACAATATGTCAAACATATCGTCCGTTTCGGAAATATCCGTTGTGGCAATTCCTCTGTCGCGCAGGGTTTCGTAAATGCCTTCGCCCTTTTCCTCCTCCGTAAGCGACGCCCAGTCCATATCAAAAAGCCGTCGTATTACCGTAAAATCCATCGCTTCGCGGTTTGTCATCGCGTCAAAATACGCCATGTACAACCACGGCGCACCCGCCCCGCCGGGCGCAAACTTCCGCCCGATATAATCTTGGCTTTCGCCAAACAAATCCTTGCAAAGCTGTTCGTTCTCATCAAGAATTTTGCTGGGCTTCTGCCCCTTAAAGTCCTCTATGTTTTTTTTCGTCACAACCATGTTTAAACAATCCTTCCGATTCTACAATCACATTTTGCCGCAAAATTAGCATAATTATTCAATTCCCCAATAAACAAACGGGGCATTATTGAAACAGAAATGAAACAATGCTAAAATATGGCTTGTAGTGGCGGGTGCAGAAGACATAGAAAAGCGCGTAAAACTTGAATATGATATTAATGAGTAAGGGCGTCCTAAAATGTCGATACCAAAATATGATGAACTCTACAAAGAAGTTTTACTTGCTGTTTTGCTTGTGATTGTAATACTAGCTGTGGCTGTAATGGTATGTTATGCGGTATTTTTTCGGGTAACGCCCACGATTGAGATTAGGAATCGAACGGCTCATGCGATAGAATTAGTTTCGTTGCGATTTAGGCATGGGACACCAATATTTTATGCCGATGGCATTCTGCCGAACTCCCGCACGCGGGGCGATACATCTGCAATGCGCAGGGAGCGGAATACTCAGTTGTTGCTGGTCGTGCAACTGCACGGAGAAGCCCACCGTATGATATTAAGCGGGTATCCTTCTATCCCTTATGGTGCGTTCAGGGTAAACATCATGGAAAACGATGGCGAGTTGCTGGTAGATGTACGTTACCGAAGGCAAGGAACCGTGCGAAGATTGCGCCACCAAATGGAAATCCCGTTAGATTAGTTTTATCGGAAGGGGAATGACGAATGGTCAAGAGTAAATTTTTCAAAATATTTTTTTCGGCTACTGCGCTTATTGTTCTCGGCTTTATTGTGGGGATGATTTTTGCTTCTGATTCTCATTTTTTGTTGGAGATTGAAGAACCGCAAAGTACAGAAGCCGTTTTTCAACATGATGAACTCAATTATGAATCGGAGATTTATTGGTTTCGCAAAGCGGCAGAAGAAGGATGCTATCGTGCGCAGAACAGCTTAGGATTTCGTTATCTTCGCGGCGATGGAGTTCCGCAAGATTATGAACAGGCGACATATTGGTTTCGCAAGGGTGCAGAGCAAGGGTTTTACAGTGCGCAAAACAATTTGGGGGTGCGCTATCTGAGGGGCGAGAGCGTTCCGCAAGATTATGCGCAAGCAGTTTACTTGTTTCGCAAAGCGGCAGAACAAGGGTGCTTTCATGCGCAGAACAATTTAGGTGTGCGCTATCTTAACGGCGAGGGCGTTCCGCAGGATTATGAACAGGCTGTTTATTGGATTCGTAAGGGCGCAGAGCAAGAGTACTTTCGTGCGCAAAACAATCTAGGCGTGCGCTATCTTAACGGCGAGGGCGTTCCGCAGGATTATTCGCGAGCGGCTTTTTGGTTCAGCAAAGCGGCATTACAAGGATGTTACCGCGCAAAAACCAGTTTAGGATGGTTTTCTCTTAACGGTCGCGGTGATGTTCCGCAAGACTATGAACGAGCGGTTTTTTGGTTTCGCAGGGCGGCAGAGCAAGGGTTTTACCGTGCGCAAAACAATTTGGGCGTGCGCTATCTTAACGGCGGTGGAGTTCCGCAAGACTATGAACAGGCGGCTTATTGGCTTCGCAAATCGGCAGAGCAAGGCTACTCACGCGCACAGTATAACCTTGGGATATTACATTCCCGACTTGAGGAAAATGCATATGGCTACAGCAACTAACTACGAAAGCCCACAACCAACCCTATCTGCGGACACGGACTCCCTTTTTATTGAGACAAAGGACGTTCATGACGGGGTAATCAAAATAAAAAACACAGGCGGCGGAATTCTGCGGGGCTGTGTTCTTTCGCGTTGTCGCGGGCTTACGTTTACGCCGTCGGAGTTTGAGGGCAACAGTGCGGAAATATCGTATACGTTTAACGCGCAGACGGCGGGCTTGGGCATTGGCGAAGCGTTGGAGGCTAAGTTTTTCATTACTTCCAACGGGGGCGAGAAAGAAATTCCAGTTTCGGCAAAACTTACGAAGATGTCCATTTCCACTTCGGACGGGCATACGATTGCAAACATACGGGATTTTTATGAATACGCGCAAACCCACCCAACACAGGCGCGGCGGCTTTTTACAGACAGCGAATTTTATATGCTTCTGCTTGCAGGCGGATATGAATATATGGAAGTATACGAATCCCTGCACAAGGACGCCAACCGCGAACGCGCCATGGACAACTTTTTTATCCTGTCCGGTCTGAAAGAAAAAACACAGCTTTCCGTCATAGGCGACTATGGCAACAGCGGAACGCGTTTGGAATTTTGCCAAGCCCCCGAAAACAGAGAAAACATCCACGGTGAATTTCACATAAAAAAATCCGACTCCGGTTACATCGAACTGCCCCTTGTGACGGAAGCAAATTGGCTTACCCTTTCCTCCGCCAAACTAACCTCCGCAGACTTTGACGAAACAAATACTGCAACCGTAACTTTCACCATAGACCCTACAAAAATTACCAACACTTTCGCACAAGAGTCCATCCCGCTACAAGGGGCGAACGCGGGCGATACAATAGAAATCATCTACCGCCGCTTGCCACACCTTACGCTAAAACTCAGCCGCGATTCCTACCGCTACACAGACCGCGGCTCTATTGAAATAACAAACAACACGGGCAAAAACCTAACGCTTTCCATTTTCTGCCCCGATAATTTTATCCGCTTCGCCCAGCCCACTTTCCCCATAAGTGCGCGGGCGGAAATCCCTTTCGATGTAAAACTCTCCACTTTCATGAACGCCCAAATGCTTTTCCGCAAACTCCCCTTCATGCACACAGTAATCGAAATAAAAACCACCATCCACGGCACGGAAATTAAAAAAACCATCCCCGTTGTTGTTGGCGAATGGTAATAGGAGTCACGCATAGGTATTCAAAAACAAAATGCGCGGCGGGCTTTTTAAGCCCGCCGCTTTTGTAAATTATGCATTTCTGCGTTGGTTGATTTCCGTAGCGATTTCCTTGGCTTTGGATGTGTACACTTGATGAGTTTTGCCGCCAACGTTTATGCTGATACTTTTCGCGCCGTTATCGTCTTTGGTAGTCACGGAAGAAATTTCGCTGTATTTCAGCTCAAATTCTTCTTTGGTGCGGCTCTTTCCGCAAACTACCGCTTCATAAACATCTATTTTGGAATTAAAACGGGGTCTTTGTGACTCAATAAGAACAGCAACAACACTCAGCGTCCCGCCGAAAACTATAAGCATTATAGACCACCCGGAAACCACACGATTGTCAAATCTAATTCCGCGCACGATTTCGGTGGGAAAGACCCGAACTGTATGATAATCGGTAAGTATACCGATAAATACAAACGCCACAACAAGCAAAATAATTCCGCCAACAACAATCATAGTGTACATCTTCTTTTCGTCACCAGCATCTTTGCCATTACCACTAATTATAATTTCTCCCATGAGAAAAACCTCCTTTTAGATTCAACAAAATCACCGCTTATAGGTAGAGTGAATAAAACCAATCCCCGGCATATCAACTTCAATGGACAGGGTGGAATCATTCAATTCATTGATGGTGTACGCGATTATCAACAAGCCGCCGACTTGTTCTACCATTACGTGTACGCGTGCGGCAGCTCCATCGTTAAATCTGTAAAAATCGTCCCGCCAGCCCCAAAGCGTACCATTTGAATCCAGTGCCATATGATACATTTCAGATACGCCTGTTTCTAAAAAATTGTGCAAAAATCTTTGAGCGGTATTTAATCCCCGATAATAATCGCGTATGTCGTTAGTGTTAATTAGTATAGTGCTATGCGCGCTCATAAAATCAACATAAGCACCAACTAATGTACTAATCAAACGGAGCTGAACAAAATTGTTTCCGCCTATATTGGCAACGAATGGATGTTCGCTGTGAGTAAACCCGCTTTGCGTGGTCACTCCTCCGCTTGCAGGCAGCCAGATTTCATGTCCATCAACATAAAACAGCGTATCTACAATAATGGCAGTAGTCGCACCCGTCGGCACATACTGCATTTCACCCCCTGCGGGTACGTATGGGGTATTGCTGTAAATTCTTACGGCTCTTGCCGCTTCGTCCCATGACACATTAAACTGCACCGCCGTACCGTTTAACACATAAGCCAAATCCCGCAATCTAAAATAATTTGTGCCGCGGATATTGTAACCTGCAATTTGAACCTGCCTTCCGTTTAACAAGACTCTGTGCGTTGTGGGTGTGGCTACGTGCTGTGCGTACACAGTCGTACCCATTCCCAAGGCAAGCAAGCCGCACAAGATACAAAACATCACAAATTTCTTCGCTTTCATTTTAAAAAATCCTCCCTGTCCATATCGGACTAATATTTTAGGCAACGCCCACGAGGGAAATATGTACTTCATACTTCGCCCCGTGGGTTATGCCACTAAAAAAGGTGTGCGGGGACGGCAGAAAAACCTGCCAACACCTACACACCTTGGAAAATTCCAAGAAATATAATACAAACCCCGCCGCCAAAATACATAAACCAAAATAAAACACGTCCACGCCCTGCACAAATACACCGAAAACAAACACGGCATTATTGAAACAGAAATGAAACAATGCTAAAATGTGGCTTGTAGTGGCGGGCGAAAGCCCGTGTGTGTTAGGTGATGGGTACAATCCCTACACTCGCCGTGGGGTGCGGAAACACCTCACGGTCGCTACGCTATTTGTTGCGCACACATTTTAGCATACTTTCCCTTGCGGGTGCAAATTTCTTTTATATACGGATATTCCCCCGCGAACTTCTCCGATAAAGGAGTCACGCATGATAGACATTCAAAAAAAAATAGAAGCCATAGAATCAAGAAACAAAAACGATGCTAAAACCACAATCGCGCTTGTGATGCGGTCGTGGCAAGCGTTTCGGTTTTTGGGGCCGGAATATGATATGCGTGTGCTGTTGCAAAGGGCGAATCATGCGGCAATTGCGGCGCACAGGCGGAATTTGGTGCATTTAGAATTGTATTCGCTGGCGGTTTTTGTGGCGATTGAAGCAAGGCACTACGACAACGCGAATGAAATGCTAGACAAGGCAATGGCGTATAAGAATCATTTAAAAGCGGGGTCGCCGTTTTTTTACGGGACGCTGTGTTTTTTGTATGCGTATTTGGAATTAAGCCAGCGGCGAGCAAGGTCGGCAAAGAAGCACAGACGCGCACTTGCCGACCATATCAAGAACGCGCCGCCATCTCCGCACTACGCGGTTATGCAGGGATTGCTTTCCCTCGCGGCGGGCGAATTACCCGAGGCGTACACCCATTTAACGGAAGCGTTACACGCGGGATGCAACAGTATTTTCTTGTACGAAGGGCTGTTTAGATATTACAAAACCGCGCCAAGCGGCTTTGAAGGTTTGAGCATTTTGCCCGTGTTAATTTACGCGGCAAATCGCGGCGCGGATATAGGCGCGGTTGCGGCAAAATACGCGGATACGCTATCTTCTGCCATTGCGGCAGACCCGCCTGCGGGTGAAAGATTATATGCCGCAAGCAATTATCCGCCGATTCTAAAAGATATTTGCACGCACCGTATAAAAAACGGCGATATGTCTGCGGAAGCGTTTGCGTTTTACCGTGACGCGGAGAAAAAGCAGGTGTACACCCCCGAGCTTTTTAACGCGTTGGTTCGCGCCGCCTATCAGAATAAATCGCCGCATATTAATCGCTATCCCCTAAAAAAATTTATGGAAGGCGCGGGCGAAATTTCAGAGCCGAATTTTGCCGTTTACGTATATCATTTTCTTCTTAACGACACGGCATTTGCAGACCTGTTGCCCGATGCGCAAAGCAAAATTTTGCAATTGGGCACGCGCTGTTTGGAAGCGGGGATTAAAGGTCGAGAGGCAAACAGCATATATTTTTACCTGTGGAGTCGCTTCCGCGCACTTGGGATTTCGGGCGTGGACTTGGATAAAGCCGAGGAAATTCTGCGGGAGAACCTCACACTTTTTGAACTGCACACGCAGGAAAATTCTGCCGTGCGGTACATCTATATCACGGAGCAGGAAAAACGCCGCATGGAGGTTTACGAAACGCAAGACAATTCCCCCATCATAATAGAAGCCGTAAGCGAAAACGCGGGTTACACCTGCCTTGGAAAATCCCAGCGCGAAATTCTGGGCGAAGAAGTAACAATCAAGCGCATGATTGGGCAAGCGGGCCCTGAGTTATATTTGTATTTCTTCCGCAAGGGCGACAGGCGGTTTCATCTTCTGGCGTATTTGGCGAATTATTATCTTTCGCCCGAAACGCCAACCGACGACGCCGCGCCCGTTTTTGAAGCAATTTTACAAGAAAAAGGCATAACCAAAGCGTACAAGATGAAAATACTTGTCGCACTGGGACGGTTGCATTACAACGCTTTCAGTTTCGAGCAAGCGTTGGAATGCTTTGGCGAGATTGACGAAAACCTAATTGAAGATGATTTCATCGAACAGCTTTTAAGCATCTATATGCAAACGAGGGAATTTACCCGTGCCGCAAAATTAATTTATTCCAAGTACGCAAAAATCTCGCAAGAAATTTTATTTGAAACCGTAAAGCAATTACTGCCCAAATGTGACGAACACACAACGAAAATTATTGCGGAAATCGGCTACAATTTGCTTGCCAACAATTTCCACGATGATGAGTTGCTTAACTTCGTTTTGGAAAATTACCGCGCAAGCTACAGCGAATGGGCAAATCTTTCGCAAGTGATTGACGAGGATAATCGAACCGCCCCCGCGCTGGACGCACAAGTGATAGAATCCGCCCTTGCAATGTCAAGTTTTTGCCAACACGCGCAAAAGGCGTTCACCCGCCTGCACGGGACGCAATCGGAAAATCCGCTTCTGGAAGAATTTACCGAGCTTGCAACCTACGAAATGCTGGCAAATTCTACCCGTCCGAACTATGATGTATTAAGCATATTGGAAAAAACATATCTGAAAACGGTGTCGGCGGCGGATTCCGACGCGTCGCAAACATTGCTTGCGTGGGGGCTTGCGGGCGTTTATCTGCAATACAATATCACCACGTTTAAGTCGGAAGAAATTATCAAGTATGCAATTTCTACCATGGAAAACGAGGGTATACTTTTTCCCGTTTTCAAAGAAAATAAAACCACACCAACGCCTTTTATGGAAAAATTCCAACCTTTTTTATATAAAAGCTTGCCCGATAAGGATTGTTGGTTGTATTATCGTATAGAGGGTGCGGCATCATATGTTGCCGTGCCGATGCAATACGTGCGCTACGGCATATATCTTGCCGCCGTGCCCATGTTCTACAACGAAACGCTTTCGTATTATTTTTCCGAAGAAATGGCTTCAGGCAGTATAACCACCAAGGAACGGTCTGTTAAAAACGCCAAACCATTCATTCACGAAAATCCCGCAGACCCGTACTTTACTATCAACAACGCAATAATTTGCGAGCAAATGTTTAAACACGACCAATTAGAAAAACTGATTTCAAGCTTGGTAAAAGACGTGCAGCCCGTAAAAGCGGTCTTGCTGTAGGAGTTGAATGTTTATGAACAGTCAAATTGATTTAGCCCCGCTAAATTTTGAGCATTCCGTTACAAATGAAGCGTTGCGCCAAATTATAGACCACGTGCCATTGCCATGTGTCCTGCGCGATGTGTACTACAGAGTGGTGTATTCCAACCAGCCCGTTTGGGACTTGTTTGATTTTTACGACTCTACGGAAATGGTGAACTGCGTTGGCGAACTTTCGCCCCCGTATCAGCCCGACGGCAGCCCTTCCCGCACAAAATTCCGCTCACTTATGAACGACGTTTTAACCAAGGGAGACACCGCAAAATTTGACTGGCTGTACTTCCGCAAAGACAGGGAACTTATCCCCGCAGAGGTCACGCTTTTGCGCGTTGTGCTTGGCGGCAGGTCTTACATCATGGAATTTATTAAAGACCAGCGCGAGTCTAAACAGGCTCTGATTGAAGAACACGCTTCGCGCCAGCGTTTGCAGGCAATGATGGATTCTTGCCCCATAGCTTGCGGCATTGTAGACGAACACTTTAATGTTGTGGAATGTAATAACGAAGTTGTGCATCTGTTCGGGCTTTTAAACAAGCAATCGTTTATGAAACGGTTTTTTCAACTGTCGCCCGAAAAACAGCCGAACGGCGAACTTTCGCGCCTTAAAGCATTGGACAAATTGAAAGAGACTTTTGAAAACGGCCGCGCACATTACGAGTGGATGCACCAAAACATGGAGGACGTGCAAATCCCGTGCGAAGTCACCCTTGTGCGTGTTCGCCTAAGCGAACAGGAACACGCCATCATGTACATCAGCGACCTGCGCGAACTTCGCGACTCTGTTGCCATGATGCAAAAAATGGAAACCATCGCCTACACAGACGAACTGACAGGCTTGTACAGCCGCCGCTACTTCATGGAAAACGCTTCCATCGCGCTGGAAAAATGCAAAGCCGAAGGCAAATGCTTCCATATAATCATGACAGACCTCGACTATTTTAAACGCATTAACGATAACTTCGGGCATCAGGTAGGCGACGAAGTACTCAAAATTTCCGCAAAGCGCATGATGGGCGTTACCCGCCAAAGCAACATAATCGCCCGTTACGGCGGCGAAGAATTTATCATAATGATTACAGAAGTACCCTACGACTCTGCAATAAAAAATGCCGAACGCATACACAAAACCATGGAAGAATCCCCCTTCATAATCAAAGACATGAGCATGAACATCACCGTCTCCCAAGGCATTTCCACCCTCCTCACCCACGAAGACACCCTTGACGACATTATCCACCGCGCCGACACCGCCCTCTACACTGCAAAACGCACAGGCAGAAATAAATTCGTGGAATATGATAAGAAGATGGATACTATGTGACGGCAGAATGGAGATTGTGCATGGATATAACCCGATATGACGGCACACGATTTATAACAGAGGAAGAAATAGACCAAGAATTTACCGGTAGCTGGGTTCTTGTCAGCCTTATAGGTTTAGACAACTCATGGGATGGCGGATACCTTATTGCAACAGCAACGAGTAGCGAGCAAGGCTACGCCGTTCTCTCCGATATTGCCATTGACGAGTTTAACGCCGATGCAAAGATATACTGTGGTTGCAAAGAGCGGGGAGGAAATCTCCATGTTCAGCTTCTCGGCTAAATTGAACAAAAAAAGACCGTGCCGTTATGTTTTTGAAGCACGTCTTTGGGACAAAAACCGCTCCCGATTTGGCGCACCCATTAACGTGCTGGTTGACACAGGGGCTTTTAATACAATCATCCACAAATTTCTTGTTCCAAAGTACGGCAGAATGCTTAAACAAACAATGCTTACAAGTGTAGGCGGTTATAAAGGTGAGGCAAACATCTGCATCCTTGATAAAATAAATATTGGCGAACATATTTTGGAAAACGTTGTCGCTTTGGCGGTTCCGTTTGAGGGCGAGCTGCAAGACCATATCTTGCTTGGCGCAAACGTTACCAACAACTGGGATTTTTCATTATCCCGCAAACGAAATATCATGGAAGCCAAAGAGGAATTTTCGGACGAAGCCTTGTCGCGAGAGTTCCCATACCAATATTGCTACAATAACAAAGGGCAGATTATGGCACTGCAAGAAATGGACTGTGACGGAACGTGAGTACAAATCCAAAGGAGAAAATCATGCCCGCATTAACTACAGAGCGTGAAAAAATGCTGGAAGCAATGCTTTTTGCAAGCGGCGAGAGTGTGCCTGTTTCAAAGCTTGCGGAGGCACTGGGGTGCGACATACCGCTGGTGCGTAATTTGCTTGCCAAAATGGCAGATACATATTCGGCACAAAAATCGGGGATACAGTTGCGGGAAGTGGATGATTGTTTTAGGCTGTGTACAAATCCGGAGTATTTTGATGTAATCAAGAAATTGCTGAATATCAAGCCGCGAAGGGCATTGACGCAAACGCTTCTGGAAACGCTGGCGATTATTGCGTTTAAACAGCCTGTTACAAAAGCGGTTATTGAGAATATTCGCGGAGTAAATTCCGACCACGGTGTTAATCGGCTGGTGGAATACGGATTGGTGGAAGAAAAAGGACGGCTGGACGCGCCCGGCAGACCCATTTTGTTTGGCACATCGGAAGAATTTTTGTTATTCTATGGGTTGCGAAACGTAGAAGAATTTTTGGACGCAACAGACACGACAGGTGTGTAATACTTTGCGCATTCAAAAGGTATATTAAGTGGAGGATTCCCTTGGAGAAAAATACATTCGATTATTTGTATGAGAAATACAAAAAGCTTTTGTGGCGCAAGGCGTATGACATTCTAAAAGATTACGCCCTTGCGGAAGATGCCGTAAGTGAGGCGTTTATTCGGGTTTACAAGCATTTCGATAAATTGGAAGACCCTGATTCTTCGCGCACGGCGGCGTTTTTGGTTACGGTTGTAAAAAATGTGGCAATAAATTTGTATCATAAGCGCAACAAGGTTCTTCCTACAAACTTTGATGAGTTTGAGCAAGCGTCGGACTTCAACTTGGAAGAAACCGTTGCCGAAAGAGACGAAGCGTCACGGGCGGTGCGACTCATTGATAAATTAAGCGACGAATTACGCGCAGTTTTTCTGTTAAAATTTGCGCATGATTTACCGCACAAGGAAATTGGGAATATTTTGGGTATAAGCGAAAATAACGTAACGGTGCGTTTGCACAGAGCAAAGAAAAAACTGGCAGAACTGGCAAAGGAGGTGCGGTAGGCATGAAGGATGATTTTAAAAATTTGCGGGAAGCAGACCAATTTATGGGGGACTTGAAAAGCTATAAAGCAGAACAATTTTTCAAATCGCTTGCCGCCGAGTATGTGGACGAAAAAGGCGCGGTGTATCAGCAAGAGCGCGAAAAACTTGAACCTGCGGACGAGATTTCCGTTTTGCGTTTAGACGCTAAAATGCAGGTCGCGCTACTGCGCGAGCAAACCGTAAAAACGAGCCGCAAGCGTTTTGCGGGTTTTGGCACATTTGCCGCTTCGTTGGTGGTGGTGTGTTTTGTTGCGGCGTTCCTTCTTATGCACGGCAATCCGTTTGCGAATATTTATTCGGAACAAAACGCAGAACCCGCCATTGTTGCGGGCGCGGCAGAGATTTTGGAAGTTGATGCATATATGTTTGGCGGCGGTATTGAATGGGCGATGCCGAATGTCCGCATAATGGAAGAAGCGGAAGTTGCGTGGGATGCAGACGCGGCTGTTGCGGCGGATGCGGTTGCAGTGCCTGACGCGCCGTCCTCTGCACCCGTCGCAGGCGGCGGCGCGTGGGTGGAAGACAGCCAAGACATATGGCGTTATGTACCCGAAGAAGCGGACGACTGCGTGGTGTTTGTTATTCCGCAACGCGCGGGTATGCAAGTACCCGAGGGGTGGAACTCCGAAGTTCGCGTAACCATGGACTGCAATGAAATAACCTACCGATTTATAAGCTCAACGGGAAGCGCGGTTTCTATGTGGCAAGGCGAACCCATCCACGACCCCGCGCAAGGCGATTTCCGCGAACTTCTCATTGGCGAGACAACCGTATATATCGGCACGGACGGCGCGTACAGCATACTGTTTTACAATATGCGTTCCATCCAACGTATCGTTTCAAGCGGGCGGTCAGATATCCCGCCTGTGGATTCTGAAACGGAGGTTCAAGTCGTGCTTTCCACCACAGCCGACTACGCCGAACTGATTGAACTTGCCGAGTTTTGGTTGAAACATGAATGATAAAATTTTAATCTGTGAAGACGAGGAAAATATCGTTTCGTTTTTGAAAACGGAGCTGGAATTTGAGGGCTTTGCCGTAGAGGTCGCGCAGGACGGTGCGGAAGCTATGGCAAAGTTTAGCGCGGAGTTTTCGCTGGTGTTGCTGGACATCATGTTGCCGGAAAAAAACGGGCTGGAGTGTTTGCGGGAGATTCGTAAAACGTCTAATGTGCCTGTGATTATTTTAACGGCGCGGAAAGAAGTGTACGACAAAGTGGCATTTCTTACCGCAGGCGCGGATGACTATGTGACAAAACCGTTTGACACAATGGAACTTATTGCGCGAATAAAACGACATATTTTGCGGCAAAAAACAGCCGCGCAATCTCCCGTACCCTCGGGAGATTTGTACATAAACGCGGACGCATACCGCGCAGAAATCAGCGGCAAAGACCTTCATCTTACTAAAACGGAATTTGAAATTCTGCGCTATTTGCACAACAACAGCGGCAAAGTTAAAACGCGGGAGGAAATAATCGGCGCGGTCTTTGGCGATTTCTACGGCGAGTCTAATATCGTGGACGCAAATGTGAAAAATATCCGCGCAAAAATCGCACGGGTTTCGCAAGCACAGATAATCGAAACCGTGCGCGGGAAGGGATATGTGATACACCATGCTTAAACAATTTGTGCTAAAGCGGTTAAAACTTAAACGCGCAACGCAGTTTACGCTTTTTGCAACATTTTTGATGCTTGTCACCATGCTCGCGCTGTATCTTGTGATGGTTGCCAACTTGAACAATCACTTGGAAACAATGGGTTTTGAAGGACGGGTACAGCTTTTTTCAGGCGGGTGGGACTCGATAATTCTTGTGATTGCGGGTATTCTGGCGTTTACGGTAAGTTCGATTATCATAGAAAATGTGCTTAACCCACTGCGCCAAATGATTTCCAAGGTACGCGAAATTGGCGAAATGAACTTCGGAAGCCCGCTTATAATAGACGAGGATGACGATGAACTGCGGGAATACGCCCTTGCATTTAACACAATGGCGGCAAAATTAAACCGATACATTGAGATGCAAAACCGCTTTGTTGCAGACGCGTCACACGAACTTGCCACGCCCATTACAATAATCAACGGCCACGCGGATTTGTTGCTGCGCCACGGCTACAACCCCAACAGTACCGACGTAATAAAGCACGAAATTCAACGCATGAGCGGGCTGGTAGACAGCCTTCTTTTATTGGCGCGAAGCGACAGCGGAAGCCAAAGCTATAAATTTGAAACAACAGACATAACCGCGCTGATATCCGAAATTGCGGACGAGTTCCGTCTTGTATCGCCCAATTTCACTTTTGAAACCGACGCCGCGCCAGAACTTTCCGCCGTCTGTGACGAATACGCCATACGCCGCGTAATCCGCATTCTCCTCTCCAACGCAATAAAGTATTCCGCCGATGAATGCCTCATAAAAATAACCGCCGCACTCACCGCCAACGGCTTTATATCCATCTCCGTTCACGACAGCGGCATAGGCATACCGCCCGAACATCTGCCGCACATTTTTGAACGCTTCTACCGCGCAGACCCTTCCCGCAGTCGCAAAACAGGCAGCAGCGGCCTCGGTCTTTCCATCGCCCACGAAATCATTTCCGCACACCACGGCGAAATCTCCGCAAAATCCTCCCCCGCCGCTACCACGCTCACCTTCTCCATTCCTTCATAAAACCTTCATCTTCCGCACATGATTTTTTCATTTTTTTTGGCTATACTTAGTTTAAGTTCTCGGGGGCGTTGCCCCCGAACCCACACGAACTTTTTTGAAAAAAAGTTCGACAAAAAACTTTAACCTGAAAACCGCGTGCGCGGTTTTCAAAGGTAGGGTCAAGGGATGAAATCCCTTGCAGGGGTGCGGGGACAGCGTCCCCGAGAACTTAATCTTTTAAATTTAGGGAGATGATTCTATGAAACACGCACTGGGAATTTTTATTGTACTGCCTATGGTGCTGATGTTTGCGCTAACTGTGTCGGGGATGGATTATATTTTTTGGTTCATAGACGCGCCGACGCTTTTTGTGTTCATGGTGGTGCTGTTTGCGGTGTACTTTACCACGGGGGAATTTAGGACGTTTGTGAAAACGGCGAACGCGATTTTTTCCAAGAAGTATGTAATTTCGGAGGAGGATGTTGAAAAGGGCTTGCGCCTGTTGGCTCTTTCCGGGAAGGTGATAAATTACACGGCGGTTTTCCAAGTGTTAGGCGCGTTGATTATTATTTTGGGTACATTAGACGACCCCGCCAATATCGGGCCTATGCTTGCAATCACATTTGTCTCCGCGCTGTATGCCGCAATGCTTCAAATATGTTTTATTCTTCCCTCGACGCATATTTTGAAGAATCGTGTTAATCGCGGTACGCCCACTTCAACATAAGCGGCGCGACAAGCACCGTCACAAGCACAACGATAATCACACTGGGGAACAGCGCGGCACTTACAATGCCCGCGAGAATACCCTTGTTCACCACAACGAAGGAGACTTCGCCACGCGCCACCATTCCGAAACCGACTTGCAGGCTTTCCTTGGTGGTGAACTTACATAATTTCGCGCCCAAACCGCAACCGATTACCTTGGAGAAAATGGCAACAAGTGCAAGCACCGCCGTGAAAATAAGCACATCGCCCGTGATGCCGCCAAAGCTTGTTTGCAAGCCGATGTTCGCCAAAAAAACAGGCGTAAAAAGCATATAGGAAAGGGTGTGCGTTTTTGTTTCCAAAAGTTCTACGCAACGGGTATTGCTGAACGCAATCCCTGCGATATACGCGCCCGTGATATCCGCAAGTCCAAACTGTTCCGCCGCAAACGCCATGATAAAACAGTACGCCACGGCAAAAATAGAAAACCGCCCTTTGCGTCCGCTTTTCTCGTACATTTTGTTGAACAGCTTGTTCACGCACCACCCCGCGCCGATTGCAAACACAAAAAACACCGCAATCCGCACCAGCAAAAACGCCACAGACGCAACAGAAAACCCATCCGTTCCCGTGCGCATTCCCACAACCACCGCAAGAATAACAATTACAAAAATATCGTCAAACAAAGACGCGCCCAAGATTGCCGTGCCCGTTTTCGTTTTCAGCTTGCCCATTTCATTTAGTGCCTCAACCGTAATGCTGGTAGACATAGACGCAATCACAACGCCCACAAAAAAGCTTTCAAAGGACGGCTTTCCGAACGCAAATGCCGCCAAAAATCCGCCGCCCAGCGCAAGCCCCACACCAAGCACCGATATCAAAAACGATGACCCCAGCGACTCTTTCAATTTTCCAAAATCCGTCTCCATCCCTGCCGAAAACAGCAGAAAAATAACCCCCATCTCTGCCAATGTGGAAATAGACTCGCATGGTTGCATCAAATTAAACACCGCAGGCCCAAGCAAAATTCCCGCCGCCAACGCCCCTACAACCTGCGGCAAATGAATCTTCTGCATGAAAAGCGAAAACAACTTCGTAGACAGAAGTATCAGCGCGATAGCCAAAAATAAATGCGAAGCTTCCATTTATCCCGCCCCTATGAACTTTTTGAAATAGTATACCATGTTTATGTATCCGATTGCCATTTTAGACAATTTTTATAAATGCAAAACGCAGAGAACGGCTAAACCATCCTCTGCGTTTTGTGATTAGCGTTCCAATACATTAACGCCAATTTACGTTCATCAGCACTCAGTTGAAGTAATTTTTTTTCAAATTCCTCACTTGGGATGTCAAATGTGTTCTTTAGTGTTATCTCACCACTATCAATTTTTGTTTGCAGCGGATGGGGTTTTTCTTTCAGGGTTCTAACGTCGTATTCCGTTTTCATGTTCGTCTGCCTCCCTGTAATAATCTTTCCTCAAATTTCGTTGCCTTTCGAGCAGAGAATATCCGGATAACCGTGTCACTTTCCCGTAAACAATGGCACACCATAAGCACTCTTAGTTTTTCGCTAAAACCTACGGCTATAGTCCTATCTTCCTCGTTCGAGTGTGCTTCATCGTCATAAAATTTAACATTGTCGCGCACAAAAACAGAAGCCGCTTCCTCAAACGTAATGCCGTGCTTTTCTTTATTGATATTGTATTTTGCACTGTTCCACATAAATTTTTGTCCATCCAGTTCGTACGTTACATCCATATCTGCACCAACCGTTCAACAAAGCCGCGCATTAAGTTAAGCGCGGCTTTGAGTTTTTTATTCCATTTTATTCATTCAAGAAGCTACCAACCTTAGTAAGCAAGTATTCGTGGCTGGCGGGTTTTACTATGAATTCGTTGCCGCCAACCTGTGTGGCGTTGGCGATGTGTTCGCGGGAAGAGTTGCCTGTGAGGAAGATGATTGGGGTTGTGGCGTGTTCTTGCATTTGACGAATGCGAACGGCAAGCTCGAAACCGTCCATGCCCGGCATATCTATGTCCAGGATGAAAAGGTCGGGCTTTTGCGTTTCCATAACTTTTAGCGCGGCTTGCCCACCGGGTACGGCAATGACTTTGTAATGGCTCTTTAGCGCGTTGTTTACGAAAGAAAGAATTTCCGGCATATCGTCCACGGCAAGAATTTTTTTGTTCAGGTCGGTTCCTGCCATTTTGTTTAGTGTTTCGTTGAATTTTTGACGCAGTGTGTCAATCATAACTTTGGCTTCGTCGGTTTTGCCATTGTCAATCAAGGCCAACAGATTTGCGAAAACAACGGTTTCCGGATGGTGGGTGGAGAGTTCGGATAAAAGAACACGTGCGGGGTCTACAAAGCCGTCTTCCAGAAGGGAACTAACGGCGTTAAGGCTTTTTGCAGTGTTTGCGTAAACTTCGATTTTACTTACCTTTACAGATTTCTCTTCGCTTTCACCGCCCTTTTGTGCTTTCTGCATTGCAACGGAAAGAGACAGTGTTTCTGTTATAAATGGTTTGAAATTCTTTTTTGCAAGCGAAAACATCTTTTCATCTTTGGTGCAGTTAAGCAAGCGGTTGGCTTCGGTTTCAAGCCCCCTTGCGTAAATGGATTTGAGCATATTGATAAGCGAGTGCATGGCTTTCATAAATGCGTCACGCATTTCCGAAACTTCCACGTTCATGATGCAGTCGTCCAGTTTTGCAGATAAATCCGGAATTACATCAATGAATTTGTTTATTGCCTCGTGAACCTCGTCCGATACTGTGGAGCGCGGAACTAACAGTCCCGGAATACTGTGGTAATATCTTTCTCCGTCATACTTTCTCATTTTAATTTCTCCTCTAATTCGTTTAGTTTGTTTAACGCGCCGTCGCAATCGAATGCTTCCAGCGCGGATATGATTTCTTTCAGAAAACCGTCCGTATCGTCATCATATGAAAATGACGTGTGCTGTGACAAAATCTCCAGCGCGGCGTCGCGGTCGTAGCTTTCTGCGGCGGTTTTTGCTTCCGCAATCGCAGGCAGAAGATTGGTTTTGTCTGCCTGTTTCTTTTCCGTTTTATCTTCGGGAAGCGCGTTTCGCAAAACGTTTTCCAGTTCCGTAAGACCTGTTTTAAACGGGGGATAATTCTCGTTGCAGTAGGCGGTGTCGTTATCCAGTGCGGCGCGTTCCAGCTTTGCGGCGTAGTTGCCAAGCTTTGATGCGCCAATGTTTTTAAGCGCGCTTTTAAGCCCGTGTACTTCAATTGTAAATGCTTTGATATCCTCGGACAAGTAGCTGTCCATTTTTTGTATCCGCTCCGGCAAAAGTTTTATTGTAAGTTTTACCGTGTCCACGTACAACTCGGGTAAGCCGCTCATTGCGTCCAACGCGGTGTCCACGTCCAGCCCTTTTATTTTTTTTAGATTGTCTATGGGCGATTGGGACGACGGTGCGGGTTTATCTTCGCCCCGTTCTTTTTTTTGCCGTGCGGTATTTAGCGTTTCGTCGGATTGTTTGTCGCGGATGTATATGTTTAGAATATCGTTTAATTGTGTTGTGTCAATAGGTTTTGCAATAAAATCGTCAAAACCGTTTTGAAGAAAGATTTTATCCTGCCCAACAACGGCGTTTGCGGTAAGCGCGATAACGGGCAAAGTGTAATTTTCTTCACGGATAAGTTTTGTGGTTTCCATGCCGTCCAGGTCGGGCATCATGTGGTCCATAAAGATGATGTCATATTTTTTGCCGTCACGTATTTTGCCTATGGCTTCGCGCCCGCTTAATGCCGTGTCTATTTGCAAACCGTATGGTTGCATAAGCCCCGAAGCAACAAACAAATTTGTTTTCATGTCGTCAACGATTAGAACGCTTCCGTATGGCATAAATTCGCGCACGATTTTTGCGCGTTTCATTCCGCCGAATTTGAAATTTGCCAAACTTGCGGCGGTTTCCGCACCGATTACTTTGTTCTTGTCAACTATCTTTTGCACCAATTTTATCGTAACAGACGTACCCATGTCGGGGTCACTTTCCGCCGAAATTTTACCGTGCATCAGGTCAAGTATGTTGCGCGTGATGTCCATGCCAAGCCCTGCGCCGCTTGATTTGCGGTTTGCTTCGTGGTTGTACGCGGTAAAGTCGTCACTAAACAATGCCTTTAGCTGTTCGGGCTTCATCCCTTGCCCTGTGTCGCGCACTATAAATGTAAGCGCGGCGTCTGAGCGTGTGGTTTTGCACTTCACCTCAAATACTACACTGCCCGTACCCGTGAATTTTATTGCGTTACCCAGCACATTGTTTATTGCCTGTTTAACGCGAAGGTCATCGCCTATTAATTCGGCGGGCAAATTTTCTGCAATTTTGACGGTGAAGTTGATTTCCTTATCTTCAAGCCGCATCACGTTTAGGCGGATGATATCGTTTATAAATATCGCAGCATCATATTTAACGGGCGACAGTTCCAGCTTGCCCGCTTGCATTTGTGAAAGGTCCAGCACGTCATTTATGATGCCCATCAGGGTTTTGCCTGAGTTGTAGATTTTCTCAAACGCGCTTTTGGTTTCGGCAGAATGGTCTTCCCTGTCCAGCTCGATATCGGAAATACCGATGATTGCGTTCATGGGCGTGCGCAATTCGTGGCTCATGGTTGCCAAAAATTTTGCGCGTGAGTCATTGGCGCGCTTTGCCGCCATAATCGCATCGTCTATCTCTGTGATATCTTCCAGAAGAACCAAAATGCCCGTGTGCCGTCCCTTAGCGTCTATAATCGGGGACGCATGAGCCGTGTATGTACTTGCTTCGCCGTCTTTATCCACCTCGCGCTCCAAGGCGGTGGTCATGCTTTGCGTAAGCCCAAAGCTGATTGCGCCCGAAAGGCGCATCATGTTTTTGTTACCCAAAATGCTTTTTAAAACGTCTTTGTAATATTTGCCGCTTAAAAGCGAAAGACTTTCCACTCCCACTTTTTCCAAGAAAATCTTGGACGCATACACAAACTTCTTGTCCAAATCCAACAAAAATAAAATGTTGGTGGTGTTTTGCAAAATAAAATTCATGTAATGCACTTCTTCGGCAGACGCATTCTTTTTTGCTATATCCGCTTCCGCCAACGCAATCTTCATCTTCAACGCGCTGTTTTCTTTTTGCAATTGTTTGATTACGGCATTCAAGTTGCTGTTGTTGTCCAGCCTACTTTTCATAAAACAGCCCATCTTCCCGATTGCGTCTCACACGGAGTTATGTACTAGCGGAAGCAGGATTTGAACCAGCGACCCTACGGGTATGAACCGTATGCTCTAGCCAACTGAGCTATTCCGCCGAAAAACACGCCCCCGCAAGAGAATCCCGCAGGGGCATTAGTGGGCGCAGAAGGACTTGAACCTCCGACATCCTGCTTGTAAGGCAGGCGCTCTCCCAGCTGAGCTATGCGCCCGAAATGTGTTTCGTGTTTTTCACAGGCGCAATAGTACAACATATAAAAGAGTTTGTCAAGCATGAAATTTTGTTATAAGATATTTTATGAAAAATGCGGCAAAATCTGAAGGGAGCAACCAAAAATGTATGAAGCAATTATGTTTTTAACCGAAAATTTTGAAGAGGTGGAAGCGATTGCAACGCTGGATATTTTGCGGCGCGGCGGCGTTAAAGCGGCAAGCGTTTCGATTACGGGGGAGCGTGTTGTCAAAGGCTCGCGAGATATTTGCGTAACGGCAGATTTAATTTTTGAAGAACTGCCGGATGTTTCTAATGCGATGCTAATTTTACCCGGCGGCCCCGGAACGACGAGCTACAAGGAACACGAGCCGCTTCTGGAACTTTTGCGCACACACAACGCGCATAACCGCCCCTTGGCGGCAATCTGCGCCGCGCCCACGATTTTTGGAATGCTCGGCTTTCTTTCAGACAAAACCGCCGCGTGTTACCCGTCTTGCGAACCGCAACTTAATGCCGCAAAAATTTCCAAAGACCCTACGGTTACAGACCGCAACATTACCACAAGCAAAGGCGTCGGAACTTCCATAAACTTCGCGCTGGAACTTCTCCGCTTATTAAAAGGAAACGATGAAGCAACACGAATCGCAGACATGATTTTGGCATAATAAATGCTTAACGCAGTCCCTTTTTGTAATCCTGTTCAATGCTTATCATAAGCACTTGATGGCCGTTTTCATCTTGGCGGAATGTATCGGGGTTGCCTGTGAGTTGCTTTTTGTTATTGCTGTCCATGGTTAGCCATTTGTCCAGATGAAGGTCGTAGATTTCTTTGCGGAAGGCTTCTTTGTCGCCGTTATAACTTTTCGGCATGATAAATTCAAAATACGAATCTGTGTCCGACTCCACAACGATTACCTTGATTTTTTCAGACTCAATGTACCCCGGGGCTTCTGTAAACGGCTTTACCGTGACCTCGATACCTTCTATTATGAAGGGCGAAATTTGAGGGTGGGCAATGCCGGCGACTCTGATAAATGGGATTGGTTTGCCTTCGATTACGGGGAAGGTATGCTGCAGACGGAAGTATTCTCCGTCGGTGGAAGAATGGCTGTCCAGCCAGTCGTAACCCGGCATACCTGCCATCCACATACGGCTTTTAGTTGCAATGTCGGCGATGATTTTTCCGCTTACGTCCACAGCGCAGTAGTGGTTTGGCGGTATATTTAGTGCTTTAAGATTTATGTCAATTCCGTCCCAGTCGTGTTTAGTGTTGGTGACATGGATACCGTTTTGCAAAAATGTGTATGTGGGGTCGCCTGATGATTCGATAAAATTTGTGTTAAATCCGCCCGCGGACGTGCCGATTTTAAAATCCCGTATCACCTCATCTGTTGCAAGTGAATACACGGTTTTCCAACCGTCTGTGTTAAATTTTATAGGTACATATCGTTGCAGTTGATGATAACCCAGCCCTTTTTTTACATCGCTGTGCGTGAAAAGCCCGTGCGCCATTAAGTCGCGTGAGGTGTCTCGGGTGAAGTTTGTCCCGCCCAGCCATTTCAAAATTTGCGGATACAGGCTTGTCATGCTGTCGTCGTCCATGTCTACGCATATGGCTGTGGCGTATAACCCGCCTTCGACTTCGATAATTTCATAAGGGGCGGTGTCTGACGGGGTTACGTCATCGTTGATTGCAAAAATAAACGCGCTTGTTTCACAAGAAATTTCTTTGTCAAGAATAAACTCGTCATTATCCCAAACAATATTTTTGAGAAGGTGCTTGTTTTTTTCGCCCCATTCCCAAAAATCGCCGCCGCAATATTCGTCGGTTGTCCATCCCGATGTAACCGCGCGGAATTTCGGTAGCTTTACCACCATAACATTGGGGAGTTTTCTGCTGTCCAGCTGCGTAGTAACTTCCATAAGATGCTGCAACGGGTTTTCAATTTTGTTTTCAATATCTTTTGCTTTTTCGTATAATTTTTTCACATGAGAATCATTTGAGAAATCGGATTTTTCTATTTGACGGATAAATTCCATAACGATTTTTTTTAACTCGTGAAGTAGCGCGACCTCGGCATCAATGTCATTCACCTTTTTGCCCAATACCTCCAGCACTATCTGCGAGCCTGACGCACTGAAAATTTGCTTGATATCCTTTATGCTGATGTTAAGCTTTCGCAAAACCAAAATCTGTTCCAGCTTTTTCACCGCCGCCTCGTCATACAGGCGGTACGCATAATCATCGGTGCGTGTGCTGGAAATTAGCCCCATGTCTTCGTAGTAACGCAGGGTTCGCGCCGATACATCATACTTCGATGCCATATCTCGGATTTTAATAAGATTACTCATGTGTTGCCTCCCTTGTTGTATGATTTGTATATCATAAACGCTTACCCAGCGGAAGAGTCAACACGTCCCGGACTTATAATATGAAGGCAGTTGAGAAGTAATGCGAAAGGGGGAAGTAAAACCTTTTCGCATTACTTCTGTGAAGCAAAATCCGTCAATCTGTAATTTGTTCCCAGTCACCTTGCGTATATTTTGTATCAAGCATATCGCTGATACCGGCAAGAAGCATAATAACGCCTTGAACACGGTGAGGTTGAATTAAATAACTGCCGCGGCTGTTCTCGTCCTCTCTTACCAAATCAGCGGCAAGAAGCGGCTTTAAGTGGTGATAAACTTGCCCTGTCGTATTGTAGCCGCATTCCTCCACAAGCTGCGCCACCGTTCTTGGGGCATGGAGCAACGCGAGGAGCATATTCAATCTATCGTTATTGCCGATACAGGCAAGCACCTTTACGGCAATATTGCTTTCGATAAGCGCAAGAAGCCTGTCGGTATTCACTTGATTACTTATCCAATTTGATTGACAGCCACCGGATGCAAAAACGCCTAAATAGGTGATAAAACCCGTAATACCTTCTCCATCTGCCTTTTCGCACATTTCTTCCATTAACTCCGATAACCGTTTATCGGAGTGCATATTACGCATGGGTTCAATGTGTTGAAGCGACTTTGCACCTGTTTTCTTTTGCGATTGTTTTGTGAACCGCATCAATAAATCCTTGATTTCGTCCAACTGTGCATTGATACCGTCAATTTCTTTGCCATAATCTCTTGTCATAGAAACCTCCTTGAATTATGATATTACGCTCGAACGTAAATACATAATATCACGGCATTTAATTTATGTCAATACGTAATTATGAATATGCGTAATTTGAATAGCATAGTGCTTACCGCCTTTCAGAAACTACCTTGACAACACAAGTGCTGGAAATTGACATTTTCTGCAAAAATGCTATACTTACCGCGATTTTTTTCCTGTAGTATGAACACTTCCTGAAACAGATTGGAGCAAGTATATGAGAACGAGAAAAAAGAAATGGTCTGCGGGAGAGCTGGAAAACAACCCCCGCATTTTGCGCAACGAAAGCGAATATTTCGGGCGGCTAACAGAATATTTTAACGACGGCAAACCCATCCATTTAGAGATTGGTTGCGGCAAGGGGCGTTTTATAATCGAAACATCGCGGCGAGAACCCGATATCAATTTTGTTGCCGTAGAGCGCGACGAAACCATACTTGCAACCGCCGCCCGACGCGCAGAAGAAAAAGCCGCAGGCTCTATCGCATTCGTTGTGGCGGATGTAAACGATGGCCTTGAGTTCATCAAGTCGGGCGAAATTTCGCGCCTGTACATCAACTTCTGCGACCCGTGGAGTCGCAAAAAAAAGTGGGCAAAACGCCGCCTTACCTACGATACTTTTTTGGAACTTTACGAAAAACTTAAAATACCCGAAATCTTTTTCAAAACCGATAACCGCGTCCTCTTCGAGTCCTCCCTCGAGAGTTTCAGCCGCAAAAACTGGCTGGTCAAAAACATCTCCCTAGACCTCCACGCCTCCAACTTCCCCGAAAACATCATGACCGAATACGAAGAAAAATTCTCTGCACACGGCCCAATCTACAGGCTGGAAGCAGAATTACGGTAATTGCATATACTGGTGATAGAGAGATAAGACCTTGGGGGAGAAACTTTTTTTAAGAAAAAAGTTTCTCCCCCAAACCCCCTCTTCAAAAAAACTTTAATTTTTTCGGGGTGATTTTATGTGGAATTACGTAAGGTTTAGAAATAAAATATTGCAGCTTTTGTATAAGCCGCAAACCGCAAACAACGGGCTGTTCCAACTGCCCGAAAAAACACTGTCCGCGTTTGACGAAATTGAAAACAGCATTGAAGAAAAAATCACACCACTACTCTCCGAACTCTTTGAATAACACAAAAACCGCGCGAATTTTGCGCGGTTTTTAAATTGAAGTTTTTGTTCAAACTTTTTTCAAAAAGTTTGCGGGGTTCGGGGCAGAGCCCCGAGAACTTCCTTACTCCGCATACGCCATCTCCAGCGCGTGTCTTACGGCGTTGTGTAGAATCGCGGTTGTTACGGGATAATCGGTGCGGGGATTGATGTAGGCGGACTGGTATCGCAGAACTTCTTGTGCAAGGTCTGCCATGCGCGGCTCGAAAAGCGGGTAGAAGGTTCTGTGAATGTCTGCCATATCTGTCATGTATATGGACAGGATTTCGTTTTCGCTAACCGTCACGCGAACGTGCAGCGGCTCGTTGTACAGCAAAATCGTTGACGAATATGTGCCGGGTATAAAACGTGCCGCCGCGTCCGGCTCGCTTCTTCCTCCCGAAACAAGGAAAATCAATGCCGCAACTATCAGCACCAAGGCAACAAGTGCTATTATCCCCATGCGGATTAAATCCTTCTTATGTAATACAAAAATTCTTGCTCCACCCATCTTAGCGCGTCCTCTCAGATATTTCTTGTCATGTAAAAAATGTATGAGACGTGTGCGGTTTTTATTCCCGCGACTTTTCAAGACGGGCAAAATATTTTATAATGCCGATGGGTGATTGTATGATTTTCAAGAATAATTTTTTGCCATACATAATTATTTTGGGTGCCGCGGGAATTGTGTACGGCCTGATTTATATTTTCGCGGGAGAATTTAATCCGCTTGCGGTGAATTGGTACAATTCGTATTCGCGGCAGGCGGCGAGGTGGTTGGAGGGCTATCTCCATCTTGCGGAGGATATCCCGTGGCTGGAAATCGCACGGTTTCAAGGGCGGTATTACATTAGCTTTCCGCCGTTTCCTTCTGTTGTGATGTTGCCGTTTGTGCTTGCTTTCGGCATAACCACGCCCGACCACGTTATCGCGCTTGCGGTTTCGTTGCTGTCGCTTGTTTACGCATACAAAATTGCAAATTTGTTGCTGGCGAACAAAGCCCATGCGGTTTTTATAAGCCTGTTTCTTGTGCTTGGTACAAACTATTTGCACATCGCGCTGTGGGGTGCGGTGTGGTATATCGCGCAAAATTTAGCGTTTTTGCTTACGCTTATGGCGTTTTATTACGCGCTTACGCCAAACAAAAAGCACTCGTTTATCTCGCTGTTTGCAATGTGCGCCGCAATGGGTTGTCGCCCGTTTAACATTTTTTATGTACCCGTTGTGCTGTGGCTTATTTTTATGCGGGAAGAAGGCGAGTTCGTTCCGTTTGCAAAAAAGATTTTTGTTTATGCCGCTCCTGCGTTTGTGTTGGGCGCGTTTTTTATGTGGCTTAATTTTACGCGCTTCGGCAGTATTTTTGAATTTGGCCACAATTTTCTGCCCGAGTTTGACTATGTGGACAAATTTCAGCTAAGCAGTATGCCCGACAATTTGCGCCGTATGCTGTTCAATTTTAACCTGACAGATTCGCCAATGTTTCACGGCTTTGCGTTTTGGGTCGCGTCTCCGATTTTTGTAAGTTATGCGGTGTATCTTTTTATGTACGGCTTCAAGGGTGCAAAACCAACCCTTGAAACCTGTCTTATTTTTGCGTTGCCCGTTTTAATCGCGTTGCACCTTCTTGCGTTTTCTTCGCATTTGACGCTGGGCGGGCATCAGTTTGGCGCGAGATATACCGTTGACACTTTGGCGGCGGTTTTCTTGGGCTTGCTGTTTATCATGAAAAATATCCCGCAGGACAACCGCGTATACCTTAATTTCGCGCCGTTTCTTTTTGGGTTGCTTCTAAATTTTTACGGCACGGTGGATTTTTTGGCGTTTTATTTTTGAATTACATCCATTTCTGACCTAACACGAGAAATATATTGACGGACAGGCTCGACGGATTCCGCGCCGTATTCGCCGATTATTTTCACGATGGCAGAGCCGATTATCGCGCCGTCGGAAACGGAAGCCATATCGCGGGCTTGTTCGGGCGTGGAAATGCCGAAGCCCACAGCGCACGGGATTTGAGAAACATTGCGCACTTTTGAAATTGTCGCGGTGATGTTTGTGCGGATTTCGTCACGAATCCCCGTTACGCCCAAGGTGGACACGCAGTAGATGAAGCCTTCGGCGTTGCGGGCGATTTTTTCTACGCGCTCTTCGGAGGTTGGCGCGACCAGCGCGATTTGCGTTATGCCGAATTTCTCGCAGGCGTCCGAAAGTTCGCCGCGCTCTTCGTGGGGGATATCCGGCACAACCACGCCGTCCACGCCGCAGTCGCGACAACGCTCCATGAAGCGTTCTTTTCCGTATGCAAAAATCGAATTGGCATATGTGAGAAAAACTATTGGCGTTGAAATTTTTTCGCGCACACGTTGTACCATGTTAAGCAAATCATCCGCCGTACAGCCTTTTTCCAGCGCGCGAACGCTTGCCGCCTGAATAACCGGGCCGTCTGCGGCGGGGTCGGAAAACGGGATGCCTATTTCAAAAATATCAACGCCCGCTTCCGCCATTGCGATGATTAGTTTTTCCGTTGTGCAAATATCGGGGTCGCCGCCCATCAAAAATGCAATTAGTGCTTTTTTGCCCTTAAATGCTTCCGCAATTCTATTCATCAATTTTTACCCCCATGTATCGCGCTATGCTTGCCACGTCTTTGTCTCCGCGCCCCGAAAGATTTATCACTATGGTTTTGTCCGCACCCAGCGCACCCGCAATTTTGCGGGCATATGCAATGGCGTGGGCACTTTCGATTGCGGGAATAATTCCCTCCGTCCGCGACAGATAGTTGAATGCTTCAACGGCTTCGTCATCTGTAACGGGGACGTATTCTGCGCGGTGCGTGTCCGAAAGATACGCGTGTTCCGGCCCGATACCCGGATAGTCCAGCCCTGCCGAAATGGAATGCACAGGCGTAATTTGCCCGTACACATCTTGGCAGAAATATGTTTTCATTCCGTGCAAAATGCCCACGGTTCCGTTTGTCATGGTGGCGGCGTGTTTTGGTGTATCTACGCCGTGCCCCGCCGCTTCGCAAGCAATTAAGCGGACTTCCTTATCCTCTATGAAATCGTAAAACGCGCCTATGGCGTTTGAACCGCCGCCGACACACGCAATAACAACGTCCGGCAATTTGCCTTCCGCTTCCAGCATTTGCGCCTTAATTTCTTCACCGATTATTTTTTGAAAATCCCGAACCATCACGGGGAACGGATGCGGCCCAACAACAGAACCTACAATATAATGCGTGTCGTCCAATCGTGAAGCCCATTCGCGAAGCGTCTCGTTTACCGCGTCCTTCAGCGTCATTGTGCCGCTTGTAACGGGGTGAACCTTCGCGCCGAGCATTTCCATGCGAAACACATTTAGTGCCTGCCGCTCCGTATCCTCTTTCCCCATGAAAACCTCACATTTAAGCCCCAACAGTGCCGCCGCCGTCGCAGACGCAACACCATGCTGCCCCGCGCCCGTTTCCGCAATCACCCGCGCCTTGCCCATTTTTTTCGCAAGCAATGCTTGCCCCAGCACATTGTTTATTTTGTGCGAACCCGTATGGTTCAAGTCCTCGCGCTTTAAATAAATTTTCGCGCCGCCCAAGTCCGCCGTCATCTTCGCCGCGTAGTACAGCCCCGAAGGTCTGCCCGCATAGTTGTCCAGCAAGTCCTTCAACTCCGCTTTAAACGCCGCGTCATTCTTGTAATGCTCATACGCTTTTTCCAGCTCTTTCAAACTGCTCATTACCGTTTCGGCTACATACTGCCCGCCATATTCTCCAAATTTACCGTTTTTCATTATTCAGCTCCTTTTTGAATTTTCCATGAAAATTTTTATCTTCTCCGCGTTTTTTATTCCGGGGGAAGTTTCCACGCCCGTGCTAACGTCTGCGGCGAAGGGGTTTAGCGTTTGAATAGCGGCGGCGATATTTTGCGGATTCAACCCGCCCGCAAGAAAGAATGGTTTTTGCAATGTGCCTATCAGACTCCAGTCGAAGGTGTTGCCCGTTCCGCCGCCCTTGTGGTCAAGGAGAAGATAGTCTGCAAGAGAGTTTTCGTGCGCCTGTGCATCGCCGTGTTTTTGTATCGGGACGGCTTTTATAATGGGTGCGCTGGTTTCGCATTTGATTTCGCGTATAAAGTTTTCGTCCTCTGTACCATGCAGTTGTATACAGTTTATCACGCCGCCGCGCACAAGTGAAAGTATATTTTCTGCGGTTTCATTCACAAAAACGCCAACGGGAATGATATCGGTGTGTAGCGCGGCGCGTAATTGCCGCGCTTGTTCCGCCGTAACGCGCCGACGACTTTGCGCAAAAACAAACCCGACGTAATCGGGCTTTGCCGCGTTCACCGCTTCGATATCGCAAAGGCGCGTAAGCCCGCAAATTTTTATTTTCGTATGCATTGGACTACTCCTTTCCGTAATATTTTATCATATTGTCGAACAAACCCCCATATAGTTTTAACGGAGGTGTTACATATATGAAGCTGGATAATGGATTAAAAATTGCCGTGGTGTATGGTTCTGTTTTTCTTGGGGCAGGGTTTGCGTCCGGACGGGAATTGATACAGTATTTTGTAGGCTTTGGACGAATCGGAATGTGGGGGCTTATTGTATCGGGGGTGCTGTTCGCGCTTGTGGGTTGGGCGGTGCTTTCCATTTGCCGCCGCGAAGAAATTTCAAGCTATGGCGGACTAATGCGGCACTTGCTTGGCGACAGGCTGGGCCCGATTATGGAAGGGCTTGTTGCGGGTTTTCTGTTTTGTCTGTTTACCGCGATGCTTGCGGGTGCGGGCGCAACGGCGTATCAGGCGTTTTACTTGCCGTTTAGTGCGGGCGCGTTGTTGGTTGGCCTGATTGTTTTCGCAATACTGTGTTTCGGTTTGGACGGCATAGTTAAAGTGAATTTGTTTCTCGCGCCGCTTATGCTTCTTGGCGGAATTTTCATAGGCATTTACAGTTTTCTTGCGTACACCGCACCCGTGTTTGCGTCCTTCGGCGGACGCTTTGGGCTAGCGTGGTTGCTATCCGCAGTTGTGTATGGTTCATACAATTTGGTAACGGGCGTACCCGTTCTTGCGGCAACGTCTAAACTTGCCGAAACCAAACGCGACACGCTCATAGGCGGCCTTCTCGGCGGCGGCGTAATAACCATCCTTGGGCTTGCGATGTCACTGCCGCTGTTCCTGTACTACGCCGATATAATCTCGCTTGAAATCCCGTTTTTACATATCGCATCCGGTTACGGCAATCTTTTCAGCATTTTATATTTGACCGTGCTGATATCCGCGCTCCTCACCACCGCCGCCTGCAACGCTTTCGCCGTTCTGCAATGGCTGGAAGGCCGCGGCTACAAAAATAAAGTCAAAGCCGCCGCCGTCTTGTGCATCCTCGGCGTTCTTGCCGCACATATCGGCTTCTCAAATATCGTTATCTTCGTCTACCCCATTTTCGGTTTCCTCGGGCTGTTCAAAATTATTGTTATTTTGCTGAATGGGTGGAAAAAGAAATAACGCCCTGCGATAAACAGGGCGTTAGAACCAAACGGCAGAACAGGTCTATTCTTTTTTCGCTACGGCTTCAACAACTTTTGCGATTTCCGGATTGCCCGCCGTTGCGGTTTTTAGTACGTCGATTAGGTCTACGCCTGTGAGGGCTTCAACGGTTTCGGGCAGTTGGGCTATTATGTCTGTTACGTAGCCTGCAACTTTTGCCGCGCCGGATTTCCCGCCGCCTGCGCCGCCGCCATTGTCCACAACAACGATTTTTTCCGTTTGGGAAAGGGGTGCAGCTACGTTTTTGGCAATTTCGGGCAAGCGTTCGATTAGCATTTGGATAACGGCGGCGTCATTGTATTGCTTGAACGCCTCGGCTTTTTTCATCATGGCTTCGGCTTCCGCAAGACCTTTTGCTTGGATGGCTTCCGCTTCGGCTTGACCTTGAAGGCGGATAGCTTCGGCGCGGGCTTGACCGTCCAGCTTGATGGCTGTGGCTTCTGCCTGTGCGTTGGCTTCGTGCTGGAATTTTTTTGCTTCCGCAAGGCGTTCTTGACGGTAACGCTCTGCGTCTGCCTGTTTGTTTATTGTTGCTTCAAGTTCTTTTTCCATACGTTTTGCTTCTTGTTCCGCAAGTTCCGTTTCCCGTTGGCGGCGCAGAAGTTCAACTTGAAGTTCTGTTTCCGTTACTTCTTTTTTCACTTTGTTTTCTTCAATTTGGTAGGCATTGTCTGCGATAGCCTTTGCGGATTCTTGCTCGCGGCGGTATGCCTGAACCTTCAGTTCCTTTTCCTTTGTGGCTTCCGCAACCTGCGTTTCGGCACGAAGTTTTGCTTCCGCACCAAGGCGCGTTGCCTCGGCGGTTTTTACAACGGTTTCGCGTTCCGCATCGGCTTCCGCAATTTGCGCGTCGCGTTTTACTTCGGAAATACGCTTGCGACCAAGGGCTTGCAAATAGCCGTTAATGTCTTCTATGGACATTACCGTGAAGGCCTTGATTTCCAGACCCATTTCCGCAAGGGCGATTGCCGCGTTTTCCTGAACTTCGCTGGAAAATTTGTCTTTGTCCTGATAGATTTCTTCAACCGTCATTTTCGCTATGATTTCGCGGAGCTTACCCACCAATACATAGCTGGACTGCGTTGCGATTTCCATGGACGTTTTTTCTGTCGCGCCGCGGAAAAACTGTTCCACCGCAGAATAAATAGATTCTTTGTCCGACTTAACCTTAACCACCGCAACCGACTTTACCGTAACGGGCACACCTTGGCTGGAAATCGCATTGTCGATATCCAGCGGAATTTTAATGTTCTCCAGCGAGATAATGTCGTACCGTTCAAACAGCGGCACAACCAGCCCGCCGCCGCCGGAAATTATCCGCTTTCGCAAACCCGTTACAACCGCCGCTTTGTTTTGCGGAATCCGTTTCCACAACAAAAACATGATTAGTATGGCAAGAAAAATCAAGCCAACAATCCCCGAAATTAAAATACCTTCAAACATTTTTTGCCTCCTTACGCACAAAGTACGTGTTTTTTTCTATATAAATTATTTCTACGTTTTCCCCGCGAGGGACGGGGTTTCCGTCTTCGCTTTTTGCGGGGCTTGTTACATACGAGCCGCTTATGTTATAGCGGATTTTACCGTACCCGCCCTGCGGGATTGGCGAAATTACTTCTGCCGAAGTGCCAACGGTGTCTTGCTTGTTAAACGTGCTGGTGTTTTGTGCGCGGTGCATGGGTATTAATATGAAGCGGTTTACCAAACCCGCAACCAAAAGCCCGCTTACGGCGCAAACAAACAAAACAAGACCGCCACCGCCCACAAATTCCACACGCGGCGCGATAAGCAATCCCATTCCGCCCGTCACAACCAAAAAAATTGCAATAAGCGTCGGCCGCAAAAACGAACCCAGAGAAAACCCCTCAACGTCCATTTCCACTTCCACAAATTCGCCCACAAGAAGCGACAAAACAATAAACGCCGCCCCAACGCCAAAAATCACAAGATACATTTCGCACCTCCTCAAACATAGTATACTCAAAATATAAGAAAAAGTCTTATATTTTTTTGAATTTGTGCCGATATAAATATTGATGGGAGGAATTTTCGTGATTAACAAGATGACATATCAGCAAAACGCAAACCAATATCAGCCCGCAAAATCCGCAAGCACCGCAAGGTCTGCCGAACGCAGAGCCGCTGTTATGCAAATGGACAGAGTGGTTATAAGTGATGAAGCAAGAGAACTCGCCGCCCAAAGGCGGGCATTATGGAATTCCGCCGCAACCGATTATGAGCGGCAAGCACTTTCTATGGAGTGGACGGGGATTCCTTTCCGCGATAATGATGGAAATTTTCCCGGATGGACGGATACACAAGCAAACGAATGGTTGGCGGCGCAAGCAAGCAGAGAGCGAGAACTCATCGCCGCAGAAAGTACGCACAATTTGCTTGGCGGTTTGCTGTCCACAGCAAACAATGGGCAACCGTTTACTGCAATAATGCGCGTTAGCGGCATTTACATTCTCAACGAACATTATTCGCACCACAGCCAACGAGATTCTTTTGTGCGGATTGACCCGTCAAGGGGCGCGTCGGGCATAGACCAACCAACCATCCGAAAATTGGATTTTATGCACCAAATTGTATCAGCGTTGCGGGAAATTAAACCGCCGGAAGATAACAACCTTTACAGCGCGGATGGTATCTTAGGAAATCTTGACGGGCTTAGAGCGTTGGCGGATAGTTTTGATGCGGTGCGCAGTAATGTGCGGGGGCAAGGGCATATGCGCCCGCTTGAAGATGCTTTCAGACATTTGCTAATCAATTTTTTTGCAGAATCCGCACGGATAGAAAATGCATTACCCGATGGCTCAAGACCGAGCCACGCGGAACAGGCCAATGATTTTGCGGATATTTTTTTCAACAATCTAAACCAACGCGGCGTCACAGCCGCCCTTGATATGGCTTGGGCAAATTTGCAATCCAATAATATGTAGGAGGTGCGTTATGATAATCGGAAACAATACGCTGATTAATTTTTCGTTAAGCAGGGCGATGCAGGAATCTGCGCCGCGCAGGGCGCAACTGCGAGCCAACGCAGAACAAAATCCGGAACGTGTGGCGGCGTTTAACGCGCATATTTCCGCAATGGGATATACGCCGAACCCGCCGGATGATGATTTTTGCTTCCGCGCCACAAGCGACAGGGGCTATCTGCGGCAACTATCTCAGGCGCAAATTAACGCTCACAGAATGCTCACAGACACCGAAAATTTCAACACGTTAGCATAGGAAGCAAACGCTCCGCTGTGAAGCATTCGTTTTTTTCCAAGATATCCGCGACCTCTTCGCGGATTTTTTGATTGCGTTTAAAATTTTCTTCAACCGAACGGCACCAAAAAGTGAAATCATGTGTCTATAATAATGAGGGAGGTGTGAGCGGTGTTTGACAGGATAATGATTGCGGGTGTGCGTCGCGGAAGCGAACGTGCGCTGGGTAAGATTATGGACAAGTATGCGGCGTATGTGTGTGTGGTTATTGGGAATGTTGGCGGACTGGCGCGGGAGGACGTGGAGGAAGTGGCATCAGATGTATTTTTCGCGCTGTGGGAGAAAGCGGACGGTGTGGAAAATTTGAAGCCGTGGCTTGGGGCGGTAGCGCGTAACAAGGCGAAGAACAGGTTGCGTGGGGTGCAAATGGATTTGCCGCTGGATGAAGAAATCGCGGCAAGCGGGTGCGAAACGGAAGACAAATTTATTTTGGATTGCGAGAATGAAACGATTAGGGAAGCTGTTTTGGCAATGGGTTCGCCGGACAGTGATATATTTTTGCGTCACTATTATGAAGGGCAAACGGTTGCGGTAATTGCGGCGGGAACGGGGCTTTCAGAGTCGGCGGTTAAACACCGTCTTGTGCGGGGCAGAAAAAAACTTAGGGAGGTGCTGTCATGAACCACAATGGTGAACAAATTTCAACCGAACGGATAAAAGAGCTTACGATGGCTAAGGTTAGGGCGGCGGCACCTGTTCGCAAAGCGCGGTTTTCAAAACGATTTGCGGTTATTTTTATTGCGGCTGTTTTGGCTTTGGCGGTGACGGTGATTGCGGCAAGCGTGGGCAGTTTCGACAGGTTGCGCGGGGTTGTTGGCGAGGATATGGCGGCGTTCCTTCATCCCGTGGAAATTGTTACGGGCGAATATTCCTACGACGGCGTAAGAATCGAAGTCGTGGCGGTTGGGGTTTTCGCAAATGTCGTGGACGTGTATATCACTCTGGAGGATTTGACCGACCAAGACCGTTTCGACGGCGAGGTGCAGGTGTGGGCAATCGTTAGCTGTGTTTATGATATGGGCGGTTCTATCGGCACGGTTTCGCAGGTGATTGACCGTTGCGAACGCGGAACGGTAACGCTTCACAGCCGCCAATATTTCATGCATTCCGTGGTGGGCAACGAATTATTCTTTCAATTAATGCAGATTCGTTACAACGTGGAACTTGCAGACGGCACTTGCGAAGACGGGATTATCGGGATGCTTGATTGGGACGTAATGGATATACGTTGGTATTTTCCGTTCTACATTGACGCGGAAGAAACGCCGCAAGCCGCGCTTGTCGCGAAGGACTTAAATATTTGTTTCGGCAATGCAACTCTTATGAAAGTAACCGTTTCGCCGTTTACCGTGCTGTTGGAAATTCACGGCGAAGAACGGCGAACCCCAAGCATTACGATAAACACTACCGAAGGCGTTTTCGCGCAGACGCGCTATTGTCTTAAATCCGTTGCGATGATATTTCCGCAAAACGATTTTTCTGCCGCCCCCACGGGAAACTATGTTTTGTGGGAAATTCCAACGGATTTCCTAGACATTGACACAGTTGTTTCAATTGAAGTAGGCGGCGAAATAATTTTTTTTGTCATTTATCTGTCATATACTTGTAATTAAATTGTAATTATTGTAAACTGCCACAAAGGGGAATTTCCCCAAAAATAATTTTTCCAAACAGGAGGTAAAAAAATGAAAAGGAAATTGATTTTCCTACTTGTGCTTGTTGCAATGCTTGCGTTTGCGGCTTGCGGAACAAACGAGCCTGCACCCGCGCCCGCACCGCAAGAAACCGTTGCGGAAAACGGCGCACCCGCACAACAAGACGCAACAGAAGACCCTGTAGAGGTTGACGTGGTTGACGAAACACCAAGACCCGAACCCGCAGAAGGTCAAACAGTAATTAACTTATGGTCATTCACGGACGAATTGCCAAACATGGTAGCACGCTACAAAGAACTTAACCCCGAGTTTGCGGAAAGATATCTTGTTGTGCCAACGGTAGTTGCTACCGACGGCGGCCAATACCAATTGGCACTGGATATGGCGTTGCAAAACGGTGACGTTGACTTTTTCGCGGCAGAAGCGGCATTTGTTGTAAGATATACACAAGGCGATATGTCACAATTTGCAATGCCACTTTCTGAACTGGGAATTGAAAACCTTATGGGCAGAATTGCCGAAGCGCAAATTGCACCCTACATCGTAGAACTTGGCACACGTCAAGGCGAAGTTGTTGGTCTTGCTTTCCAACACACGGGCGGTGCGGTAATTTACCGCCGTTCTCTTGCAGAGCAAGTGTGGGGAACAGACGACCCGGACTATGTTCGCACAAGAATCGGCCCCGGCTGGGACCGTTTCTTTGAAGCCGCGGCAGAAATGGATGCCGAGGGCATTGCAATGGTTTCCGGCGCAGGCGACATTTGGCAAGCAGTAAGAAACACAGGCGGCCCGTGGATTGTGAACAACAGAATCAACATCCACCCCGACCGCATGGCGTTCTTCGACTATGCATATATGCTTTACCAAAACGGCTGGATGAATGACGCAGCCGCGTGGCAAGGCGCATGGTTTGCGGATATGCAAGGCGTGGGCGAACGTCCCGTGTTTGCATTCCTCGGCCCCGCATGGCTTATCAACCACGTTATGGTTGGTAATGTTGGCGACACCTATGGCGACTGGGCAATTGCAGTTCCTCCCGTTGGCTTTAACTGGGGCGGAACATGGGTAATCCCCGCCGCTCAAATGAACCCCGATGCTTCCGAGGGGGTTCGCGAACTCCTTGAATGGATTTTGCTTGACACTTCCGACACGGGCCTTCAACACCACTGGGCAGGCGGCACACTCTTCCCGGGTAACGAAACCAAAGATGCAGTTGCTTCCGGCGTTGTAATGGCAGGCGCAGACGGCACAGTTGACATCCTTGGCGGTCAAGATATGTTTGATATTTTCATCCCCGCAGGTGCATACGCAGACGGCACACTCTTCACACAACACGACGAGCAAATCAACCTCTGGTTCATCGACGACGCTGTAATGCACTACGCACGCGGTGACATGACCCGCGAAGAAGCATTAGATGCATTCATGCTTCTTGTATACGAAAACTTAGGCATTAACTAATATTGCCGTAACACAAAAAAACGCGCAGGCGGGATTCAAACCGCCTGCGCGTTTTTTGTTGCGTTGCTAAAACGCTATCAGATTTTCTACGTTGTGGCCTGCAAGCCATCTTGCGAGGAGGGTTAGGTCTGCAACGGTTACATATCCGTCGCCGTTTATGTCGGCAGAGCGGCGGTCTATTGTTACGCCTTGCCCAACCAAATACCGTGCGATGATGGTTGCGTCGGCACTGGTTACTCTGCCGTCGCCGCTTGCGTCACCCGCTTGGCGCGGGCGCACGTTTATGCCGCCGTTTGTTACGCGGTAATCGTCGTTGAGGGAGGCGGTTATGCGGTGAAAGTCGTTTTCTGCGTTGTAGTTTACGCGAAATGTCAGCGTAAGAATTTTTCCGTCGCCCGAGAAAATTACGTTATCGCAAAGCCATTCTGCCTTGAGATAATCGAGATATTCCAGCGCGCCGACAGAGGTGGTGAACCAGCCGCTTACGCCCGAATGCTCTTGGATGGCGGTTAGGGTAAGACCCTCGGGGAAGTCTATGCGCAGTGCCATGTTTGATACGCCGAAATTGTCCAGCAGTTTTATGCGAATGTCTACCGTTTCGTCTTGGATTGCAAATTCCGTTGAAACAGCGATTTTCACGGGTGCGGCAGGGATTAAGCCGCAGGCTCTGCAACCGTTGTCGCGGCAGTGGGTGCAATCGTAGCCGCGAGTGTATTCGATTTGTTGGTTATCGAACAGCGCGATAATACTTGGGTGCAAGCCCATTTCCGCAAGGTGAAGCGCGTCCGCGCTTGTTAGTCCAACCGTAACAGATGCCGTGTTTCCCATAATAATTGCGGCGGGCGAAATTGCTAAGCTTGCGCCCGACAGGTAGCTCCAACCGCGGAAGGATATTCCGCCGCCGCTTAGTGCGGCTGTATTGTTTACGATTTCGCCGCCCGTCATGATAAAGCCGTTGTTTTCGCGGTTAAAGCCCGCGTGAATGCCGCCGCCTGTTGTAGCCGCAGTGTTTTCGGAAATTCTGCCGCCGTGCATGAAGAAGGACGCGTGGCGCGTTGTTAAAACGCCGCCGCCGCCGTTTGCTGTGGAGACATTTCCGTAGACATATCCGCCGTTGATTACAACATCCGAAATTGAGCCTGCGCGGGCATCGGCTCTTATTCCGCCGCCTGCACCTGCGTTTGCGGTATTATTGCGGATACTGCCGCCGTTTATTGTAATGATATTTGTGCCGTTGTTGCGGGAGTAGCCGAAAACTCCGCCGCCGCCAAATGTTGACGTATTGTTTTCGATAATGCCGCCGTTCATGGTAAAGAATGCGTGGTTTGCCGCGCCGCCGCTAACGCCGTACACGAATACGCCGCCGCCGCCGCGAGTGCTTCCCGAAGCCGTGGTAATGGTATCGTTGTTGCGGATGACGCCGCCGTTCATGGTGAATCTGCCGCCCGCCAAAACGGCAACGCCACCGCCGTTTGCGGTTGTAACATTGTACAAAATTCCACCGCTGTTTAAGGTAAGTTCGCCACCACGCGGTACGGAAATTCCGCCGCCGTTTTCGTCTGAAAACCCGCCGCTTACATATATGCCGTTGTACGCGTTAGTGCCGATGGTAAGCGTACCGTACACACGAATTACAGAACCGTTTTCGTCCGTGCGGAACAAGTCTTGATAGTCGCCGCCGCGAATAATCGTGATGTCTGTGCCTTGCTCCACCACAAGAACGTCGCCTGTGACTTCAATGTCTGCGCCAATGGTGAGTGTGCGCGGGGTTTCGGTTGCGCCGAACAAGGCAAGGCGAAGCTCTGCAAGGGTTCTGATGATAAAGTCGGTGGGTGCTTCTTCGCCGCCGACTGTTCCGCCAAAACGTATAACATCACCTGCGCCCGGGCCGGCGATATTGTTTGGCGTGTTGTTTTCAATCGCGCCGCCGATTAGCGTAACATCCGCGTCTGCTGCCACAAATATGCCGCCGCCGTTTGTGTTTGCGTGGTTGCCGTGAATTTTTCCGCCGTACATGGTAAGGGTTGCCCCTGCCGCAAGATTTACGCCGCCGCCGTTGTTTGCTGTGTTTTCGTAAATTTCGCCGCTTTTCATGATTAGTTCGCCGCCGCTTACAACGGCTACGCCGCCGCCGCTTATGGTTGCGCCGTCAAGGGTTAGCGTACCTGTTACGCGCAGTATGCGGCCTCCCGTCGGGCGGATAAGTGTTCCGTCACCCACGAAGGTAATATCCACCCCTGCGGGAATTGCAATTTCCACGGTTGAAACGATTTCGCCGTAGAGTTCTATTGTCGTAGGGATTGTTCCCGCCGCCGCGATTATTGCAAGCAATTCCTCAAGGGTTGTAACGCGGTGGGTGTGTCCTTCAATGAAGCCGCCGTTGCGCGTAATCGTGTCCGCGCCCGCACCCGCGATATTGTTTGGCGTGTTGTGTGCGATAAAACCGCCGTACATGGTAAACACCGCGTTGTTTGAAAGAAACACACCGCCGCCGTTTTGGCGGGCATGGTTGCCTGTGATTTCGCCACCGTACATTATAAATGTTCCGTTTGCCGCAACGTTTACTGCGCCGCCATTATTGCCCTCGTTGCCCGAAATTTCGCCGCTTTGCATAATAAACGTGCCGCTGCTTGTTATCGCAATGCCGCCGCCCGCACTTGTGCCTGTGAATGTTATTCCGTCTGCGGTAAGTGTGCCGTTTACACGCATTGCCCTTCCGCTGCCCGTGCGGTGAATTGTTGCGTCACCCGTGAGGGTAATGTACGCGCTTGCGGGAATTGAAATTTCTGCGGGCGTTTCAATTTCGCCGCGAAGTTCCAAAACGGTAGGCTCGCCGCTTTCCGCCGCCGCCTCTATTGCCGCAAGAAGTTGCTCCAACGTGCGGATAACGGGGTCGTAGTATTCCAAAACAACATCGCTGAAACTTGTAAGTGCCATGCGGCTGTTTACCATTCCTACATAAATGTATTCGCCGCCGTCTGTTGTAAAGCCCTCAAAATTTTGCAGAGTTTGCGTAACGCCGTTGCTTTCGATTGTAACTGTGTCGCCGCGCCGTGTTAGGCTAACGGGGAACGGTACGCCAAGTTCGATATCACCGATGAGGTTCATGTTTGTTAGCCCTACCGTACTTGCGCCGGCAGTTGCGCGCAGTCTGCCGACTCTTGCGTTGGTTAAGGTGGGGTGCGTGTTGTTTATATCTGCATTTGTAGAAAGGTGAACGCCGCCCATTACATACGCCGCCCCTTGTGCCGCGCCGCCTGTGCCAACTTGATTTCTTGCCATAAAGCCCACACCTGTATTTTGCGTTGCATAAAGCGCGTTGCTTGCACCGGCGGGGTGGGTTCTGCCGTCCATAAGGTGGTGCAAGGTAACGTAGCCGCTAATTGTGAAGTTGTAGTTGTAGGGAATGGGTTGGCTTACAAATGCAAGCCTGTCGCTTGTGCCGGCAAAAGTGCCGTCGCCGTCCAAAAAGCGGGGGAAACTTGTGCCGCGTGTGTCCATGGTGAACCTGCCGCCTTGGTAGGACGCGGCGGACGCAAAACGTTCCGTTACTGCGGGACTGCCTGTGCCAAGCACATTTGTAACCGCCCACGGCGCAGGGATTTCTGCCCTCGCAAAGTTCACAAATACAGCTGTGGAAGCCCCGCCGCTTTGTGCAACTACGCTACCGAAAACGCTTCCCGCAGTGGCGGCTTGATGGCCCGTCCAGTTGGTAACTCTGTAGCCCGGCGCAGGCGTTGCCGAAAAGTGGATTGTTTCCCCCGCCCTAACATTTGCGGGGCTTGTAAGTGCCGCGCCGTTGTGCCACGCGGTAAGCGTTCCGCTACCGCTGTTTACCATGAAGTGTACTTCCGAGTATTCAACGCGAATACCGCGAGTGTATGAAATTGTGTGGTTGTCGAACAAATTTACAACAGCCACCGGGTAACGCCCCGAAAGGAATGCACGGTCTTCGGCAGAAAGGGTGTATTCATGTGCGGTGCTTGTGTTGCCCGAAATATTTACAGCCGCCGCAATTGTCAAACGCTGCACCGTAGCTGTTACTGTTGCCCAAGTGACTGCAATTGCGCCGCCGCCGCCGGCTGCGGAGTTGTTTGAAATTGTACCGCCGTTTAGGGTTGCACTTCCGTCGTTTACGTCAATGCCGCCGCCTGCGCCTGTTGCGGTATTGCCGGTAATTGTTCCGCCTGCCATAGTCAGCGTGGGAACAGCACTGACCATGCTGATTCCGCCGCCGTTTGAGTTTGCGGCGGTAAGCCTGTTGTCGCGGATTGTTCCCGCGCTCATGGTCATCATGCCGCCGTTCATTAAAACGCCGCCGCCGTGTCTTGCGGAACGATTGTCTTCTATTATGCCGCCCTGCATATTAAATGTTCCGCTTACCAAACGAACGCCGCCGCCGCCGCTTGTAGCCGCTGTGGCTGTTGTGGTGTTGCGCGCTATTGTTCCGTTGTGCATTCTGAAAAGAGCGTTTGTACCCGTTACGTTTACGCCGCCGCCCTGAGCGGCGGTATTGTTGCTTATTGTGCCGCCGCGCATTATGAACGTGGCGTTGTTTACGTGAACACCGCCCCCTTGCGAACCCGCGCCGGTTTGGTTGTTGTGTATCGAACCACCGAACATTTCAAATTGCGAACCTATTTGGCTGATGTGTATTGCGCCACCGCTTCCCTGTGCCGTGTTGGATACGATATTGCCGCTTCGCATGGTAAGCGTTGGTGTGCCGGTACCGGTAGGGGATACGTGTATCGCGCCGGCCATTCCGGGGCCGCCTGCACCGCCGGTTAGGGTAATGCCGTCTATGGTAAGCCCGCCGCCTGTCATGTTTATAAGCGTGCCCGTGCCGTTACCGCGAAGCGTTCCCGTACCCGTGAAAGTAACATTATCGGTTTGGGCAATGTCAATGCGCCCGGTTGTGTTTATCGTAAGCCCCGCCGGAATTGTAAAGGTAATAGGGGTACCGCGGTTTTGGCTTATGATGTTGTTAATGCGAACCTGTGTGTCACCCGGGTTTAACGTAGTGTTTACCGCAAAGGGAACGACTTTTTCCTCGGGTTCTTCTTCGGGTTTCGTTTCCATCGGCAAAACGTCAACCGCCGACGGCGTGGTTAATACGCTTGCAATTTCGCGTACCGTTTCTGTTTCTGTTCCGTCATGCGCCGTTTCATACGGGATTTCATGCACGGCTTCGTGCGCGATTTCATGCGCCGCCGCCCCGATTGGTGTAACCTGCGCCATCGTAAGTACCAATGCCATCGCAAGTGCCAAAATCCTACTGCTCTGCTTTTTCATGGGATATTCCCCCGCCTTTTTTATTTGTTACGCTATGTAATTCTATCATCCAAAAAATTAAAACAGCCTTGCAGTCACACTTATACGGCGACTGACAAGGCTGTTGCTAAATTGACAAAAATGTTCGTTTTGCGCAAAATTACCAAGCCCACGGCACATCATATTGTTGGATGTTTTTATCGGCAGTTAAAATTATCATGTCCTCACATAACGCAGTTGCTATAATAATTCTGTCGAAAGGGTCGCGATGAACGTATGGCAAGTTTTCAACTTTTTTAACATATTCAGAATCAACACCAATAATTTGAATGGGGTTATCATTTATCGCATGAAGAAACCGACTTACCCCGCCGCCAAAAGAGGGAAGTTTACCCAAGCTGTGTTTTATAGCTACTTCCCATGCAGAAGCTATGCTGATATACAGCTCATTTTCTTCATCATGTAAATAATTTGATGCGAGTTGATAAAGATTTTCATAGTCATTAAATAGCCACAACGCTACATGAGTATCAACAAGTATTTTCATTACATATACTCCTTAAAATCTTCAAGTGGTGCGTCAAAATCACTTGCAATTTTATACTCACCACGCAAATACCCAAACATTGAATCTCTTGATTTTTTTTCAGTTTCAATCGGCTCATCCAAAATGGTTACATAAACCTTCCGATACTCCGGTATTCTCAATGACTTACCTGCTGTAAAAAAGTGTTATCTTCCTTTAACATTTACCAAGTGCCACGAACTCGCATTATTACAGGGTTTCGCTATAGGAACACAACGCACTAGCAAGCAAATTTACGCAGTTTCAAGTAACTATAAAGACCAATCAAAGACCAAAACAAAGGCACGTTTCCGTTAAAACCCCATGCGTACAACAACGCTAAAG